>NZ_FTNV01000001.1:602839-904258 GCF_900156535.1 Roseovarius nanhaiticus | reverse complement strand
GCCGAGGCTGCTATTACGCCTGCCAATATATCGAGCCGCATGAATTCGCGCTTAACCTGCCCGCCGCACTGGCCGACGCGCGGCAGGAATCATGGGAGCGTTTCGCCTGGCCCGCCGCCCCTGCACGGCTCTTCCAACGCTCGGGCGTGGCGATGGCATTGGCGCTGGTTCTGGGCATCGCGTGCCTGTTCTGGATCGCGACAACCCTCACTCCGGCCAACGGTGAGGGTTTCTACGCCGTGCTGTCTCACAGCACGATGGTCGCCATCTTCCTGCCGGCTTTCGTGTTGCCGCTTGCCGCGATCACGATTGGCCTCAGAAAATATTGGCGGGAGGTCGGCGGCACGCGGATAAGGTGGGCGCATCTGATGGTGGCGGTGCGCAGTGCCGCGACCATGCGCAACCTCTCGGGCGGTCAGGGTCAGGGATGCAATTTCGAGGATGAAGATCGATTCTCGAACGCGCGGCGTCACGCGCATCAGGCAGTGATGTGGGGCTTCCTGCTCTGCTTTGCCTCGACCTCCAGCGGCACCGTCCTGCACTATGGCTTCGGTATCGAGGCGCCCTATCAGCTCATTTCTCTGCCCAAGCTGCTGGGCGTGCCCGGCGGCATTCTACTCTCATTGGGCTCTGCCATGCTGATCCATCTCAAGCTGAAGGCAGACCCCGCGCTTGGGGCGAACGGAGCATGGGGCGCCGAAACCGCGTTCGTTCTGCTATTGGCCTTGACCGGCGTCACCGGACTTTTGCTCTACGCGGCGACCGGAACTTCCTGGGTTTCCGAGCTGCTCGCAATCCATCTCGGCTCGGTCCTGATACTCTTTCTCAGCACGCCATACTCCAAGATGGCACATGGATTTTACCGGATGGCTGCGTTGGTTAGGGATGCTCAAATCAGATTGGGCTAAACCTGAGTGAGGCAGTTAGGCCGACAGGTAGCCGCCGTATACCGGCAAAATGGCACTATGCACGTAGCTCAGGTCCGAGCGCACGCCCTCCGAAATACGCGTTTCAACCCAGCCTGACGCGACAGCGTTGGCGCGCACACTCAGGCTTTGGCGGGCAGGCCGCCAGCCATGGTCTACTCACTGAGAGACAGAGCAGCCCAGCTCGATCAGCAGGTGCAAAGAGTAGCTAAACTAACGTCAAATATCATCCAACCGATGGTGGATACCTCAGACCCCGGAATCATCGGATCGGCCCGAGCTTGGGAGGAAGTGGTCTGCCCCCACCGAGTGGTCCGATCTTAATGTTAATGCATGATCCGGGTCTTGTGACATGATCCTTTCGCTAAAGAGCTTCAGGCAGTTCATTCTAGCGCCGACCCGACTTCGGACATGGCATTCCGCCCACTTCCTCCAAAGCGCCCGGCCCAGGTATCGCGTGGCGCGTAGGATGTCGTTTCGCGCGATGGCTGCAGGGCTGTCTGCTGTGCAGGCGCGCCCGTTGCGGCGGATGGCTATTATCCCGTTGGCACCTCCTTCGATTATCGCGCTATGGCACCGGCGCGTGTCATGGGCACCATCCGCGGTGACGGTATCAATCAGTTCGTCTGGCGGGATCTGCTTCAGCAGCTCCGGCAGCAGGGGGCTGTCTCCCTGGCGCCTCGAAGTGAATTCGACGGCGCGAACATCGCCCGTGCCTGCGTCCACGGCGCGATAGACCTTGCGCCGCTACCTGCGGCGCGACGCACTATGCTTGCGAATCTGCCACTCGCCGTTGCCGCGGGATTTGATGCCGGTGTTATCGATCAGAAGCTTCAGCGGCTGTCCGGATACACGATCCAGGATCTGCACCGCGATCCGCGCCTGGCGCCTCCAGAGCGTCGAACAATCCGGCACCGACCAGTCGAGCCCGGCCATCCGGATCAGGCTGTCGACCAGCCCGGCCGTCCGGCGAAGCAGGAAACCGAAGAGAACTTTCAGCATCAAGCAGGTCTGGATTGCAGCATCCGAGAAGGTATTGGGCCGCCCGCGGTTGCCGGATTTCTCCACTTGCCAGACCATGTCGAGATCAAACCAGACCGACAGCGAGCCTCGCTTGCGCAGCGAGGCGTTGAAGGCTGACGAGTTCGTCGTGCGATAGCGGGGAAGCGTGGATTTCGGCGTGTGCCTCACCTACATCGCTACGTTCCCAAAGGGAATCCCTATCGATATTTCCAACAACGCGCTTCTACCAGTTTCTGAGGCGCGCTATCGGCGGCTGAGCGACCGGCAAAGTTTTTTGTTTGAGCGCTCATTTAAATTGACCTATAATTTTAGTAACAATCATAAGGAGCAGCCCGAAATGGACGCCCAAAACATCCAAGTTCCTGCCCAATGGGATCGCCACGGCCTGCCGGCCTGGAGCTTTTTCAGCGAAGAAATGCTGGAGGCCGAGAAGGAGCAGCTCTTTCGCCGGCACTGGCAGGTCGTATGCCATGTGAACGATGTGCCTGAGCCGGGCGATTTCATGGCCGCGGACCTCGTGGGCGAGCGTGCGCTGGTGATCCGCGGCAAGGACATGAAGGTGCGCGCCTTCCACAACCTTTGCCGCCATCGCGGCAGCCGCGTGGTCGCCGAGCAGTCGGGCAATTGCAAATCGGCGATCATCTGCCCCTTCCACGGCTGGGCCTATAATCTCGACGGCACGCTGCGCGGCGCGGCGCAACCTCAATCGCTGCCTGATCTCGATCCGGTCGAGATGGGGCTAAAGCCCATCGAGATGGAAATCTGGCAGGGCTTTGTCTTCGTGCGTTTCAAGGAAGGCCCGCAACCCTCGGTGGCAGAGATCATGGCGCGCTTCGACGACGAGCTTGCACAGTATGACCTGGAAAACCTGGTGCCCGCGCCCGGCAGCTTCTGGGCCGAGGAGATAAAGGCCAATTGGAAATGCGTGCGAGACGTGGACAACGAAGGCTATCATGTGGCGATGGCCCATCCCGGCCTGCACGATCTTTTCGGCGCCAACTACCATGACGAGCCATTCACGGACGGCACGTCCCGCTCACTGGGGCAATTTCGCGAGGGCAAGCACCGCCTTTGGAGCGTCGAGGCGTATCACAGAGTCCTGGAGGCGCCTGCCCGCCTTGACGAGGATCACAAGGCCGCGTGGCTCTATGTGGGGATGTTCCCCAATCTGGTCTTCGGCTTCTACCCGGATAGTGTGATCTTCTACCATGAATTCCCGGTCGAGAACGGCAAAACCATCCAGCGCGGCACCACCTATCGGCACTGCGATGAGGACCGGCGCATGCGCCTTGCGCGGTACCTGTCGATGCGTATCGACCGCATCACCTCGAAGGAAGACGAGCAACTGATCGAGTGGACCTGGGAGGCCGCGTTCTCCAGCGGCTTCGACGGGGTCGTCCTGTCGGACCTCGAATACGGCGTGAAGAGCTATCACGACAAGCTGCGCGAGATCTTTCCGGTGCTCGATGGCGACGAGCCGCCCGAGGGCATGCTGTTGCGCGAGAACGAGAAGCTTCTGAGCGAAGCCGCACGGTGATGCCCCCCGGCCCTACCTGCGCGCTTGCCTTATGGGCGGCGCCGTGTATCGCTGAAGCCGTGTCGCGGGAGATGCCGATATCGTGCCCAGCCTGAGCCTCCAGAGCCGCCAGGGTCTGACCCTCATCAGCCCCACCCTGATTTATGCGCTGGTCATGCTGGCCGCACCGCTGGCCATGGTGGTGATGTTCAGCTTCTGGACGCAGAACTACCTCGATCTCGACAAGACGCTGACCTTCGCCAATTATCGCGAGGCCTGGACGCAGCCCATCTTTCAGGTGCTGATGTGGCGGAGCCTGCGGATTTCGCTGATCGTGACGGCGGCGACGGTGATCCTGGCCTTCCCGATCGCCTATTACCTGTCGTTCCATGTCAAGTCGCGCAAGGCTTTGTGGCTCTTTCTTATCACTGTGCCGTTCTGGACCAGCTACCTGCTGCGCGTATTCCTGTGGAAGGTGATCCTTGGCTATAACGGCGTCTTCAACTCGGCGCTCATGAATCTCGGGATCATCGACGAGCCGCTGACCTTCATCCTCTACAACGAGAACGCGGTCGTTTTGACGCTGGCCCATGCCTGGGCGCCCTTCGCGATCCTGCCCATCTTCGTGGCGCTTGAGAAGATCGATCGCTCGCTTCTGGAGGCGGCCGAGGATCTGGGCGACGGGGCGGTGCGCCGGTTCTTCCGCGTCACCCTGCCGCTGGCGATGCCGGGCGTTGTCGCGGCGACGCTGATCGTGCTCATCCCGACGGTGGGTGACTATATCACGCCCAAGTTGGTCGGCGGCACGGACGGTCTGATGGTCGCCAACATGATCCAAGTGCAATTCGGCAAGGCCAATAACGCGCCCCTCGGCGCGGCCCTGGCCGTGACGTCGATGGTGGTGGTCGGCGCGATCAGCGTGGGCATCTATCTGCTGGGCCGCAAGCTCGGGGGGAAGATGCGGTGATGCGCGGACTTTCCAGATATGCATCGGCCCGGTGGCTTGCGGTCTATGCAACCTGCTACATGATCTTCCTCTATGCGCCGGTAATTCTGCTTCCGCTTTTCGCCTTCAACGATGCCACGATCATCGCCTTCCCGCTGGCGGGCTACACGACCAGGTGGTTCGATCTTCTCTGGGAGACCGATGCGCTGCACAGCGCCGTGCGCAACAGCGCCATCGTCGCGCTCAGCACGGCGCTCATCAGCACGCTTCTCGGAGCCTGCGCCGCACGCTCGGCCGCGAAATACACCTTCCCGGCGCAGAAGGGCATCATGGGCTTCATCATGCTGCCGCTGGTCCTGCCCGAGATCATCGTCGCCGTGGCCCTGCTAGTCATGCTGATGCAGCTCGGCATGTCGCTGTCGCTCTGGACGGTGATCGCGGGGCATGTGCTGATCTGCACGCCCTTTTCCATTGCGATCCTCAGCTCGGCCTTCGCCGGGATGGAGGAAAGCCTGGAGGAAGCATCGTTCGATCTTGGCGAGACGCGCTGGGGCACGTTTCGGCGCGTGACGCTGCCGCTGATCATGCCGGGGATCGTCTCGAGCCTGCTGATTACCTTCACCATCAGCCTCGACGAATTCATCATCGCCTTCTTCCTGACCGGCACCGATGTCACCCTGCCCGTCTATATCTGGAGCCAGCTGCGCTTTCCGTCCAAGCTGCCCTCGATCATGGCGCTGGGCACCATCCTGCTGGCGGTCTCGATCGGGCTGCTCGTCGTGGCCGAATTCTTCCGCCGCCGCGCGGTCCGTCGCCGCGGCATGGACAGCAGCTCAACAGAAGGACTGATCTGACAATGAACCGAGCCGCCTCCGCGCCGATCATCGAGATCAAGGACGTGACCAAGAATTTCGGTGCCGTGACCGCGCTGAAAGGCGTCGATGCGGTGATCCACGAGGGCGAGTTCTTCTCGCTGCTCGGCCCCTCGGGCTGCGGCAAGACCACGCTTCTGCGCCTCATTGCCGGGTTCGAGCAGGTCTCGGGCGGCTCGATCATGATCGGCGGCAAGTCGATGAAGGACATCCCCGCCAACCGCCGCCCGACCAATATGGTCTTCCAGAGCTACGCGATCTTCCCGCATCTCGACGTGGCCGAGAACGTGGGCTACGGCCTCGTCAGGAAAAAACTGGGCAAGGCCGAGATGGCCCGCGAGGTCGAGCAGGCCCTCGAAATGGTGGACCTTGCCGGCTATGGCAAGCGCAAGGCGCACGAGCTTTCGGGCGGCCAACGCCAGCGTGTGGCACTGGCCCGCGCGCTGGTCATGCGGCCCAAGGTGATCCTGCTGGACGAGCCTCTCTCGGCGCTTGACAAGAAGCTGCGCGACCAGATGCAGCACGAGCTGCGGCAGCTTCAGAAAAGCCTCGGCATCACTTTCATCCTGGTCACCCACGACCAGGAGGAGGCGCTGATCATGTCCGACAGGATCGCCGTCATCTTCGACGGTACGATCGCGCAACTCGCCACCCCCGAGGAGCTCTATCGCCGTCCCAGAACGCGCCGCGTCGCCTCGTTCATCGGGGTCATGAACTTTCTCGAAGCCAGTGCGAGCGGCGGCGACGGTGCGTCCTACCAGCTCGACATTCCCGCGCTCGGACGGATCGAGGTGCCGGCGTCGCAGGCGCCCGAGGGTCTGGCGGCCGCGAAGATCAACGTGGTCGGCGTGCGTCCCGAAATGTTCACCATCACCGGCGAGGATACCGGCCATTTCGAGCGCGAGGTCCAGGGCACCGTGACCGGCACCGATTACTATGGCGACATGACCTATTACAGCGTCGCCGTTCCCGGCGCCGAGGCGCCCGTGACCATCTCGATGCGCAACACGGCCGGCCGCGCCGTCGCCCGCGAGGGCAGCACAGTGACCGTGGGCTGGGGCGCGGATTCGATCGTTCTGCTGGAGTGATGGCGATGACCGACCTTCTCTACGACAAGGGCCATATCTCCTTTCTCGAAATGCTCTGGGGCGAGGGATACCTCTCGCCCGGCGGCCCGGCGGAGGTGGCGCGCGTGGTGGAGGGGCTGGACCTGCGCGGCAAGCGCGTCCTCGATATCGGCTGCGGCTCGGGCGCGATCACGCTCTCGCTGACCGAGGCGCATGGCGCGGCACATGTGACGGGGATCGATGTGGAGGATGACGTTGTCGAGGCGGCACAAACCCGCATCGCCAAGGCAGGCGCCGAGGACCGGGTGACGATAGAAAAGGTGGTCCCCGGCCCCTTTCCGCATGAGGATGGCGCCTTCGACCTGGTCTTCTCCAAGGATTCGATCATCCACATCCCGGACAAGGAATTCCTCGCCCGCGAGGCGTTCCGCGTGCTGGTTCCGGGCGGCTGGATGGCCGTGTCCGACTGGCTGATCGCAGGCGACAGACCCACGGCGGAAATGGGGGCGTATCTCGAGCTCGAGGATCTGGGCTTCGAGATGGCCTCGCCCATGCGCTACCGCGCGGCGCTTGAGGCGGCCGGCTTCACCGACATCGCCCTCACCAACCGGAACCCGTGGTATCTGAACGTCGCGCGCGAGGAACTGAACACGCTCGAGACGCGCCGAGATACGCTGGCAGAGGCGCACGGGGCCGAATTCATCGACCATTCCATCAAGACATGGCGCGCGATGATCGGGGTTCTCGAGACCGGCGAGCATTGCCCGCATCACATTCGCGGCCGCAAACCCGCCTGATACGAAAAAGGCGGGCCGCAGCGCCCGCCCTTCTCATCGGCCGTGACGCAGGCTCAGAATCCTGCCTTGATCATCTCGAACTCGGCAATCATCTTTTCGCGCAGCTCGGGGCCGACAGGCGCCTGCCAGAGCGTGTTGGCCCGCAACTCGTCGTTGACGTTGAGGCCCACCGAGGTCAGCGTTTCCTCGGGAATATCGGCCATCGCCTCGACATTGGAATGCCCGTAACCCCATTGCGTGACGATATATTCCGCCGATCCGGGCTCGAGCCATGCGTTGATGAAGTCGTAAAAGAGGTCCTCGTTCTCTTCCGAGCCGCTGGCGAGGCGCGAATACCCGCAGACCCATGAAGAAGCCCCCTCATCCGTGTCGCGCTTCATCGCGATGGGAAAGCCTTCGCCGCTCATCGTGGCAAAAGTCTCGTTCCACGACCAGGTAAGATAGACCTCGCCACTCTGCATCAGCTGGCGCAGCGACGCGCCGTCGCTCCAGTACGTGCGCACGTTCTGGTGCAGCTTGCGCAGCCAGTCCGATGCCTCCTGAAAATCCTCGTCCGTCGCCTTGGTCCAGTCCTGCACGCCGGTCGCAAGGAAGGCGAGCGCATAGGCATCATCGACGTTGTCGCCGATCGAGATGCGGCCCTGGTGCTTGGGGTCGATAAAGACGTTCAGCGACTGGACATCCTCCTCGCTCAGCTCTTCGGTGTTGTAGATCAGCGCGGTGTTTCCCCAATCGACCGGCACGAGGTAATGATCGCCGTCCTTCATGTAGGCTTCGATATCACGAAAACCCGGCTCCAGCTCGTCCCAACGATCGATCCGCGAGGTGTCGAGCGGGGCAAGCAGACCTGCATCCATCCACTTCGGAACCGATTGCGAGCAGGGATGCGCGACATCGGCCTCGAAACCCGCGCGCAACTTTTGGAAGGCCTCCTCCTCGTCACCGAAGAAGGCGTAGGTAGGCGCCTCTCCATGCTCGTCGATATAGGACTGGAAAAAGCCGGGATCCTCGTAGCCTGCCCAGTCGAAGACAACCAGATCGCCCCCGGCGGCGAGACCGGCCCCCGCCGCACTCATCAGCGCGGCGGACGATACGGCAAGTGCAAGATTTCGATAGGCAGACATGTGTTTCTCCTTGTTGGGCGGCTTCTTGGCGGGTCTGTCGCCACCCGCCTCATGCGAGGCGGGCAGGAACGCGAAGGGCGACAGCATTGCTATCCCGAGCCTTGGATCATTAACTAATGGTCGCGCGTTCCTTATCTTTGTCAGTATGTTGTCATATCTACTTCAAGTCACGCGTCGGAAAGCCGCCGCGTCACCTCTTCCAACGCACGCTCGAGGATATCGAACATCTCGTCGACTTCGGCGCGTGTGATCACAAGAGGCGGCGAAAACACCGCCATGTTGATGAGCGGACGCACCAGAAGCCCCATTTCCTCGCAGACCTCGTCCAGCATAGCGCCAAGACGACGTTCTCCGGCAAGTGTTTTCGCGCCGCCCTCGATGCAGCCCAGAAGGCCCATGCCGCGCACGTCGCCCACCACGTCGAAGCGGCGCAGCGCCCGCAAACGCTCTTGGAAATGCGGGGCGAGCTCACGCACATGCTCGAGGATCTTCTCATCCTCGAGAATCTCGATATTCTTGAGCGCGGCAGCGCAGCAGACGGGGTGCGCCGAATAGGTGTAGCCATTGGCGAAGAGCACCGAGTCGTCCGGGTCGGTCATCCGCTCCATCACGCTATCCGAGATGATGCAGGCCCCGAGCGGCAGATAGCCCGAGGTGAGACCCTTGGCGCAGGTGATGATATCGGGCGTGATCCCGAAGACCTCCTGCGAGGCAAACCAGTGGCCGAGCCGCCCGAAGCCGGTCACCACCTCGTCCGAGATGTAAAGGATGTCGTGCTTGCGGCAGATCTCGCGCGTGCGTTTGTGATAGCCCTCGGGCGGCACGATCACCCCTCCCGAGCACAGGATCGGCTCGGCGATGAAGGCGCCCACATTCTCGGCGCCCACCTCGGCAATCATGTTCTCCAGATCGGCGACCTTCTCATCGCACCAGTCCTCGACGCTCATGCCTTCGGGGCGGCGATAGGGATTGACGTCAGGCAGAAAGCGCACGAGGCGCTTTTCGACGTCGAAACGGGATTTGTCGCGCTCCTTGCCGGTGACCGACGAGGCCAGATAGGTCGAGCCGTGATAGCCCTTCTCGCGCGCGATCACGATCTTCTTGTCCGGCCGGCCGAGGCGGTTGTTCATGAAATGAACGGTGCGGATCGCGGTATCCACCGCAGTCGAGCCGCCCGTCGTGAAGAAGACGTTATTGAGATCGCCCGGCGCCATATCAGCCAGCTTCTTGGCGAGGACCGCCGAAGGCTCCGTCACTGTCGTCCAGGGCGAGGTGTAGGGCAGCGTCATGACCTGCGATGCGATGGCATCGGCCATCTCGCGGCGGCCATAGCCGATCTGGACGCACCACATCCCTCCTGGCCCGTCAATGAAGCGCTTGCCCGCACTGTCCCACAGGTAGATGCCCTTGGCACTGTCGACCATCATGTGATCATAGCCGCGCCAGTCATCCATGGCGGCCCATGGGTGCAGCTGATGGGTACGGTCCCAGTCGTGCAGATCCTCCGCTGCAGGAAGATTGCTGTCGAGGGAGGCAACGGACGTCATCGGATCACTCCTGAAGTTACTATCTGGCCTGAGCCTAGCACAGCTTGCCCGGCTGAAAAGTTTTTTTGACTGCTCAAACAAATAATTTCGCTATAGCCGTGGGTGAGCCCTATTGCTAGACCGACACGAGCCCAACCGAGTGACTTGACCATGGCCGAACAACCCAGTCCGAGGCCCCGCAAGGAGCGCAAGGAGAATGCCGACAGGCGGCGGCAGCAATTGCTGGACGCGACCTGGCGCTCGATCGCCCAGAACGGGCTGGGGCGCACGACTCTGGCGACGGTCGCCGCGCAGGCGGAGCTCTCGCAGGGGGTGGCCGTTTTCTACTTCAAGTCGAAAATCGGCCTTCTGACCGAGGCGCTGCGCGATCACTACGCGCGCTATCAGGCGACCTGGGAGCGCGCCCTGGAGGAGGCGGGCGACGATCCACGCGAGCGTCTGATCGCGCTCATCCGCGCCGATTTCGACCCAGATATCTGCAATCCCGAGGCGCTCTCGATCTGGTTCGCATTTTGGGGCGAGCAAAAGTTCACACCCGATTACGCGGCCATCTCGGCTCAGTTCGACGCTGCCCGCAACGATGCGATCCGCGAGGCCTGCGCGGCCCTGATGGAGGGCGCGCCAGAGGACGAGATCAACCGCACCGGCGATTGGATCGACACGTTTTCCGATGGTTGCTGGCAGCGCCTGCACGTCTTGCCGAACAGCTATAGCGCCGGGGATTGCCTCGACGAGACGCTGGCGCTGGCTGCGCGTCTGATCCCGCAGATCGCGACGCGTTTAATGCCGCGATAAGGCGCGCCATCAGGGCGAGACGCGGCCCAGATAATCATCGTAAAACGCGCGAATGCCCCACTCCATCTCCGACAGCGGGCCGGGGTGGAAGTGATGCGAATTCACCCCCTCTTGGTTGTGGCGAATGATCCGCTCGTCATCCATCGATGTAACGTGCCAAAGCCAGGTCAGATCGCCCATGTCATAATCGCGCCCCGCCTCGGCGCCAGCGCGCACCATCCAGACCACCTCGATGCGGGTTTCCTGCACCCCGGTGGGAACAAAACGGTAGCCCACAACGTGATCGGCGTAGATCAGGAAATTGTTCAAAAGTCCGATCTGCATGTCCGTCGCGCCGCCGTCATGGCCTGTCAGCGTTCCCAAAGGCGGTGCCAAGGGCGCGCCCGTGCGGCTGCCGGTCTGGTAGCCTTCAAATAACGGATAGCGCTTGAAAAAAAGGCTGGCCGAGCCCGCACAGTATTGCACCACCTCTTCGACCGGCAGGCCGATGGCGCGCGAGCGTGCGGCCAGATCCGCGATCAGATCAGCGTTCAGGTCATGCGGATCCTTGATGCTGTGCGAGCGCGCGAAGTCGAGGTGGGCGGGCGCACAATGATAGCACTCCATGTAGTTTTCCAGCGCCAACTTCCAGTTGGCGGGGACGGGGTATCTGGCGGTGTGCGCAATGGTCAAATCGGCCAACCCGAAGGGCGCTACCAGCGGATCCAGCTTTGCCAGGCCAGCGTCCAGATCAGGCGGGGTGTTGGCCGCGCAGACGAAGATCATGCCGTGAAATTCGCGCAGATGCACCGGCAAAAGACCATGTGCAGCGGGATCGAAGCCCTCGGGCATCTCTCTCGCGCGGCGCAGCTTGCCGGTCAGCTCGTAAGTCCAGGCGTGGTAGGGACAGGAAAAGACGCGAGCATTGCCAGCCGACTCGATGCAGACGCGGCTGCCCCGATGGCGGCAGACGTTCTGGAACGCGCTCAGATTGCCGTCGCGATCGCGCGCGATGATCACGGATTCGGGGCCGTAGTCGAAGGTGATGAAATCGCCCGGCTCTGGCAGTTGAGAGATGTGGCCAACCCAGATCCAAGAGGCATTCCAATAGTCGCGGATATCGGCGTTATAGACGTCGTGCTCGGTATAAAAGCCGCGCGGCAAGGCGTGGCCCTCGCGCACTTGCGCCGTCAGCGAGCCCATGTCGAAATCCCTCATAGCCCTGCCCCTTCTTAGCTCAGCGCCGTCATCTCGCGGCGAAAAAACGCGGCCTCGACCGCGCCCGCGTCCTGGCCCAGGGCGCGCGCCGCCGCATGACCGGAATAGACCGCGTCTGCGATCAGGCCAGGCTGCGCGGCATCGCCGATCAGCTGGAGTGTCTCAAGTGCAATCTTGCCCTCTTCGCGCATCGCCATCAGCGCGTCGTAAAGCGCGGTGTCGCGCGCGCGGCCCGTCACCATGACTACGCTGGCGCAATCATGGGTTCGCTCGGCCTCGCCGTAGATACCGTGGGTGGTGCAGGCCCCTGCCCCGATCTGGGCCATCGTGCGCCCCGTGCAGGTGCTCACGCCAGCGGCGATCAGACCGCGCTGCACGCGATCCTGCTCCAGCGTCATTTGGGTCCAGGGGCTGACGATGGCAGCGGGTGTGATCAGTGTCACATCGCGTCCCGCCTCGGCCAAGTGCAGCGCCAGAACGCCGCCCATATAGATCTGCTCGTCATCGTAGATCACCACGGGGCCATTCGGGGGCGCGGCGCCGTCCATGATGTCATCCGGCGTGAGGATCGGCATGGCCGCATCCACTGGAAACGCCTCAAGATGTCTGCGGCCGACTCCATCGCGCCGCCAGCGCGCGCCAGTGGCGACAAAGACGTGGGGCAGGCCTAGCTCGGCCACTTGATCCGCATCGAGGCGGCTTTGCGTGAACATCTGCACATTTCCGCGCTGGCGCAGATCGTACAGGCGATGCTCCATTACGCGCGTCCACGCGCCAAGGCCGCTGAGCGTGCCCTCGCGCGTCACGCGCCCGCCCATGCCCTCGCCAGCGTCGGCCAGCGTCACATCCATGCCACGCCGCGCCAGCTGCATCGCGCATTCCAGCCCCGCAGGCCCGGCGCCGATCACCAGAGCGCCGCCGCTGGCCTCGACCGGTTCAATCTCCTCGGGGTGCCAGCCGCGGCGCCATTCCTCGCCCATCGTCGGATTCTGCGTGCAGCGGATCGGGATCGCGTGGGTGTCGGACGAAACGCATATGTTGCAGCCGATGCACTCGCGGATCTCCTCCACCCGGCCATCGCGGATCTTGGCGGGCAGGAACGGATCGGCGATGGAGGGCCGTGCGGCGCCGATGAAATCGACGATGCCCTTCTGCACCATCGACAGCATCAAATCCGGCGAGGTCAGACGCCCTACGCCCACCACCGGACGCTGCGTGATGTCCTTCACCGCCGCGATATAGCTGTTCTGATAGCCGTCCTCGGGCTGAAACCGCGTGGTCACGCTGTCGTTCTGCCAGCCAGAGACGTTCACGTCCCAAAGGTCGGGCAGATCGGCCAGCATCTTAATGACTTCAAGGCCCTCGCCGCCCGCCTCCATGCCACCCGCGCCCGCCATCTCATCCACCGCAAAGCGGAAGGCGACGGCGCAGGTATCGCCCACCGCCTCTTTCGTCTCCTCCAGCAGCTCACGCGCCAAGCGCACGCGGTTCTCCAGGCTACCGCCGTATTCATCACTGCGCTGGTTCAGGCGCGGCAGCATGAAGTGCTGCGGCAGAACCATCTCGTGCCCGGCATAGACGTAGATGATGTCGAAGCCCGCCTCGCGCGCATTGATCGCCGCCTGCCTGTGCCACGCCCGGAGATTGCAGATATCGGTGCGGTCCATCATGCGCGCCTGTTTGGGATAGAGCGTCTCGATGCTGGCCTCGGACGGGGCCAGAACCGGCGCGCGGGTCATCAGGTTGGCGGCGTGCGCGCCATTATGGGCCAGCTCGATCCCAGCCAGCGCGCCATGCGCGTGGATCGCGTCGGTCATTAGGCGCAGCGCCGGGATATCATCGCGGTCCCACAGCCGCCCCTCAGGATAGGGGCTGAGATCGGAAGTGGGGTGAATTTCCGTCTCTTGGTTGCACACCACACCCCAGCCGCCTGCGGCCTTCATGCCACGCATGGCCGCGTCGGCCTGCGGGCGCAGATGACCCATGCCGCTGCAATGGGGCACCTGGTAGAAGCGGCTCGGTGCCGTCACGGGGCCGATCTTGACCGGCTCGAAGAGAGCGGCATAGGGGCTGGCAGACATGGCGGCACCCTCGGCATCAAAAATGGACGATCGTTCATATTTGACTCCTCCAGCCCCCGGTTGTCAACTGTGTCGCGCAATGAGCCGCATCGGAGCCCCCCGTGAAAGACAACCGCCAGCGCCTGATCGAGGCCGCACTCGCCGCGATCGCCGATGTGGGCTATGCCGCCACCTCGGTCAGTGAAATCACCAGGCGCGCGGGGCTCTCGCGCGGGATGATCCACCTGCATTTCAAGGGAAAGGATGCGCTGATTGCCGAAGCGGCGCGTATCGCCTCCGACGCCTACCACGCGCATCTGGAGGCGGCCGTCGCCGCCGCCGGCCCCGCCCCCGCCGCGCGCATCCGGGCCATCATCGCGGGCGATCTGTCGCCTCAGATCATGAATCCGCGTAGCGTGGGAATCTGGTACGAATTGCGCGGGGCCGCCCGCACGCGCCCTGAAATCGCGCTGCACGCAGGCACGCGCGGCGGACCACTAGAAACCTGGCTGAGTGCCGATTTCCTCGCGCTGGATCCCGGCGACGCGCCTCGTGCCGGCGCCGCCGCACGCGGTACCATCGCCCTGCTCGAGGGCACTTGGACTGATTTCATGCTGGCCCCTGACGGATATGACGCCGCCGCAGCCGAAGGCATGATTCACCGATTCTTGCGCGGGCTTTATCCGGCCGGATTTTAGGCGCGGGGGCGAAAGCGTGATGAGAATGCGTTTGCCCTGCTGATGCAGGACATCGAGACGGTGGTCAGGATGGAGATCAAGAGGTCTTGGCGGCACGCCCTTATGATCTGCGCAGACGAGCTCCGCCAACGGGCTGTGAATGGCCGCTTGGCCCTCGCTTGCGCGAGCCTCTCGCAGTTGCGGCGAAAGACTGCTCTCCGCCGATTCTGTGGAAAAACTAACGTTTGCGAGCGCAGAAATGGCTGTTCCAAATGCGGTGCGAGCGCCTTTCCAATCAGGCTTTTCGCGTTTGCTGCGGTGCGGGAAAGACCTTGGCCAATTTCCGGAGGTTCTGGGCGGTGGCGGCGAGGAGGAATTCGTCATTTGCGCCGCATGGGCCGCGTAATCGGAGCCTTCCGAGGCCGAGGATGCGCTTGAGATGCGCGAAGAGCATCTCGACCTTCTTCCGGAGCTTCATCGAGGCCTCATATTGCTCGGTCTTGGCGATGTCGCGGGCGACCTGGCGAGCGTCTTCGTGCTCTTCGCGGGTGATCGATCGGGCATCTGCATTCGGGCAGCATGTCTGTTTCGATGGGCATGCCTGACAGGTTAGTCGCAAGGCGCGGTATTTGGCGCGCCCCTTGCCGGTTGGTCCCCGCGTCGGGTCGGAATAGTTCCGGCGGAATTGCTTCAGTGACTGGCCCTCGGGGCGGATGTATTGATCATTCTCGGCGTCCTATTCGAAGTCTGCCCGGCTCCAGGTGCCGTCGGTGTGCTCGGACTTGTCCAAGACCAGATTGTGCGGGGCGATCTTGCGGTCGACCAGCCAGCCCAACATCGGCCCAGTGCCTTAGGCCGTATCCGCAATCAGGCGTTCTGGATGCAGCTCGAAACGGTCCTTCATCCTCTTCAACATCGTCTTGGTCGATCCAACCTCTGCCTGCCGGATTGACCGCGTGGCTTCGACATCGACGATCACTCCGTAATCGGTGTCGATCAGGTAATTGTCGGAATAGCTGAAGAAAGCAGGCCCCTTGCGGGCTGTTGTCCACTGGCTTGCCGGATCGGAATAGGACGTGAACTTGGGCTGGACCTCGCTCGCGGCCCCGAAGGCAGCCTCGTCCAACGTGTCGAGATACTCGCGAACCGCACGGGGCGCATCAGCCGGGTCGATCCGCGCCGCGTCCCATTCCTCCTTCGGCGTCGAGTTCTGCTTATTAGCGTCCGCTTCGATCCCGCTGGCATCAATCGCTATGCGCTGGCCGCTGACCAGACCGTCCGCGATGCAGTGCGCAACAGTCGTCTCGAACAGGTGCCGCAGCAACTCGCTGTCGCGGAACCGGCCATGCCGGTTCTTGGAGAAGGTGGAGTGATCCGGGATCCGGTCGCTCAGATCGAGGCGGCAGAACCATCGATACGCCAAGTTCAGATGCACCACTTCGCAGAGCCGACGCTCGGACCGGATGCCGAAGCAATAACCGACCAGCAGCATGCGGATCAGCAGCTCGGGATCGACAGAGGGACGGCCGGTGTGGCTGTAGAAATCTGCAAGATGGGCACGGATGCTGCTCAGGTCGACGAAACGATCGATGGATCGCAGCAGGTGATCTTGTGGCACGTGCTCCTCAAGGGAGAACTCGTAGAATAGCGCCGGTTGCGCCTCCTGCCTCGGTCCCAACATCGTCAATCCCCCTGCCCAATGTGGGAATTGAGTCAGCGGAACACGGTTCAATCAAGCATGAGTTCTTCAACATAATACG
Organism: Roseovarius nanhaiticus; assembly: GCF_900156535.1. Classification (NCBI taxonomy): domain Bacteria; kingdom Pseudomonadati; phylum Pseudomonadota; class Alphaproteobacteria; order Rhodobacterales; family Roseobacteraceae; genus Roseovarius; species Roseovarius nanhaiticus. The sequence goes on along the minus strand of NZ_FTNV01000001.1, from coordinate 887,951 downwards.
CCCCGGACATTGCTCGCGATCACAGATGCTACAGGGCGGCTTTTTCGGCCCAGACAATCCCCGCCGCTCGCCAAATCTGGGTTACAACACGCCAGCTCCAACCATCATTGAAAATGATATTTTGGATCAGTACTACCAGCCCAGTTTCGGTGATATTGGCGGACCTCCATAACTCATACGCTTAGATTGTCAACGGCGGAGAAAGTGTTTCCGCCATGCCATGCTTGCGATAAAGGTCAGCACACTTCGCGCCGGTCTCATGCTCCGTCAGAATAACGATGATCTGCTCTTCGCTGTATCTCATTCGTTTGATTGCCCCCCGTTGGCTCGGACTCTGATTCCTCATAGCGAAAATTTCTTGGCACATCATTTCCGACACCACCGCGAACGGTTTATGTGGATAACTATAAGAGAAGTTTGGGACTTTCTTCGGTAGCGGATATTTTAGTCTAAGAAGCCGCTCTAACTGCTGACAGACATGAGCAATAGAACTGCCTTAATACTCGCCGATAAGAAGACCGCCGCTAAGCTCTTATGCATGCAGCGACCGAGTTCAGAAAACGCGTGGCGCCCTGGGCGTTGCCTCAGCCTATTGATCTGTGCGGATTTCTTCGGTGGCGCGTTTCAGAGCTTGAGGCGGTGGCAACCGAAAGTATCTTGGACTAGGATTTCGTGACATGAAGAAGCCCGATCTGCCTTACCTGAAGTTCAAAACGGTTAAGGGCCGCGAATACGCTTAATTTCGGCGCGGCAAGATGAGATCGCGCCTGCCCGATAATCCTGACAGCGAAGAGTTTTTCAGGGAATACTGGACCATCCGTTCTGGTCGGAAGCCGCATGTCGTCAAGACGACTTGGAATGCGCTAATTATCGATTTTTACAGAAGCCCCGAATTCAGGAGCAAAGCCGCAGGTACGCGCCAGAACTACCGTCGCCACTGCGAGGAACTCCGTGAGAAGAACGGCGACAAGGACATGCGGAATTTTCGCCGCAAGCAGGCAATAGCCGCCCGCGACACATTGGCCGATACGTGGTCGAAAGCGAATGAGCGGCTGGCGGTTTTGTCGATACTATGCCGGAAAGCGGTCGATCTTGAGTGGATCGAGAGGAACCCGGTTACAGACATTCCGAAACTGACGGGCGGAGAATACCAAGCTTGGCCCGATGACAAGCTTGATGCGTATGAGCGCCATTGTGATGCGCATAGGCTGACCATGGCGAGGACGGTTTACGGGCTAGGAGTCGGAACCGGACAACGGCTCGGAGACTGCATCAAGATGACTTGGGACGATTTCGACGGCGAGTATATGGCGGTCTGCCAAGAAAAAACTGACGTCAAGATTTGGGTCTACTGGCCTGTGCGCCTCCAGGCCTACGTTCGGGCGCGTCCTCATGCCGGACGGCATATCCGGCCGCGCAATCTGACCCAGCCAATCGGGAAACGGGCGGCTCAAAAGGCGGTGGAGGACGTTCGATCCGCTCTAGGTCTCATGCATGGCGAAAGCCGTCTGATTCCACATGGCTGGCGCTACTCGGCGGCATGACTTGTGGCGGAAGCTGGCTGCACCGACTCTGAAATTCAGGCCGTCACCGGCCATAAGACGCTCGCCATGGTCCAAAAGTACCGCGCGCAAGCCAATCAAAGGACGGCGTCGAAGCGGGCGCAGCAGCGTCGAGACCTTTGAGAACAGAACAAGACCAGGACATGAATGTGCGAAACCGAGTGCGAAACTTTCGCTCAGGCTAAGCTTTCGGCGCCCCGGCCTTCATACAAAGTTCGATAAAATCAAAATGGTGCGGGTGAGAGGACTCGAACCTCCACGCCAAAGGCGCCAGAACCTAAATCTGGTGCGTCTACCATTCCGCCACACCCGCAACGCGCCAGCCCCAATCGGCGCAGCGCCAAGACCGTCTAGCGCAGGCACGCAAACGATGCGAGGGGGAAAATCGACACGCGTTCCGGCCAAGCGATAAAAATAGGCGACATTTACCTGCCGTTGGGATAACCTCGTTCATAATAACGAGCAGATAAAAACACGGAACATACGCCATGACGCCGAAAACGGCCGGGCGCGATCACGGGCAAATGACCCTTGAGGCCCAAGTGGAGCCTGCCGGAGTGCTATCCGGCAGTATCATTTTGACTCTGGACGGTGAAATGCCGGTCGAGCATCTTTTGCCGGGGGATCGGATCGTGACGCGCGATAGCGGCACGGCAACCCTCACATCGGTTTATCGGCACGTTCTACGCGTGCGGGCAGTGCGTATCCTGGCCGGATCGCTGGGCGATACGCGGCCGGACCGCGATGTGGTGCTGCCCGAAAATCAGCAGGTGCTGGTGCGCGACTGGCGGGCCAAAGCGCTTTTTGGCTTGCGGCAGGTGGCGGCCCCGGCGCAGTCGTTAATCGACGGCGAATTCATTATCTCCGAAGGTCTGATGACCATGGTCCTGCACGAGCTGCGCTTTGACACGCCGCATGTGATCTATGCTGACGGGCTGGAACTGGTTGCACCCGACGTCCGCACGGCACAGCGCGGCGCCGCCTGACCTAGACGCCCAGCCGCGACAACACGCGCGGAAGCACTTCGGGCAGATCCTCGGCGACAAGGCCCGGCCCGAAGAGACGTGCCGCCTCGGCATGCAGCCAAGCGCCCGTGGCTGCCGCGTCTATCGGCGCATGGCCGCGCGCGATCAGCCCCGTGATGATCCCCGCCAGAACATCCCCCGCCCCCGCCGTCGCCAGCCACGGCGCAGCGCGGTCCCCGGTCGCGCTGTGCCGATAGCAGGTGCCGTCCGGTCCGGCGATCAGCGTCTCGGCGCCCTTCAGCAGGATCGTGCAGCCCGCCCGTTCAGCCGCGCGGCGCAGCGCCGCGGCACGCGGCGTCACAGCGTCCGGCACCTCGATGTCAGGGAACATCCGCGCAAACTCGCCCATATGCGGCGTCAGGAGGCAACCGGAATGGAGCGCCGCCATCAACGCGCCATCCTTGCCGATCGCCGTGAGCGCGTCGGCGTCTATCACAAGCGGGCAGCGCGCATCGACCAGCGCGCGGGCCAGAAGCGGACCCGCCCGGTCAACGCCCAGACCGGGCCCGAGGCAAAGCGCCGATATCCGTGCATCCTCCAGACGCGCGTTTAGCGTCTGCGCATCCTGGATACGCATCAGCATCACCGCGGTCTCATGCGCCGCCACCTCCAGCTGCGCCGCGGGCGGCACGCCCAGCGTCACCAGACCCGCCCCGATGCGCAATGCCGCCCGCGCGGCCAGCCGAGCGGCGCCCGTCGCGCCGGCCCCACCGCTAAGGATTACCGCGTGGCCATGATCGTATTTATGCGCTCCACCGGGCTTGCGAAGGCTTGCGATCCGCGCGGGCCCCATCGTGACAAGGCGTGGTTGTCGGTCCATTTCGGGAGCGCTCCGATTGAGGGTCATGGCCTTAAACTGCGGCGCGAGGGGCGAATGATCAACCATTTCTCGGCCGCCGCGGTCGGCGCCCGTCGGACTCACAATCGCTCGAAAATTGGGCGCGCTGCCCAAAAAATAGGCAGGCCCCAAAAGAAATGCAGACCATCCCCGCGTCACGACCGCCACCCATTGAGCCCCCCGCGCGCGCATGATTTGTCGGGCGGGAATGCGGGACAATCAAGGGAGCCGTGGCATGAAAAAGATCGAGGCGATCATCAAGCCGTTCAAACTCGACGAGGTGAAGGAAGCTCTGCAAGACGCGGGCATCCAGGGCCTCAGCGTCATCGAGGTCAAGGGCTTTGGCCGCCAGAAAGGCCACACCGAGCTTTATCGCGGCGCCGAATATGTCGTCGATTTCCTGCCGAAGGTAAAAATCGAGGTGGTGCTGGATGACGATCAGGTCGACGGCGCCATCGAGGCCATCGTCGAGGCCGCCAAGACCGACAAGATCGGTGACGGCAAGATCTTTGTCAGCCCGGTCGAACAGGCCATCCGCATCCGCACCGGCGAGACCGGCTCGGACGCGCTGTAAGCCACCGATTTCCAATACGTTTCAAGCAATATCCAAGTGGAGGATCAATCCCATGAGCGCAGCTGATCTGCTCAAGAAAATCAAGGACGACGACATCGAGTATGTCGACATCCGCTTTACCGACACGCGCGGCCGTTTGCAGCATGTGACCATCGTTTCCGACCTCGTGGACGAGGACTTCATCGAGGAAGGCTTCATGTTCGACGGCTCGTCGATCGCGGGCTGGAAGTCGATCGAGGCATCGGATATGAAGCTGATGATGGACACCGACAGCGCCTATGTCGATCCGTTCTACGCCGAGAAAACCATCTGCGTGCATTGCTCGATCGTCGAGCCGGACACCGGCGAATCCTACGAGCGCGACCCGCGCGGCACCGCCGAGAAGGCCGAGGCCTATCTCAAGGCGTCCGGCATCGGCGACACGGCCTACATGGGCCCCGAGGCCGAGTTCTTCCTCTTTGACAACGTGCGTTACTCGAACACCATCAACAAGGTGTCCTACGAGGTCGACGCGCAGGACGGCAGCTGGAACACCGACACCGAGTACGAAATGGGCAATATGGGCCACCGGCCCGGCCTGAAGGGTGGCTACTTCCCCACCAACCCGACCGATGACGCACATGACATCCGCGCCGAAATGCTGTCGACGATGAAGCGCCTTGGCATGAAGGTGGACAAGCACCACCACGAGGTGGCGTCCTGCCAGCACGAGCTGGGCCTCCTGTTCGGCACGCTGACCAAGCAGGCGGACGAGATCCAGAAGTACAAATACGTCATCCACAACGTCGCGCAGGCCTATGGCAAGTCGGCCACCTTCATGCCCAAGCCGATCTACGGCGACAACGGCAGCGGCATGCATGTGAACATGTCGATCTGGAAGGACGGCAAGCCGCTCTTCGCGGGCGACAAGTATGCCGATCTCAGCCAGGAGGCGCTGTGGTTCATCGGCGGCATCCTCAAGCATGCCAAGTCGCTGAACGCTTTCACCAACCCGACGACCAACAGCTACAAGCGTCTGGTCCCCGGCTTCGAGGCGCCCGTTCTGCGCGCCTATTCCGCGCGCAACCGCTCGGGCTGTGTCCGGATCCCCTGGACCGAAAGCCCCAAGGCCAAGCGCGTCGAGGCCCGCTTCCCCGATCCGGCGGCGAACCCCTACCTGGCGTTCGCGGCGTTGCTGATGGCTGGCCTCGACGGCATCAAGAACAAGATCGATCCCGGCGAAGCGATGGACAAGAACCTTTACGATCTGCCCGCCGAAGAGCTGGAAGGCATCCCCACCGTCTGCGGAAGCCTGCGCGAGGCGATGACCGAGCTGCAGAGCGACATGGATTACCTGCTCGCCGGTGACGTGTTCACCCGCGATCAGGTGCAGGGCTACATCGACCTGAAGATGGAAGAAGTCCTGAAATACGAAACGACACCGCACCCGGTGGAATTTGGAATGTACTATAGCTGCTGATCCAACCGCATTAGCATCATGCGAAGGGCGCCCTGTCACGGGGCGCCCTTTTTCGATCTGGGCATCGTGGCTAATGTTGAGTCACAGGGGCAGTGAGGGTGATGTTTGCGAAACTCTTACCAAGCGAATTCGCAACTTGTCGGCAATGCGGGACGGAGCGCCATTTCGCTGCGAATGCGCCAATGGCTGCTATGAGCGTTCCTTCGTTCGGAATCGGCCTAAGATAGCGAAGCTGCCCAGATCAAAAAGTCCTTAAAGAGGAAACGAACGCCCTTATCTGGAACAACCCAGTCGGCCTTCGACTCTTTGAACCATAGTGAGCCTAGATCAGTCTCGCTATCCGCTAAGAGTTTTTCGCAGTACGTGACTAATTCCCGCACGGCTTGATCGCCATAGCTTTGTCGAAAGTCTTCATAGATTTGGTTGCGCCCGTCTGGGGTATCGGCCCAACCAGGATGAACGACATCTAGGTCTTGATGAAATTGCAAGGTGAAGTCGTAGAATGATTTCGGCGGCGTCATGTCAGTCAATCCTTGGATAGGATGTGATAATGATAAATCCATCCGGCATGTCCGGGGCGTGCTCAATAACAGTACCCACACCAAATGTCTGCCGGAGTTGTATCGGAGATGACGCGCGCCGAGTGGTTCGGTATGCCTCAAAGCCTGTTATTGATTCAAAATCACTTGTTATGAATGCTCTACGCAATCTCCCGCTGGCGACTTCGTTCACAACGTCTACGTTTCTCGCAAGATTGGAGTTCGTCAGCTTCTGAGCCGCCTCAAGTGAGGGGAACGTCCCGTGTCGCCAGCGATACTGGCTTACGAAAAGCATTCTCCCACGCGGCGTGCTGACTGAACCGATTAGGAAGGTTTCGCTTTTCCCCACATGCAGTGCAATGGTGTGGCCCCCGCCTGCTTCGTGGACTGAAAGGTCTTGTGGAGGAACGCTGCCGTCGAAGTCGGCTAGAACTACGTTGCTTTGAGGGGCTGTTGCAATGGGTTCCGCATAGCACCGACAGTTATGTGCTTCACCTGGATGCCCGCCCACTGGGGGATCATCCCAACGGAACACTTGGTCGTCAAATCCTGCATGGCTATCTCGCACCTTGGCGTCGTCTTGTGAGCGCCAAATATATTGCTCAATCCCGAGGTCTTCCTGCCGAAGCTGGTTGATCAGACCGGCGAAGGCCCGCAAAAGGCGTTCTTCCATGGCCGTTCGAAGCGGTCGAAGCCGTTGCAGGTGATTTTGATATTCGCTAAATATGCTCTCAAGCCGCGCGTCCCATGCGTTGAGCGCTTCCGCCCTTGCATCGGACACATCGCGCAAATCGGATCCCGAAACAGTTGGCACTGTGTCAGGCGGCGTCAGCGAGTTCAGCAGCATTCGGGTGTTTTCGGCAATCTCTCGGTCGAGGCTTTCGCTGAAATCAGCCCGTAAAGCGGAATAGTTTGGGAAAGTCGATTTGAGCGATAGCCCGGCGCGGCGACCAACGATGAGACCATCGCGCCGTGCGAGAACATAATTGCCGTTCCCGCCATGTCTGAGGAAGTCGCTGAAACTGTGTTGCATGGAACCTCCGAATACGTGTGGAACAGGTTCTATTCACAAATGGTAAAGAAAGCCTAAGATCACCGTTCGCAACGCTCTTGAGGAAAGCAACTCACTCCGCTCGCGTCAGAACCGGACATTCATGCGTTTCGCAGCATCGGTCAAAGTGGGCTCCGAACAGCCATTCGCTGCATAAGCATCGTTTACCGCACAGGGCGCCTTAACGCGGGACACTTTTCCGTGGGTGATAGCCCGATGGCTCGGTGTTACCGGGCCGGGCTAGGCAGCCGCCCGCGCAACCGCTAGGCTACATGAAAGATAACTTAAGCCTCGGGATCATCATGCGCCTCATCGCCTTCACGCTTTTCGCCTCTCTCGCCGCCGCCCCCGTGGCCGCGGATTGCATCACGTCGCAGAACGCCTTCGGTCAATACAAACAGGCGCTGGCCCAGACAGCCGCATCTCAGGGCGTCGGTCAAAGGGGGCAACAGGCCCTATCGCAGGCGGGACTGTCCAGCATCACCTGGCGGTTCGAGTCGCAGCCCTCCAGCCAGACGGGTACGCTGCAGGGCGATCCGGCACAGTTCCTGGCCAAACGCTCGGGCAGTTCGGCGGCGAATTTCATTGCGCAGGTCGAAAACCGGATCGCACGCAATCCGAACACGTTTACCGCGATCGAGCAGCGCTTTGGCGTGCCGGCCAGCATTCTGGCCACCATCTGGGGGCTTGAGACCAGCTGGGGCGGCTATATGGGCCGCACCCCCATCGTCAGCGGCGCCGTGACGCTGTCCTCCTATTGCCGCCGCTATCCGCGTTTCGTTCCACATGCCGTTGCGGCGCTGCAATTGGTGGATCGCGGCGTGATAACCGCCGGCACGCAAGGCGGCCCGTCTGGCGAGCTGGGGCATATGCAATTCCTGGCCGGCAACTGGGTGCAATATGCCGTGGATGCCGATGGCAATGGCCGTGCCGATCCCTATTCCGCTGCCGATGCGCTGGCGACCGCCGCCAACATGCTGCGCGCCAATGGCTGGCGCGCCGGGCAGCCCTTTGGCCAGGGCACGGCGAATTTCAACGTTCTGTCGGCGTGGAACGACAGCGGCAACTACCAGCGCGCCATTGCTTATGCGGCGGAGCGCGTGCGCCGCTAATCGCTCGTTAACGGCGCCGGGTGGTCGCAAACGATAGCGACATACGCCCTGCCCCTACGTCACGCTGAGGCTGCATTCCAGCCCCAGCGAGGCCCCATGAACCAGCATTATCGCGACACGCGCAAGATCGACCCGACGCGCGGCGCGCGGTTGGGTGACAACACCCCGAACGATCAGGACCGCGTCGAGATCGGGCCGACGCAGCTGGCCTATGCCGAATGGGCCGCCGCCGGCCTGCTTCTGCCGGACCTGCAGGAAATGCGCCGCTACCGCTGGGATAGGCTGACGCGGCACGTGGTCCAGCGCGGCTATGCGGGCGTCCTCATGTTCGATCCGCTCAACATCCGCTACGCGACCGACAGCACCAACATGCAGCTGTGGAACACCCATAACCCATTCCGCGCCGTACTGCTTTGCGCCGATGGCTACATGGTCATCTGGGATTACAAGAACTCGCCTTTTCTGAGCGAATTCAACCCGCGGGTAGCCGAGCGGCGGAGCGGGGCGGACCTCTTCTATTTCGACCGGGGCGACAAGATTGACGTGGCCGCCGATGTCTTTTCCAACGAGGTGCGGCTGCTGCTGGCCGAGCATGCGCCGGGCAACAGCCGCCTTGCCGTCGACAAGATCATGATCCACGGACTGCGCGCGCTTGAGGCGCAGGGGATCCAGGTGATCCCCGGCGAGGAGCTGACCGAGAAGTGCCGCGCCGTGAAAGGCCCCGATGAGATCCGCGCGATGCGCTGCGCCTCCCACGCCTGCGAGGTCGCGGTGAAAGCGATGGAGGAGGCCGCCCGCACAGGCGTGCCGCGCGGCGACATGTCCGAGGATGACATTTGGGCCGTGCTCCATGCCGAGAATATCCGCCGCGGCGGAGAATGGATCGAGACGCGGCTGCTGACCTCGGGCCCCCGCACCAATCCTTGGTTTCAGGAATGCGGCGGGCGGATCGTCCAGAATAACGAGATCGTGGCCTTCGATACCGACCTCGTCGGCAGCTACGGACTCTGCGTCGACATCAGCCGCACATGGTGGATCGGCGACGCGCCCGCCCGCCCCGACATGATTGAGGCAATGCTGCACGGGATCGAGCATATCCGGCACAATATGGACCTGCTGCGCCCCGGCATCACCATTCCCGAGATCACCGAGCGCGCGCATCGCCTCGCGCCCGAATATCAGCGCGGCAAATACGGCTGCCTCATGCATGGCGTCGGCCTGTGCGATGAGTGGCCGCTGGTGGCCTATCCCGATCAGGCGGTCCCCGGCTCGTTCGATTACGCGCTCGAGCCGGGCATGACGATCTGCGTCGAGGCGCTGATCAGTCCCGAGGGGGGCGATTTCTCGATCAAGCTGGAGGATCAGGTTCTCATCACCGAGGACGGATACGAGAATTTGACGCGTTATCCGTTTGATCCAGCGCTCACTGGCGGGCGTGCCTGATCTCACCTTGACGTGAATTAAACTGCGCAAGGGGTGCAAGCGGCGCTGCGCGTGTCTAATGTCCTAGGCGGGGGATCATGAAGGACTTGCGCAATGCCGACCGAACGCCTGACATTCACCGGCCATGACGGCGCCGAACTGGCCGCGCGGCTGGACTTGCCCGAAGGTCCGCATCTGGCCACTGCGCTTTTTGCGCATTGCTTCACCTGCTCCAAGGATATTCCCGCGGCGCGCCGCATCGCCGCGCGTCTGGCGGGGGCTGGCATCGCGGTGCTGCGGTTTGATTTCACCGGGCTCGGTCATTCGGAGGGCGAGTTCGAGAACACGACGTTTTCGTCCAATGTCCAAGACCTGGAACTGGCCGCAAAGGCATTGGAGGCGCGCGGCTTGGCGCCCAGCCTGCTGATCGGGCACTCGCTGGGCGGGGCGGCCGTGCTGCGCGTCGCCGGACGTATCCCTTCGGCCAAAGCGGTCGTGACAATCGGCGCGCCGTTCGATCCCGGCCATGTGACGCATAATTTCGCCGGTGCGTTGGACCGCATTGCTGCCGATGGCAGCGCCGAGGTGAATCTGGGCGGACGGCCCATCCGCATCGGGCGCGAGTTTGTCGAGGATGTCAGCGCCGCTGCCCTCGCCCCCGATATCGCCAAGATGAAGAAGGCGCTTTTGATCCTGCACGCGCCGAAGGACGACGTGGTGGGCATCGACAACGCGTCCGAGATCTTTCGCGCGGCACGGCACCCAAAGAGTTTTGTCACGCTGTGCGACGCCGATCACCTCGTCACCCGGCTTGAGGATGCGGAATACGCCGCCGAAGTCATCGCGGCCTGGAGCACCAAGTATCTGCAACTGCGCCCGCCTGCCCCGCCCCCCGGCGCGCCTGAAGGTATCGTGCGCGTCAGCGAGGCGGACCCTGACGGCTTCTTGCAGGACATCAACTCCGGCCCACGGCACCACGCCATCGCGGACGAGCCATTGGCCTATGGCGGTACGGATCGGGGCATGTCCCCCTATGGCTTTCTCTCTGCGGGGCTGGGCGCCTGCACCTCTATGACGATCCGCATGTATGCGCGGCGCAAGGAATGGCCGCTGTCGCATGTGCGGGTCGATGTCAGTCATGATAAAGTCCACGCACAGGACGCCAGCGGTGTATCGCCCGCTAAAGTCGACCGTTTTATCCGCACCGTGTTTCTGGAGGGCGAACTCAGCGAAGAGCAGCGCGCGCGCCTCCTGGAGATCGCGGATAAATGTCCCGTGCACCGCACGCTCGAGGCGACGTCCGAGATCGTGACGCGGACGGGCTGACCGCGCCCCACCTTGGCATCACGGCCCGCGCGGGCTAAATTCCGCGCAACCGCACTCACAGCCGAGGCCACGCCCATGATTCCCCGTTATTCCCGCCCCGAAATGGTTGCCATCTGGTCGCCCGAGACGAAATTCCGCATCTGGTACGAGATCGAGGCCCATGCCTGCGACGCGATGGCCGATCTGGGCGTCATCCCGCGCGAGAATGCCGAGGCCGTGTGGAAGGCGAAGGACGTGAACTTCGACGTGGCCCGCATCGACGAGATCGAGGCCGTGACCAAGCATGACGTGATCGCCTTTCTCACCCACCTGGCCGAGCATGTGGGCAGCGACGAGGCGCGCTTCGTGCATCAGGGCATGACCAGCTCGGACGTGCTGGACACCTGCCTCAACGTGCAGCTGGTCCGCGCGAGCGACATCCTGATCGAGGACATGAAGGCGCTTCTGGCCGCGCTCAAGCGGCGCGCGCATGAGCATAAGGATACCGTCCGCGTTGGCCGCAGCCACGGCATCCATGCCGAACCGACGACGATGGGCCTGACCTTCGCGCGCTTCTACGCCGAGATGGACCGCAACCTTGCGCGCCTACGCACCGCCCGCGAAGAGGTCGCCACTGGCGCCATATCCGGCGCCGTCGGCACTTTCGCCAATATCGATCCGCGCGTGGAAGAGCATGTCTGCGAAAAACTGGGCCTTCAGCCCGAGCCGATCAGCACGCAGGTCATTCCCCGCGACCGCCATGCCGCCTTCTTCGCCACCCTGGGCGTGATCGCCAGCAGCATCGAGAATGTCGCGATCGAGATCCGCCACATGCAGCGCACCGAGGTGCTGGAAGGCGCCGAATTCTTCTCGATGGGCCAGAAAGGCTCCTCAGCCATGCCGCACAAGAAGAACCCGGTGCTGACCGAAAACCTCACCGGCCTCGCGCGCATGGTCCGCTCGGCGGTGGTGCCGGCGATGGAGAACGTGGCCCTCTGGCACGAGCGGGACATCTCGCATTCCTCGGTCGAGCGGATGATCGGCCCCGATGCCACGATCACGCTGGATTTTGCGCTGGCGCGGCTCGCAAGTGTTGTCGACAAGATGATCATCTATCCCGACAACATGCTGGCCAACATGAACAAATTCCCCGGCCTCGTGATGAGCCAGCGCGTGCTTCTGGCGCTGACACAGGCGGGCGTCAGCCGCGAGGACGCCTATGCGATGGTGCAGCGTAACGCGCTGAAGGTTTGGGAAGAGCGCACCGACTTCAAAGAGGAATTGCTGGCCGATGACGAGGTCGTCGCGGCGCTTGGCAAGGACGGGATCGAGGAGAAGTTCGACCTTGGCTATCACACCAAGCATGTCGACACGATCTTTGCCCGCGTCTTCAAGGACTGAAACGCCTGACTGGGACCAAGCGACGCACCTGCGAAAATGTGATTAGGCGGCGCGCGCGCTTTCCGCTTAACCTTGCGTCACCCAATCACAGGAGGCACCTTCATGAAGACCCTCGGAATCGCACTGGTCCTGACACTGGCGCCGACATTGTCGCTGGCGATGGGCTGCAACTACGGCAAGGACAAGCAGGCCATGTCTTGCGCCGCCGGCAGCACCTATGACGCCGACTCGAAAAGCTGCCTGCCCGTCAGCAGCTGATCTCGGCCCATCGGCCAGACATGATCGCGCCGCATGACCCGTCTCATGCGGCGCGTCTGCTTTTGGCGGCGCCATTCTGCGGCTGGCCTTAGGCATTTCTTCACCCTTGCCGGTCTAGGGTCATGCAAATCCCCCCGTCCGGGGCCGCATGAGGACCGACATGAGCCAATCGACCCCGCTTGCCCGCATTGCACCGGCCCCGCAGCCCCATGCGGGAACCGCCGCGCGCCTGACACGGCGGCAAAAGGCGGCGATCATCGTGCGATTTCTACTCAATGAGGGGGCGGATGTGCGCCTGTCGGACCTGCCCGATGCGCTGCAAGGCACGCTGACCGCGCAAATGGGCTCGATGCGCTATGTCGATCGCTCGACACTCATCTCGGTCGTGAATGAATTCGCCACCGAGCTTGAAGCGATGGGATTGACCTTTCCGCACGGCATGGCGGGCGCCCTGACCGCGCTCGATGGTCGGATCAGTCCTCAGACAGCCGCGCGCCTGCGCAAGGAGGCAGGCGTGCGCCAGTTCGGTGATCCGTGGGAGCAGGTGCGTGCCGCCAGCGTCGAGGACCTGGTGCCCATCGTTCTGGCCGAAAGCACCGAGGTCGCCGCCGTCATGCTGTCCAAGCTGGACGTCGCGCGTGCCGCCGATCTGCTCAGCCGCCTGCCCGGCGACACGGCCCGGCGCGTCACCTTTGCAGTGTCGCAGACCGATGCAGTGACACCCGGCGCGGTCGACCGCATCGGCCTTGCCTTGGCCGCGCAGCTGAACGACATCCCCGAAACCGCATTTGACGAGGGGGCCGCGGGCCGCATCGGCGCGATCCTCAATTCAACCTCCTCGAGCTTGCGGGACGACGTGCTGACCGGCCTCGACGCCGAGGATCAGGCCTTCGCCGAGCAAGTGCGGCGCGCGATCTTTACCTTTGCCAACATCCCCGCGCGGGTCACCGCCGCGGATGTGCCCAAAGTTGCGCGCGAAGTGGATCAGGCGATTCTGGTCAAGGCCCTCACCGCTGCCTCGGCCGGCGACCTGGCCGAAGTCACGGAATATATCCTTGGCAACATGTCGAAACGCCTTGGAGAGGCGATCCGAGAAGAAATGGAAGAGTTGGGCCGCGTAAAGGTAAAGGAGGGCGAGGAAGCGATGACGGAGGTCGTCAACGGCATCCGCCGCCTTGCCGCAGCGGGAGACATCACGCTGATCCAGCCAGACCCGGAAGACGAATAGCGCGTTGGTTGGCACGCCGCAGCCGCGCGCGCGGCTTGTGATCGCGGGGGGCCCGCTTTATGTGTGCCGCACCCGATCCAGCGGCGAGGCGATCCATGAGCACTGACAACGACACCCCAAAGGATCCGCTGACACAGCGTGCGGGCGAATATGCCGTGAACATAGCGCTACGCTCGCTGATCGCTCTGGCAGGCCTCATGCCCTATCGCTGGCGCATCCCCGCGCTTGGCTGGATGGTCTCGCGCATCGTCGGTCCACTCGCCGGTTACACGGCACGTGTGCGCGAAAACTTGGCCCTCGCCATGCCCGATCTGCCCGAGGACGAGGTGCGCCGCCTGATGCGGCGCGTGCCCGATAATGCAGGGCGCAACATGATGGAGATGTATTCCGCCCGTGAGTTTTCCGAGCGTGCGCGCCACTCGCCGGTCACCGGCCCCGGCCTGCCGGCCATTCAGGCGGCCCGCGCCGAGGGGCGCCCCGTGATCTTCGTCACCGGCCATCTGGGCAGTTTCAATGCCGCGCGCGTCGCCATGGTCGAGCAGGGTTTCGAGATGGGGGTCTTCTATCGCCCCATGAAGAACCGCTATTTCAACGTCCATTACACGAAGGCCATGGGATCCCTCAGCCAGCCGATGTTTGAGCAGGGTCGGCGCGGCATGGTGCAGATGACCAAGCATCTGCGCGGAGGGGGCGTTCTGGCCATCCTCAACGATCTCAACGCGCATGGCGGCGTACCTTTGGATTTCTTCGGCCAGCCCGCGCTGACCTCGCTGGTCACGGCTGAGTTGGCGCTGAAATTCGACGCGCCGCTGGTGCCGGTCTGGGGCATTCGCCGTGAAAACGGCCTCGATTTCGACATCCATGTCGAAGAGCCCATCGCACCGGGCGATCCCGTCGAGATGACGCGCGAGTTCAATGCCCGGCTCGAGCGGATCGTGCGCGCCCACATGGATCAATGGTTCTGGATTCACCGCCGTTGGAAGGATGGCACTGGCGATATGGCCGACCGTGGCGCCGTCCGGATGGCGGAAATGCAGGGCGGCGGCGACTTACCGCAGTAGCGCAGCCGCCTCTACTTTGCCGTGGTCCTGCCGCTGCAGGATGATGGCGACCGGTGCGTCGCCTTCGATCTCCACCGTCATCGACAAGGGCGCGCCGGGACTCCAGCGACCCACCTCATCCAGGCTGGTCACGATATTGGTGTAGGAAAAGGTATTGCCCGCGTTCTCGCCGTGGTCGATCGAGACGGTCTGCTCGGGAATGAAACGCGCCATCTGCACAACGAGGGGGGCGTCGAAACCGGCCTCGGCACTGGCCTTGATCGAAAGGCTTTGCCCATTGCGGGACAATGACAGCATGACCGGCTGCGGCGCTCCAAGATGCTTGTTGATCAGCGCGCTCACGTCCTTGGGCCGGTTGCCCACGGCGTGATCCTGCCCACCGATCACCATCTGCGGGGTGTAAACCATGTCGCGCCCACCGGCGGCGGCATAGCCGTATTGGCGGCGCGTATGCGCGGCCTTACCGAAGACATCGTCGAAAATATAATCCCAATAATCTACGTGAAGCGCTAGCGCGACCACATCATCCCGCTTGGACAGTTCTTTGAAAAACGCATCCGCCTTGGGGCAGGACGAACATCCTTGCGACGTGTAGAGTTCTACCAGAACGGGCCCGTCTGCAGCAGTGGCCGCACCACCTGGCCAACACAGAATCGCGGCGGCGGCGATTTTTGTGATCAAACTACGCATCTTGGCTCCGCAATGTCCGGCTTCATGGCTCCGCACGCTATGCCGGGGCTGCCTGAAACACCAATCAAGGTTTCGTCAGCCGTGCGGTAGTGCGGCAACCGCATCGGGACTGGACCCCGGCTTCGGTGTGCAATAGTATACAAAAATGGCAGCACCTACTTGATCGATTGGGTAGAATGCGCCAAAACCACGCGTAATGGCTATGCCCGGCTCGCCGAAACCGTGCTGCCAAAACCCGGTGTTGCAACGATATGCCCACTCGGCGCGTTTATTGTTAGTCTACAGCCGCCGCGCAACACGGAGGCTATACGTTACGAATTCGTGCGCCGCGCAGTTTCCGGCGCCCCGAACCCAGCCACAGGACCACCCGACCCGGACCCGCTATAACTTTGCGATACCGCCCGGACGATTTGGTCCACGAGATCCGAACCCGACGACCTGAAAGGATAGCCAGATGCCAATCAATGTGGGACACGACTCCGCCAAGACACGCAAAAGCCTGACCTCGGGCGACCAGACGGTCGCCTATTACTCGATCAAGGCCGCCGAAGAGGCCGGCCTTGGCGATTTCAGCAAGCTGCCCGCGGCCCTCAAGGTTGTGCTGGAGAACATGCTGCGTTTCGAGGATGGCAAGACCGTGACGCAGGACGATATCAAGGCGTTCTCGGAATGGGCTGACAAGGGCGGCAAAAACCCCCGCGAGATTGCGTATCGCCCGGCCCGCGTGCTTATGCAGGATTTCACCGGCGTTCCCGCTGTCGTGGACCTTGCCGCGATGCGCGACGGCATCGTCGCGCTCGGCGGCAAGGCGCAGCAGATCAATCCGCTGAACCCTGTCGATCTGGTCATCGACCATTCGGTCATGATCGATGAATTCGGCAATCCGCGCGCCTTCCAGATGAACGTGGACCGCGAATACGAGCGGAACATGGAGCGTTACCAGTTCCTGAAATGGGGTCAGGGCGCCTTCAACAACTTCCGCGTCGTGCCCCCCGGCACCGGCATCTGCCATCAGGTGAACCTTGAATATCTGGCCCAGACCGTCTGGACCGATACGGACCAGAATGGCGACGAAGTGGCCTATCCCGATACATTGGTCGGCACTGACAGCCACACGACCATGGTCAACGGCGCGGCCGTCCTTGGCTGGGGCGTCGGCGGAATCGAGGCCGAGGCCGCGATGCTGGGCCAGCCGATTTCGATGCTGATCCCCGAAGTCGTCGGGTTTGAGCTGACCGGCAAGATGATGGAGGGCACGACCGGCACGGACCTCGTGCTGAAGGTCGTCGAGATGCTGCGCGAGCGCGGCGTGGTCAACAAATTCGTCGAATTCTACGGCAAGGGTCTCGACAATCTGCCACTGGCCGACCGCGCGACCATCGCCAACATGGCGCCTGAATACGGCGCGACGTGCGGCTTCTTCCCCATCGACGACGAAACTCTGCGCTACCTCACCCAGACGGGCCGCGACAAGGATCGCATCGCTTTGGTCGAGGCTTATGCCAAGGAAAACGGCATGTGGCGCGATGCGGATTACGCGCCGATCTACACCGATACACTGCATCTGGATATGGGCGAGATCGTACCCGCGATCTCGGGCCCCAAGCGTCCGCAGGATTACATCGCGCTGGATCGGGCGGCGACCGAGTTCCACAAGTACATCGAAGGTCAGCGCAGCGCCAAGGATGGCAGCCAGAATGCGGAAGGCCGCTGGGAAGCGGAAGGCGGCCAGCCCGAGCCGCAGGAGATTCCAGGCGATGAAGGCAACCACAAGCGCGGGTATGTGACCGGCGACGAAGCCTACCAGATGCATGACGGCTCGATCGTGATCGCGTCGATTACTTCCTGCACCAACACGTCGAACCCCTACGTGATGATCGGCGCGGGCCTTGTTGCGCGCAAGGCTGCCGCGCGCGGCCTAAACCGCAAGCCTTGGGTGAAAACCTCGCTCGCACCCGGCAGCCAAGTTGTCTCGCATTACCTCGAGGCGGCAGGTCTGCAGGAAGATCTGGACAAGATCGGCTTCAACCTTGTCGGCTACGGCTGCACCACATGCATCGGCAACTCGGGGCCGCTGGATCCGAAGATCAGCAAATGCATCAACGACAATGATCTGATCGGTGTGTCGGTCCTCTCGGGCAACCGTAACTTCGAAGGCCGGATTTCGCCGGATGTGCGCGCGAACTACCTCGCCTCGCCGCCTCTCGTGGTGGCATATGCGCTGGTCGGCGACATGAATGTGGACATCACCACGGCCTCGCTGGGCAAGGACCACGATGGCAACGACGTCTACCTCAAGGACATCTGGCCCACACAGGCCGAGATCGCCGAACTGGTAGAAGCAACCGTGACGCGCGAGGCGTTCCAGTCGAAATACGCTGATGTCTTCAAGGGCGACGAGAAGTGGCAGGCGGTCGAAACCTCCGAGGGCGAGACCTATGATTGGCCGCCACAATCGACCTATGTGCAGAATCCGCCCTATTTCCAAGGCATGTCCAAGGATCCGGGCAGCATCTCGAACATCAAGGATGCGCGCGTTCTGGCCCTTTTGGGCGATATGGTCACAACGGACCACATCAGCCCCGCCGGCAGCTTCAAGGAATCGACACCTGCGGGTCAGTATCTGCGCGAGCGTCAGGTGCCGGTGCGCGAATTCAACTCCTATGGCTCGCGCCGCGGCAACCATGAGGTGATGATGCGCGGCACCTTTGCCAATATCCGCATCCGCAACGAGATGCTGGACAATGTCGAGGGTGGCTACACCCTTGGCCCGGATGGCGAACAGATGTCCATCTTCGACGCCGCCATGGCGCATGAAAAGAACGGCACGCCTCTCGTGATCTTCGCGGGCGAGCAGTATGGCGCCGGCTCCAGCCGTGACTGGGCCGCCAAGGGCACGGCTCTTCTGGGCGTCAAGGCCGTGATCGCCGAGGATTTCGAGCGTATTCACCGCTCGAACCTGGTCGGCATGGGCGTCATTCCCTTCGAATTTACGAATGGCGACACGCGCAAGTCGCTGGGCCTGACCGGCACGGAAAGCGTCTCGATCGATGGTCTCGACGATATCAAGCCGCAGGCCGAAGTGCCCTGCAAGATCACGATGGAGGATGGCACCGTCAAAGAGATCACCCTGAAATGCCGGATCGATACCGCCATCGAAATCGAATATGTCGAGAATGGCGGCGTTCTGAATTACGTGCTGCGGGATCTGGCCAAGTCGGCCTGACAACGCCTCAATAAAAAACAGTGAAACGGCCCTCCCCCCGAGGGCCGTTTTTGTTTGTGATCAACGGCTTGAGATTGCGCTGCTTTATCCGCTCAAATTTGGCGGCGTTTGGGGCGCGCTGCCTCGGCGTATCCTGATCGGTATGAGAAATAAAAGCTGGCAAGCGTCTTTGACTTACCCCTGCGTCATGATAACGCGATAGTCACTTTGCTTATAATCAACCTGAAAGGGATATCCTCATGTTGACCGCGATTTCCCGGCCTATGGTGCGTCTCGTCGACCGCTATCTGCCTGATCCATTCGTCTTTGTCGTCGTCCTGACGCTGATTGCCGGACTGGCCGCGATACTTGGCCAGGGCACCGGCCCGCTCGAAGTTGTTTCCATGTGGGGCGACGGGTTCTGGTCGCTTCTGTCCTTCTCGATGCAGATGCTGCTAGTGCTGGTCACCGGCTACATGATGGCCTCCACACCCCTTGTGCGGCGCGGACTTTCGGCGCTTGCCTCGCTTGCAGGCAGTGCGGGCGGCGCGATCCTTCTGGTCAGCATCGTGTCGCTGATGGCCTCCTGGATCAACTGGGGTTTCGGCCTGGTCGTGGGCGCCCTTTTCGCCAAGGAACTGGCCCGCACGATCAAGGTGGATTACCGCCTGCTGGTCGCGTCGGCCTATTCCGGCTTCATCGTCTGGCACGGCGGCCTCGCGGGCTCGGTTCCGCTCTCGATCGCGACCGAGGGCCATCCCTTTGCCGATATCACCGGCATCATCCCCACCTCGGACACCATCTTTGCCACGTTCAACATCGCCATCGTTGTCGCGCTTTTCATCGCGGTGCCGCTGATCAACCGGGCCATGATGCCCAGCGACGCGGACAGCGTCTATGTGGACCCCAAGCTGCTGGATGAAGGAGACGAGACGGTCGAAGCGGCTTCCACCCCGGCCGAGTGGCTGGAGCGGAGCCCCGCCCTGTCGATGCTGATCGGTGCGGCGGGCGCGGCCTGGCTGATCCAGTATTTCGCCACCGGGGGTGGCCTTTCGCTGAACGTGATCAACTTCCTCTTCCTCACGCTGGCCATCCTCTTGCACGGCACGCCGCGCAATCTGCTGAACGCGCTGACCGAAGGCGTCAAGGGCGGCGCCGGCATCGTGATCCAGTTCCCGTTCTACGCGGGCATCATGGCGATCATGGTGCAATCGGGCCTCGCGGCCAGCATCTCGGAAGGTCTGGTCGGCTTTGCCAGCGACGTGACGTTGCCGTTCTGGGCCTTCATCTCGGCGGGCATCGTCAACTTCTTCGTGCCGTCGGGCGGAGGTCAGTGGGCGGTGCAGGCGCCGGTCATCCTGCCCGCCGCCGAGGCGCTGGGAACGGACCTGGCCCGCGTGTCGATGGCCGTGGCCTGGGGTGATGCCTGGACCAACATGGTGCAGCCCTTCTGGGCGCTGCCGATCCTCGGGATCGCCGGGCTGCGCGCCAAGGACATCATGGGCTTTTGCATGATCCACCTGTTCCTGTCGGGGATCATCATCGCCCTTGGCCTGACGTTCTTGTAAGCTGATAAGGATGCGCGGCGCCCTGCCGGGGCGCCGCGACGCCCGCTACTCCGCGGCCAAAGCCTCTTCCAGCGCCGGGCGAAACCGTTGCTCGTAATCGCTCCCGATGAGGGGGCCGGCATAGCGGAAGAGGACCGTGCCATCGCCTGCGACGATGAACGTCTCGGGCGGGGCCGTTACACCCCAATCGATGGCAGTCGCACCCTTGGGGTCGAACCCGGTGGCGAAAAAGGGATCGCCATCATCCGTCAGATATTTCTGCGCCTGCGCCTCGCCATCCTTGAAATTGATGCCGGCAACCCTCAGCCCAGAGGCATCGAGCTCTTTCAGCTTGGGATGTTCGGCGCGGCAGGGCGGGCACCAGCTGGCCCAGAAATTGACGATCGTCACCTCGCCCGTGCGCAGATCCGCATCGGTCAGCAGCGGGCGCCCCTCCAGTCCCTTCTCGGGAACCGGCGGCGCGGGCTGCCCGAGAAAGACCGAGCGTAGGTCATCGGGGTTGTCACGCTGCATGCCGACAAAGAACAATCCCGCGAGACAGGCAAAAAGGACGGGCGGCGCAATCATCAAAGGGGAGATCTTAGCCATTGCCGCGCAACCTCCGCTCCAGAGTATCGAGCTGCTGGCGCACCCGGCGGGCGCGCAGGGCACTCAGCGCACCAAGCACGCCCAGTAAGGCCAGTGTCGCGCCGTAAGAGGTCAGCACGGCAAAGGCATATTTGCCAAGTTCGGGCATCGTTATCCCATCCTTTCGCGTGCAATCAGCGCGCGCATGCGGCGCGCGCGAATTTCGGTTTGAGTGCGCATGAGGACCAGCGCAATCGTCAGCAGGACAAACCCCGCGATGCAGACCAGCAGCGGCAGGTAGAACACGTCGGCCACGTTCTCTTCCTTGTCGAGACTGAGCGACGCGCCCTGATGCAGCCCCTGGTTCCAGAAGAGCACCGCGTAGCGGCTGAGAAGCGCAAAGACCGACCCGACGAGGCAGAGGACCGAAGTGAGGTCCGCCGCCGTGTCGTCATTCTCGATCGCGGACCAGAGCGCAATGTAGCCCAGATAGAACAGGAACAGGATCAGGAACGAGGTCAGGCGCGGATCCCATACCCACCACGTGCCCCAGATCGGCTGTCCCCAGAGCGCGCCAGTCACCAACGCAATGACAGTCATCACCGCCCCCACCGGGGCCGCGGCGCGGGCGGCCAGCGCGCTGACATGATGCCGCCGCACGATCCAGATCAGCGATGCGACCAGCATCATCAGCCACGCGTTGATCGCCATCAGGGCCGAAGGCACATGCAGATAGATGATCTTGACGCTGGCGCCTTGGCGATAATCCTCGGGCGTGAAGAAAAAGCCCCAGACGAGGCCGACCACCAGAGACACGAGGGCGATACCGCCGATCCAGGGCAGGACGCGGTCGGATGCGGCGATAAACTTTCGCGGATTGGCGTATTCCCAAAGCGAGGCCATAAACGTCCTTCTTGGTAAGAGCTATCGCAGGTTGACCCTTACTACCGCAGCCGAGGCGAAGGGCAAGAGCGCGATGGTGCCGCAGGTGATGCCGGCCAGCATCAGGAGCGGCATGGTATAATCCAGCCCTTCGGCACCGCGGCGCGCCGCCTCGGCGCCGAAGATCAATGTAGGGACGTAAAGCGGCAACACCAAGAGCGACAGGAGCAATCCGCCTCGCCGGATGCCCACCGTCAGCGCCGCGCCGAAGGTGCCGATCACGCTGAGGGCCGGTGTCCCCAATGCCAGCGACAGGGTCAGCGGCAAATACCCGGCGCCCGGCATGTTCAGAAGAACCGCCAGCGCAGGCGCCACGATGACCAGCGGCAGGCCCGTGGTCAGCCAATGCGCCAGCGCCTTGATTGCCGTCAGCGCCTCCAAGGGCAGCGGCGCGGTGGCCAGCAGGTCAAGCGAGCCGTCCTCATGATCGAGCGCAAAGATCCGGTCGAGCGATAGCAGGCATGCCAGAAGCGCGCCAAGCCACAGGATACCCGGCGCGATAAGGCTATGCAGATCGCCGCGCGGGCCAACGGCAAAAGGCACCAGCGTGACGACGATCAGGAAGAATGCGAGGCCAAGGCCAAACCCGCCCCCTGCCCGCACCGCAAGGCGCATGTCCCGCATCAATAGCGCGATCACAGGAATGCCTCATCGAAATCATCAAGCGCAGCGGCGCGCGCCTTGAAGGGCGCGACATCCAGCGTCTCCGCCTCGTCGAGGCCCAGCTCGATATGGGTGGCGACGATGGCCGCGCCGCCCCCTGCCAGATGCGCACGTAGGACGGCGGCGAACATCGCCGTCGCCTCGCGGTCCAGCGATACGGTCGGCTCGTCCAGCAGCCAGACGGCGCGGCGCGCCACGATCAGCCGCGCAAGGCCGAGGCGGCGTTTTTGCCCGGCCGAGAGGGCGGCGGCGGGCCGGTCTGCCAGCGGCGCAAGCGCGTAGGCGTCGATGGCCGCATCCACATCACCCCCCGCAAAAATCGACGCCCAGAAAGACAGATTTTCGCGCACGGTCAGCGCGCCCTTGATGCCGTCGGCATGGCCCGCATAAACCAGCGTCCCCTCCTCGCCCTCGATCCTACCTTTCAGCGCGGGTTGAAGCCCGGCAAGGGTGCGCAGAAGCGTTGTCTTGCCCGCGCCATTCGGTCCACGCAGAACCAGAGCGCGGCCGGACGCAAGCGCCAGGGACACGCCCTCCAGCACGGCAATCCCACCGCGCGTAACGCTCAGATTTTCGGCTTTCAGCAACATGCGCGCAGGCTTAGCGCATCGCGCGGACCGAAGGAAGCGGATGCGCCAAGGGTCGCGCGTTCAGACCGGCAATACCGCAGCGGCCACGCGGCGACCTTCGGATAGCAGGACATTATAGGTGCGGCAGGCGGCGGGCGTGCTCATCGTCTCGACGCCGATCCCGGCCTCTTCGAGCTGCCCGCGCAGACCTTCGGGGATATGCGCGATTTCGGGGCCGGTGCCGACAAAGATGACGTCGATATCGCCCAGCAGGTCCAGCAGCGGCTGCGCATCCTCGAAACCTGCCCAGTGCCTCGCGCCAGTCTCGGTGACGATGGCGGCGCCCCGCATGACCTGACCGCCGACCCGGAAAAAGCCGGGGCCGTAGCCGTCGATCGGGGTGGCCTCGGCAAAGGTGACTTCGTTCAATTGCATCGCGTCTCTCCTTATTGCCAGATCGGCAGGCCCGCCAAGACGGCCAGCGCGATCACCGTCAGCGCTGCGCGGCGATAAAGCGCCTCGTACGAGGGTTGAAACAACGCTTGACCGGTTATCATGCCCGTAAAGTAGGGCACCGACAGGACCGCGGCCAGCCAGATGATCGACATATCCGCAAATCCGCGCAGCAGCAGGTTGCCCACGATGACAAGGTCCATCGCCCCCAGAAAGAGGATCGTATTCGCGCGCACCGTTTTCGCCACGCGCCCACCCGCAAGGTAGAATAGCACGACGACCGGCCCAGTGAGGCCCGTCATGCCGCCCAAGAGCCCCGCGACCGCGCCGATGGCGACCACGACCGGCAACGTGATGCGGCCCGCGTAATGCCAGCCCGAAATCAGCGCGATCAACGTGCCGCCCGCGAAGGCCGCGACGATCCATCGCACGATGGTCGCGTCCAGCGCATCCATGATCCAAAGGCCCTGCGGCACTGTCGGCAACGCGGCAAGGACCAAAAGCCCCACCTGACCGCGATCCGCATGCGCCCAGGCACGCGGCACCAGCGCGCCGATGCTGGCGATCTCGACCAGTGCGATGATGGCGATGACATGGACGGGCGGCAGGAATATCCCTGCGATGGGCACGAAAATCAGTGCCGAGCCAAACCCGGTGAAGCCGCGCACGATCCCCGCTGCGGCCAGCGTCACCGCCAGCCACCAAAAGCCGGGATGCGCAAGCGCCCCGGCCACGGCCGGGGCGAGAGTCTCAGGCATCGACATTGGCAAACTGGTTGCCGGAATTCGCGTCAGACTTGGACCAGTCGCGCTTGACCCCCAGCCACATCAGGAAGACCGCCGCGACGAAGATCGAGCTGTAAGTCCCGACAACGATGCCCCACATCATGGCAAAGACGAACCCTCTGATCACGTCCCCGCCAAGGAAGTAGAGCGCCAACAATGCCAGCATGGTGGTGAACGACGTCATGATCGTGCGGCTGAGCGTCTCGTTGATCGAGAGGTTCAGCACTTCGAGCAGCGGCTTGGCCTTGTATTTGCGCAGGTTTTCTCGGACCCGGTCAAAGACGATCACCGTATCGTTCAGAGAATAGCCGACGATGGTCAGCAGCGCCGCAATGGTCGCCAGATCGAATTGCAGCTGCAATTCCGAAAAGACGCCGATGGTCAGAATCACGTCATGCACCAGTGCCGCGACAGCGCCCAGCGCAAACTGCCATTCAAAGCGCAGCCAGATATAGACCAGCACGGCCCCGATCGCGAGCATCACGGCAATCGCCGCCGTCTGGATGAGCTCGCCCGAGACTTTGGGCCCGACACTCTCGACCGAGGTGAAGGTGATATCGGGCACCGCCTCTTGCAGCGCGGCCTCGACAGCGGCGATGGTTTCTGGGGTTACCGCCTCGACATCGTCCTGCGCCTGAATGCGCACCATAGCCACGTTCTGCTCGGGGCCGAAGGTGGGGTCGAACACTTCGGTAATGCTTATATCGCCCAGATCCAGCGTCTGCATGGCTGCGCGGTATTGCCCGATATCGACGGGCTGCTCGCTTTGCGTTCGGATGGTCGTGCCGCCGCGGAAGTCGATTCCGAAGTTCAGCCCCTGCAGCATGAAAGAGCCAAGCGCGACCAGGATGAAGAGACCCGACAGCCCGAGGGACAGCTTCCATCGGCCCAGGAAATTCACGTTGGTCTCGGCTTTGACCAGCTTGAGCGAGCGGCCCTGAAGCACTGTTTTGGGGCGCTTGCGCTCGAACCACATGACGACGATGAGGCGCGTGATGAAGATCGCTGTAAAGACCGAGGTGATGATGCCAAGGCCCAGCGTGATGGCAAAGCCGCGCACCGGCCCCGACCCCATGGCAAATAGGATCACGGCCGTGATCAGCGTCGTGATGTTGGCGTCTACAATGGCGCTGAGCGCCTTTTCATAGCCCAGTTCGATCGCGCGGGCGGCGCCCTTGGCCGTCTTCATTTCTTCGCGGATACGCTCGAAGATCAGAACATTGGCGTCGACGGCCATACCGATGGTCAGCACGATGCCCGCGATCCCCGGCAGCGTCAGCGTAGCGCCGATCAGGCTGAGCAGACCAAACATGAGGCCGATGTTGATGATCAGCGCAATATTGGCAAAAAGACCGAAGAGGCCGTAGCTGGCAAACATAAAGACCAGAACAAGACCAAATCCGACAATGCAGGCGATCTTGCCCGCTTCGATGCTGTCGGCGCCAAGTTCCGGTCCGATGGTCCGTTCTTCGAGGAATTCGAGGCCAGCCGGCAGGGCGCCCGCGCGCAGCAGAACGGCGAGGTTCGTGCTCTCTTCGACCGAGAAATTGCCCGTGATGATGCCCGAGCCGCCGGGGATGTGGCTCTGGATCACGGGGGCGCTGATGACCTCGTCGTCGAGGACGATGGCGAAGGGGCTGCCGATATTGGCGGCGGTATAATCGCCAAAGCTGCGCGCGCCCGTGGGGTTGAAGCGGAATGACACGGCGGGCCGCCCGTTCTGGTCGAAATCTGGCTGCGCATCGGTCAACTCGTCGCCGGTGACGACCGGCGCGCGCTCCAGCACATAGAACACGCCCTCTTCGTTAAGCGACGGCAGCACTTCGTTGCCCGCGCCCGCGCGCTCGTTGGCCGAGGACGCGCGGCCTACAACCGGCTGGAAGGTCAGCTGTGCGGTGGTGCCGATGATGTCCTTCAATTCCGTCGCGCTGCCGATTCCGGGCACCTGGATCAGGATACGGTCGCTGCCCTGACGCTGGATCGTCGGCTCGCGTGTGCCGACCTCGTCGATGCGGCGGCGGATGATTTCCAGTGCCTGGCGGACGGTACGCTCGTCCGTGGCGCGCTGCTCGGCCTCCGACAGACGCACGACAATGGCGCCATCGCGGATCGTCACCTCAATGTCATCGGCGCCCGCCGCCGTCAGGCTGGTGACGGGGCTGGCCAGCGTGCGGACAAGGGCCGCGGCCCGGTCGGCCTGTTCCGGACGCTCATTGAGACGAACGACCAGTTCGGGCCCCTCAGTCGGCTCCAGCCGGATGGTGCCCACCTCGTCGCGCCGTTCGCGCAAGAGATCGCGCACCGCGGGCCACATACCCTCGATGCGCGACTGATAAACATCCTCGACCTGAACTTCGGCCAGCAGATGCGCGCCACCGCGCAGATCGAGGCCCAGATTGACCAGCCCGCTGGGCAAAAAATCGGGCCAGGCGTTCAGCGCCTCGTCCACCTGCGCCGGATCCACCCCCCGCTCGACCGCCTGAACCGCGTCGTTATGCGTTTCGACCCGGTCATAAAAGGCATTCGGCATCGCCAAAAGGATGCCGAGGGCGACGACACCCCAGATACAAATACGTTTCCACAGGTCGATCTGAAGCATTTGGGCGCCTTTGCTGGGGCTGGTCGTAGGGGTGCGCTGAAACGTGCCGGACTGAAATCAGCCCTTGGCAGCGCCTTCGGCGGGCTCGGTCTTGGAGACGACCTGCGCGATGGTCGACTTGACCACGCGTACCTTCACGCCTTGGCTCAGCTCGACCTCGACCTCGTCGTTATCCTTGACCTTGGAGACCTTGCCGATCAGTCCGCCTTGGGTGACCACCTCATCGCCGCGGCGCAGGGCCTCAACCATCGCGCGGTGATTTTTCAGCTTTTTCTGCTGCGGACGGATGAGCAGGAAATACATGATCGCAAAGATCAGAATCAGGGGAATGAACTGCGCGAACGCGGAACCGCCTTCCATGGGGAGTCTCCTAAATGAAAGCGGGGCCGCCCCCGCGGAATTTCGCGGAACCTATGGCCGTGCGGCCCTTATTGCAAGGCGCGAAAACGTGAGCGCCGGGCAGGTCGCGGACAGTTAGGGAAAATCATCGGGCATCTCGGCAAAGACCGCGATCAGGCAGCCGCCCTTGGTGGTGGAATGATGTTCCGTACCATCGCGCAGCCAGACCAGATCGCCGGGCCCGTATTCTGTGCCGTCATTGTCGGTCAGATCGCCCTCAATGATCAGGAATTCCTCGTCGCCCTTGTGGCGATGCGCAACGGTCGTTTGGCCCGGCGCCATGCGATAGACATAGAATCCGGCGCCCAAAGGCTTGGCATCGTTCAGTTGCAGCACCTCGCCATCGGGCTTGCCGTCGGTCTCGATGGGTCGGAACGCTGCGGTATAAATATTGGCCACGCGCCGATCGGCGGATTTGATCGGGTCCATCTGCACTCTCCTACGGTTGCGTTTCGCCGCTTTTATATCAGACCTTGGCGTGCCGCGTCCTCAAGATACGGGTTCGCTTCACGCGATGCGGCAAAAGCCGCGGGCTCGATATCGGCATAGATCAGCGCATCGCCCGTCACGCCTGCCTCGGCCAGAACGCTACCGTCGGGCGCGGCGATGGACGACAGGCCCTGGTACTCGAATCCTTCATCGCGGTCGGCATTATCGGCATAGGCCACGAAAACCTGGCTTTCGAAGGCGCGCGCGCGGATCGTGTGGCGCGCGATGAACTCCCCTGGCGCCCCCTTGGGCAGCGCGGTCGGCACCGCGACCAGATCTGCGCCCGCCACGGCAAGGCGGCGCACGTTTTCGGGAAATTCCACATCGTAGCAGATGAGGCAGCCCACACTCAAACCTTCCATGCGCATCAAAACTGTCGTGGGTCCGGCAGGAGCAAAGATGCCGCGCTCGTAATCGCCATAAAGGCATCCTTTGCGATAGATTTGCGGCGCATCAGGACGCGTTCGGTCGATCATCAATGCGCTGATATGGCGCGCGTCGCCCGCGGCTTCGGGAAAGCCAGCGATGACGCTGATCCCGTGCGCCGCGGCGGCCTCGCCCAGCATCCGCGCCCAGGCGCCATTCGGCGCCTGCGCCTCCTCGGCCAGAATCGCGCCGCGCCCGTAGCTCGACAGGGCTAACTCGGGCGCGATCATCAGGCGCGCGCCCGCGCCCGCGGCCTCCTTCATCGCAAAGACGATGCGCGCGGGTCGGTCGGCGGCGTCGATGGCCGCGGACATCTGGAAAACGGCGATACGTGTCATGATGTCTCTCCGTTACAGCGCAAAATCGATGCAGAGCCGGCCCGCCACCGAACCGGCCTTCAGCCGGTCCAGCGCCGCATTCACGTCGTCAAAGCGGATCGCCTCGACATCGACATTCAACGGATGCACGGCGGCAAACGCCAGGAAATCCGCCAACTCCTGCCGCGATCCGACGGACGAGCCAAAGACGCGGTGCCCCCCGTCGATCAACCACATCATCGACAGCGGCATAGGGTCATGCACCATTGCGATGGCGACGATATCGGCCATCGGGTTCACCGCCGCCTCGACCGTGTCCCAGATCGCCGGGCTGGGCGCGAAGTTCAGCACCACATCGGCGCCGCCCGCCGCCTTGATCCGGGCGCCCGCATCCGCGCCGGCGACCACTGTGACCTCGGCCCCCAAACTGCGTGCCGTCTCGAGCTTCGGCTCGTCCCGGTCAATCACCATGACGCGGGCGCCCCGCGCCTTGGCAATAAAGATCGCGTATTGGCCCAAACCGCCCGCGCCCAGGGTCAGCACGTTGGTCCCGGCCTCGATGCGCGCCTTGCGGAGGGCCGACCATGCGGTGAGCCCCGCGCAAAGCAGCGGCGCGCCCGTGAGCGGGTCGATCGCCTCGGGAATCTCAATCGCGAAATCTGCGGGGCAAATGGCGTATTCCGCAAAGGCGCCATGCTTTTGCACGCCGCGCGCGGTGTTCTCGGGGCAGAACGTTTCGTTCCCGGTGCGGCAGGGCTTGCAGGCAAGGCAGGTGTCATAGATCCAGGGCAGCCCGATGCGCGTGCCTATGGCAGGCGCGCGCCCTGCATTCGCACCGTGCGCGACGACGCGCCCGATGCCCTCATGCCCGAGGATCAGGGGATAGTAGCTCTCCGGCAGGTCTTCGTCCCCGTCGCGCAGATGCAGATCCGAATGGCAGACACCGCATGTCTCGAGCCGCACCAGAACCTCGCCCGCACCGGGCGTGGGCAGGGCCACCTCGCGCATTTCCAGCGGCGCGCCGGGCGCGGGGCAGATGGCGGCCTTCATGGTCAACGGCAGGTCTTGGGACATGATGGTGCTCTCCTCATGGCGCGGTTGCCGATCAGCCTAGGCGCTGGCCGGCGAAACGAAAATACGCTGTTGCAAAGCCATACATTTCCGCATCTCAATGCGTCATGCAAATTACCGGCTCGGACATCCACCTTCTTACCGTTTTCGACGCGGTTGTGCGCAATGGCGGTTTTTCCGCCGCGCAGGTCGAGCTGGGCCTGAGCCAGCCGACCATTTCCAACCATATCACCGCGCTCGAGCAGCGCCTTGGCGTCACGCTCTGCCAACGGGGGCGGCGCGGATTTCTGGTGACGGAAAAGGGCCTGATGGTCCACGAGATCGCCAAGACCCTGATCGAGACGCTGGGCACCCATTCGGGCCATCTGGCCGCGCTCAAGGGCAATCTGGTGGGGCGGCTCAAAATCGCGGTGCTGGATTGCGTCGCGACGGATCCGAATTTTCGCCTGCCCCAGGCCATCGCCCGGTTTTCCGAAGCCGCGCCCGCCGTCCGGATCGAGCTGGGCATCGCGCGCCCGCAGGACATTGTAGGCGCCGTTCTGGATGGCACAGTGCATGTCGGCATCGGAAGCTTTGACAATGTTCTCAGCGGCTTGCGGGTGACCGACCTCTACCATGAGGATCACGCGCTATATTGCGGCGCCGCGCATCCGTTCTTTGGGCGCAGCGAGACCGCGCTGAGCGAGGCCGAGATAACCGCCGCCCCTTGGGTGCATCGCGGGTATTGGAGCCGCCAGCGACGCAAGGCTGTGAACCCCACCGATCTGGACCGTTTCGCGGACGAGATCGAGGCCCAGCTGATCCTCATCCTGAGCGGCGCCTATATCGGCCTCTTGCCGCTCCATATGGCCGAAGGGCATGTGGCCGCCGGGCGCCTGCGCCGCTTGGCCTATAGCGGCGAAGATTACACCTGCCCGATGCAGATGCTGACCCGCGCGGGGCAGATGCCGCAAGTCAACGCGCTCTTCACGCAGATCCTGGCCGAGTGCTATGGCTGAACGCGATACATTTGCACGGCTCAATGTCATCCTTTGCGCAATCATATTTGTCGCGCGTCAATTTCGCACCTAGGCTTTGCGCCAGTTCGGGCCATGACGGCCAAAGGGGAATCACCGATGAGCGACAGCAGCACACCGCAATTCAATCAGCCGCTTGGCGGCAACGACATGCCGCGCTTTGGCGGCGTGCCCACGATGATGCGCCTTCCCAGTCAGGACACGGCCGAGGGGCTGGATGCCTGCTTTGTCGGCATCCCCATGGATATCGGCACGTCCAACCGCACCGGCACGCGCCACGGCCCGCGCGCCATCCGCGCCGAAAGCGGCATGATGCGCCCCTATAACATGGCCACCGGCGCCGGCCCTTTTGCCAAGATGCAGGTGGCCGATATCGGCGACGTGGCGATCAATACCTTCGATCTGAAGAAGACCGTGGACCTGATCACCGAAGCCTATGACGAGATCCTCAAGCATGATGTCGTGCCGCTGACCCTCGGGGGCGATCACACGCTCAGCTATCCGGTGCTGCGCTCGATCGCCAAGAAGCACGGGCCCGTCGCGCTGATCCATGTCGATGCCCATGCCGACACCAACGATCTGATGTTCGGCGAAAAGATCGCCCATGGCACCCCTTTCCGCCGCGCGTTTGAGGATGGCCTGCTGCAGAACGACAAGGTGTTCCAGATCGGCCTGCGCGGCACCGGTTACGAGCCGGGCGATTTCGACTGGGGCCGCGAGCAGGGCTTTACCGTGATCCCCGCCGAGGAATGCTGGCACAAGTCTTTGACGCCGCTGATGCAGGACATTAGCGCCAAGATCGGTGACACGCCCTGCTATCTGACCTACGATATCGACAGCCTCGATCCATCGGTCGCGCCCGGGACCGGCACGATGGAAATCGGCGGCCTCACGACCATTCAGGCGCTTGAAATCGTGCGTGGCTGCAAGGGGCTGAACCTTGTCGGCGGCGATCTGGTCGAGGTCTCGCCGCAATATGATACGACTGGCGCGACGGCGATGCTGGGCGCGAACCTGCTATATGAAATGCTCTGCGTCCTGCCGAAAACATGGGCGTAAGCCGACTTCAACAAGGGAGACTATAACATGACAAACGCATTCACACGTCGCCGCTTTCTGGGCACTGCGGCCGCCACCGGGGCCGCAACCCTTGCCGCACCTTCGATCCTGCGGGCCCAGGGCGCGCCTCTGCGCGTCGGCACCTATGGCGGCTTTTTCGAGGACAGCTTCAAGGCGCATATCTTCCCCGGCTTCACCGAGGAGACGGGCATCGAGGTCGAATCCATCGCCGTGCCCACGGGCGAGACGTGGCTGGTCCAGATCAAGAACGCTGCCCGGTCCAAGACCGCGCCTGCCGATGTCTCGCTGATGGCCGGCACGCCGCGCCGCGAGGGCGCCAAGCAAAAGGTCTTCAAGACCATCGACGAAAGCCAGATCCCGAACCTTGCGAACCTCACCGACAGCTTCAAGGACCGCTACGACGATGGTGGCCTTTACGGCGTGGGCGGCGTGTCGTGGTTTATCACGCTTTGCACCAACTCGGACGTGATCCCCGAGGCACCCACCAGCTGGAAGGCGCTGTGGGATGAGCAGTATCAGGACCAGATCGGCCTTCTGGGCCTCGCCACCAACTCCTTCCTTCTGGAAGTCACGGCGACCACCTTCTTCAATGGCACCGAAATCCTGTCGACCAAGGAAGGTATCGAAGAGGTGTTTGCCAAGCTTGAGGGTGTCGTGCCCAACGTGCGTCTTTGGTACAAGGACGAGGGCAGCTTCCAGCAGGCCCTGCAGCAGGGCGAGATCCCGATGGGCCAATATTACCACGACGTCGCGGGCCTTGCCGCCGCCGAGGGTTTCCCCGTGGTGTCGACCTTCCCGGAAGAGGGCGGCATTCTGGACAGCGGCTATTGGGTCGTGCCGGAATTTGCCGAAGCCGATGACGAAATCGCGGCCTTCATCAACTACATGTCCAAGCCCGAAACGCAGGCCACTCTGGCGCGCAAGGTCGGCACATCCCCCGTCGTCAAGCCCGAGCTGACCGACCTTTCGCCCGAAGAGCTGGCCGCCGTGTCGAGCGACATCACGCCCATCATCCCGCGCTATGAGATGTATGGCGAGCATGGCGATTTCATCTCGGATCGCTGGAACCAGTTGATCGCAGGCTAAAAGCTTCAGGCCCGCCCCCGTAACCGCCCCGGACATCGGGGCGGGCCAAATCTGACAAGGATATGCGCATGACCGGACTCGCCATCTCGGGTGTCACCAAGAAATTCGGCAACATCACCGCCGTCGAGGACGTGAACCTGACCTTCAAGGATGGCGAGATGGTCTGCTTTCTCGGCCCCTCGGGCTGCGGCAAGACCACCCTTCTGCGCATGATTGCGGGGCTGGAAGAGCCGACAAGCGGCAGCATCACGATGGGCGGGCGCGACATGACCCATGTGCCCGTGCACCAGCGCGAGATCGGCATGGTGTTTCAGTCCTTCGCCCTCTTTCCGCATCTGACGGTCGGCGAGAATATCACCTACTCCATGCGCATCCGGGGCCATTCACGCAGCGAGCGCGAGGACCGCGCGCGCGAGCTTCTGGACATGATGCACCTGCCGGGCATGGCGGATCGCCGCATCAGCCAGCTTTCCGGCGGCCAGCGCCAGCGCGTCGCCATCGCCCGCGCCCTTGCGCTTAATCCGCAGGTGTTTTTGCTGGACGAGCCGATGTCGGCGCTTGATGCCAACCTGCGCGAGGCAATGCAGATCGAGCTGCGCAAGCTCCAGCAGGAGCTGGGCATTACCACCGTCGTCGTGACCCACGACCAGACCGAGGCGATGACCATGGCCGACACGATCGTCGTCATGGGCAAGGCGAAGGTGCTGCAATCGGGTAGCCCGATGGAGATCTACAAAAAACCCGTTGACCGCTTTGTCGCCGATTTCATCGGCACGTCCAACCTGTTGCCCGCCCGCATGAGCGGCGAAGGCACCGCGGAGGTCAGCGGCACATCCCTGAATATCGGCACCAACGCCCACGGCTTCGCCAAGGGCGACGAGGTGGTCCTGATGACCCGCCCCGAGGAGGTCTTCGTGCGTCCCGCCAGCGCCGAGCGTCCCGCAAATGCCGTCACGGGCCGCGTCACATTCGTCCGCGATATCGGCGCCACCATCGAGATCCTCTGCGATTGCGACGGGCACGAGGTGATCTCGGTCCTCACGCCCAAGGATTGGCCCGAGGTCGAGATCGGCCAAGAGGTGCATATCGAAATGCCCAAGGACGCGTGCAGCGTCCTCGCGCCATGAGCGCCGGCAAGCCCGGCATCGGGCGCTACGTCGCGCTTCTTCCGTCCTCGGTGATGATCGGGATTTTCTTCGCCATTCCCTTCGCGCTGATCCTTGCGGTCAGCGTGGCCAGCCCCGCCGACGATGCCGATTTCCGCCTCGGCTTTGACCTGCAGCATTTCGACCGCTTCGCGACATGGTTCTACATCGAACGCGCGCTGTTTTCGGCCGGGCTCTGCGCGCTGATCGCTGCGATCAGCATGGCCGTGGCGTTCCCGTTCACCTATTTCCTGACCACCTTCAAACGCAAGGCTCAGGATCTGTGGCTGATCTACATCCTCGCGCAGCTGTCCCTGTCCGAAGTGCTGATCGCCTTCAGCTGGCAGATCCTGCTGTCGCGCACATCGGGCATCGGCAATATCCTCGCCTGGCTGGGCGTCGTCGAGAAAAGTTTTTCGATGACGCCCTCTGCTGGCGCGGTCGTGGCGGCGCTGGTCTATCTCACCATCCCCTTCTCGGTGCTCCTGCTCTTCCCGGCGCTCAGCCGCATGGACCGCAGCCTGCTGGAGGCCGCGCGCACACTGGGCGCCTCGCCGCTGCGCACCTTCTTCACGGTTGTCATCCCGGTCACGCGCCAAGCGATCATCTCGGGCAGCGTCACCGTCTTCGTGCTGACGCTGGGCGCGATCATCGTGCCGCAAGTGCTGGGCGCGCCGCAGCACTGGACGCTTTCGGTGCTCATCACCGATCAGGCGATCTTCAACTTCAACATGCCCTTTGCCTCGGCGCTGGCGGTCGTCCTCTTGGTGCTCAGCGCCAGCGTGATCGCCGCCGTCTCGTGGCTGGGCCGGAGGAGCGAGCCATGATCGGAACCATCCTGCGCCGCGTTTACATGGCGGCCTTCGCGTTGTTCCTGATAGGTCCGATCATCGTCATAACGGCGGTGTCGTTCAACGCGCAGAAGTTCATCGCCTTCCCGCCGCGCGGCTTTTCGCTGCGCTGGTATGGGGCGATCTTCGGCGAGGCGGACTGGTTCGGCGCGCTGATCAACTCGCTCACCATCGCCGCGCTCTCGGCGCTGCTGGCGACGGCCATCGCGCTGCCGGTGGCCTACATGGCGTGGCGTTATGGCCTGCGTTATGCCCGCGCGCTTTTCGCGCTTGGCATCGCGCCCTTCATCCTGCCGCCCGTGATCATGGCGCTTGCGTTCCTGATCTTCTTCTCCAGCGTCGGCGTCAACGGGCTGATGATCAATGTCATCATCGCCCATGCGATCTTCCTGCTGGCCCTGCCGCTGGTCACAATCTCGCTGGGTCTCGAGAGCATAGACAGGGCGCTAATCGAGGTGGCGCAGACCATGGGCGCGTCAGGCTGGACGGTGTTCCGCACCGTGATCGCGCCCATCGCGGCACCTTTTGCGTTGGCGGGTTTTGCCTTCTGCTTCGTGCTCAGCCTCAATGAATATATCATCGCGTTGATGACGGTGGGCTTCACTGTGGAAACCCTGCCCGTCAAAATCTTCAACGCGCTGCGCTATGGCTATACTCCTGTGATCGCCTCGATTGCGGTGCTGTTCCTGATCGTCAACATCACCGTTTTTTCGCTGATCGCACGGTTCAGCAATCTTGCGCGGATCTTGGGCGCCATGGACTGACGCCGCCACCACGCCTAGGCGCCTAGTGCGTCAGAACCCGCGCAAGGAAGCTTTGCGTCCGCTCATTCTGCGGATTATCAAAGACGTCATCGGGGCTGCCCTGTTCGACGATTTCACCGCTATGAATGTAGATAACCCTGTCCGCCACCTCGCGGGCAAAGGTCATCTCGTGGGTTACGATGACCATGGTCATTCCCTCGCGAGCAAGCTCGCGCATTGCGTCCAGAACCTCGCCGATCATTTCGGGGTCCAGTGCCGAAGTCGGCTCGTCGAAGAGCATCAGGCGCGGCTCCATGGCCAGCGCGCGGGCCAGTGCCACGCGCTGCTGCTGCCCGCCCGACAGCTGGGTCGGATGCTTGCGCGCCTGGTCCGCAATGCCGACACGCTCCAGCAGCCGCTCTGCCGTTTTCTCGGCCTCATCCCTGCTGGCGCCGCGCACCTTCATGGGCGCGAGCGTCACGTTATCCAGCACGGTCATGTGGGGAAAAAGGTTGAACTGCTGAAACACCATCCCAACCTCGGTACGGATGGTCTGCAGCGCCTTGGTTGCCTTGCCGTGCGGCAGCAATTCCTTGCCATCGACCTCGAGGCTGCCGGATTGGAACTCTTCCAACCCGTTGATGCAGCGGATGAGGGTCGACTTGCCCGAGCCGCTGGCGCCGATGATCACGACGACCTCGCCGGGCGTGACATCCAGATCGACATCCTTCAACACATGGAGCGTGCCGAAATGCTTGTTCAACTTGTCCATCTTGACGATGGGGTCGGTCGACTGACTTTTTGTGTTGTCGTTGCTCATTGTCCGACGAGCCCCTTTCTTTCAAGCATCCGCAGGCACAGCGACAGCGTAAGCGTGATCGCCAGATAAAGAAGGGCAACCATCAGATAGACCTCAAGCGCGTTGAACGTGGTCGCGATATAAATCTGTCCCTGGCGCACCAATTCGCCCACGCCGATCACGGCAAAGAGGGACGTGTCCTTGATGCTGATAATGGCCTGGTTGCCCAGCGCCGGGATCATCCGGCGAAAGCCCTGCGGCCAGATGATGTAGCGGAAGGTCTGAAACCGCGAAAGGCCCAGCGACACGCCTGCCTCTCGCTGACCACGCTCGATGGATTGCACGCCGCCGCGCACCACCTCGGAGATATAGGCGCCCGAGTTGACCGCGATGGCGGCGATACCCGCCGTCAGCGCCTCAATCGGCCCGCCCAAAAGCTGCGGAAGACCGTAGAAGATGAACAGCACCTGCACCAGAACGGGCGTGCCGCGGAAAATCTCAATATAGGCGATGGCCGGGGCGCGCAGCCAAACGGTGGGGCTGATGCGCAGAAGCCCGAAAATGATGCCAATGACAAACCCGATCGCCAGTCCCCCGAAGGAAATCAGCAACGTATAGGGCACGCCTTGCAGCAGGTAGGGGATAGAGGCAAAGGCCGCCCCCCAGTCGAATTCAAATGTCACATCCACAGGATCAGGCTCCGGCTAGGGGATTATCCTTTGACGCCAAAACCTCCCCGAAAACGGGTCTTCGGGGAGGCAGGGCCGCATAGACCGCGGCTAAAGCATCAGGTTCTCATGATGTCGCAAGTGCGGTTTACTGCTCGCTCTTGCCAAACCATTTTGCGTGGATCTCGTCATAGGTGCCATCTTCGCGCATGGCGGCCAGCGCCTCGTTCACGGCCTCGACACGTTCGCTGCCCTGGGGGAAAGCGATGCCATATTGCTGGCCTTCATAGAGCGGACCGACGACCTTGACCCGGCCTTCGCCGCGCGTCTGCGAGAAGTAGCCGACATTGGGGGCGTCATAGAACACGGCGTCAACACTCCCGCCGACCAGTGCCATATACATGTCGGCCGAGCCCGGATAGGGCGTGATATCGGCGCTATCACCGAATTTCTCGGTCAGGAAGTCATAGCTGGTCGAGCCGATCTTGGTGCCGATCTTCATGCCTTCCAGATCGTCGATCTCAGCGACACCTTCCTGGTCGCTGCCGACCAGAACCTGAAGGCCGCTGTCGTAATAGGGATCCGAAAAGTCGACGATTTCCTTGCGCTCATCGGTGATGGTGATGCCGGCGATCGCGATATCCACGTTGCCCGTTTGAAGCGCGGGAATGATACCGTTGAAATCCATCGTGTTGATGTCCGGGGTAAAGCCCGCCCGCTTCCCGATCTCGCGGATGATGTCCATGTCAAAGCCGGTCATCTCACCGGTTTCCTGATCCATCATCTCGAAGGGCACAAAGCTGGGGTCGGTCGCGACGCGAACCGTATCCTGAGCCATCGCGCCCGAGGCCATACCAAGACCGATTGCGCTGGCCAGTGCCAATTTCTTGAATTTGAATGTCATGTTCGTCTCCCTCTTCGTCTAAGCCGAATGGTTGTTCTATCTTGACGGCGCTTAGCATGTGCAACCGCCGTATGGGCGTCAACCAGATAGCCGCTACAGTGCTTGAGGCTTGATTTTACAACGTTATCCGGGTTCAACGCAGAGCGGCGAGCCAAGGTTCCAAATTTCGCACAGCTGCCGCCATCAGGACGCGGCAGGCGGGATTCGGCGTTTGGTGAGGGATGAAGACCACTGGGCATGCCCATCCGCGCCACCGCGACGGACGGCCTAGTTTGCGGCCGGGCGCCGCGCAAAATTCTTCAGGAATTGGTGCCGCTGATAGGACTCGAACCTACGACCCCATCATTACGAATGACGTGCTCTACCAGCTGAGCTACAGCGGCCCTTGGCGTGGCCTTGCGCGGGAAAGTATCCGCCCGCAAGGCGCTTTGGGTGACGGCGCTATAGCACCGCCGCCTAGTTGGGCCAAGCCTATTTTTTGGCCTCTGCCGTTTCGCTCTCCGCACTCGTTTCGGGCGCGTCCTGCACGATTTCGGCGTCGACGACATTTGCCACATCGGTGGCGCTCGTCTCGTCCAGATCGCCCATGATGAGGGGCAGCATTTCGATACCCGTGGGCGAGGTCACGTCGTTTTGTGGCGGCGTTTTCCACTCCAGCGTGTCGAACGCTTCGCAATGATCGCAGGCGGGCGCCCATTCGCCGTGGATATGCTGGCATTTGCCGCAGATCCATTGCGGACCGCGCGGCGCGGCCATGGCGCGGGCAAGCCAGCCCTTGACCACACGGTCGGCGGCGCCCTCACCCTTCTCGATTGCGGCCATGATTGTCAGAACGCGCGCGTCAGGGTCTTTTTCGACCAGATCACCGAGCGCGCGGCGCGCGCCGGGGAAATCCTCGGCGGCAAGGTTCAACTCGGCCTCGACCAGCTTCGATTCGCGGTGATCTGGCCGCGCGTCGGTCAGCTTCTTGAACCGCTTGAGGCGGGCCTGCGGCGTCTCGTCTGGCGCAATGGCGGCAAAGGCGGCGGCCAGATCGGGATGCGGCTGCTGATCCCATGCCTTGCGGATGACGCGCGCGGCGTAGCGCGGCGCGCCTTGGGCGATATAGCTGCGCGCGGCCATGACAGCGGCGGGAATGAGGTGGGGCGACAGCTTGTTCGCCTCGATCGCCGCCTCGCGCGCCTCGACAGTCTTGCCCTCGACGGCGATGTCGCGCGCTGCCGACAGGGCCAACACCGCGTCGCGCCGCTTGTGGACGTCGCGCGGGATATTGCCATGCTTGAGCTTGGCGCCCAGCGTCTGGCGCGCACCGGTCCAATCCTCCTGACTGGTCTGCAAGCGCAAGAGCGTGTCCTGAATTTCCGGATGCGCGGGCTTGAGGCCAAACGCCGTCTGCGCCAGTTTCAGTGCCGTGTCGGTATCCCCATCCGCCAGCTTTTGCCGCAAGATGCCGCGCACACCCACAAACCGGGTGCGATCATCCTTGAGGAGGCGCTTATACACCTCCTCGGCCTTGGCACGGTTGCCCTGCATCTCGGCCGCCTGAGCGGTCACGAGGTTGGTCAGCGCGGGCTTGCGCAAGTACCGCTCGGCCTTGGCGGCGCGGGCCATGGCAATGTCCCCCTCGCCCGAGGCCAGCGCCATCATCCCTTCGGACAGGGCGCGGTAGCCCTTTTCCTGCCGGTTGCGATCAAAGTGACGCGACAATGCCGTCTCATCGCCGTTGATGAATTTCAGCACCGCGATCAGCAGCGACGCCAGCTTGAGCAACAGCCACAGGCCCAGAATCAGCAGCGACAGCGCGATAACGGCCTTGAGCGGCGTCAGGTTCAGCTCGACCCCGGCCATGACGATACGCACACCACCATCCAACTCGAGCAGGTGGGACACGCCGAACGTGACCAGAACGACGAGGGCCAGGAAAACGACGATCTTGATGATTGACCACAACATGGAGGCAGGCCCTTTCAGTTCAGTTTCGCGGCAAGCGCGTCATGGGCGGAAACCGCCTGCATCCGGGCGCGCACTTGCGCGGCCCAGTCGGCCAGCTCGGCCTTTGCAGGCTCTGGCAGGCTTTCGAATTCGGTCAGAGCCGCCTCAAGGTTGCCTTGGCGCAACTCATCCTCGACGCGCGACAGGATGGCGTCGGTTGTCGGGCCTTCCTTGCGCTCGAGCGAGCGTGCGCCCAGCTGATCCGACATGAAAGACCAGAGGTCAGGATCCTCGCCATCGACGCCGCTCTGGCGGGCTGCCGTCAGCGCGGCGCGGGCGGCGGGGGCGTATCCTTCTTGCAGCCCGGCGCGTGTCGGAACGCCCGTATCGGCCACCTCCTGCAACGCGTCGGGCGCGGACATACCCGCGCGCTCAAGATCGCCCAGCGCAGCTGTGAACTCCGATCCGGTATCCAGCGCGGTTGCAATACGCGACAGGGCCGCGCGGCGCAGCGCCTGCTGCGCGGCGGTGCGGGCCTCGTTGTCACGCTCTTCGGCGGCGCGGTTCAACTGGTCCAGTTGCTCGCCCTGACGGGCCAATGTATCGCGCAGCGCCGAAAGCTGAGCGGGGGATACGCCCGCACCGCCGCCACTTGGCTCACTCTCGATTTTGTCGATCCGCTGGAACAGCTGCGCGACCTGCTGCGACAGCTCGCTCATCTTCATGTCCAGCGCCTGTTGGCTGCCCTCGATGCCCGACAGGTCAGGCGCATCGGGCGTGCCCGGCAGATCCGCGATCTGGCCAGCCAGCGCGTCAAGCCTCTGGGATTGCTCGTCGAGGCGCGCGGCAACGTCAACCTCGGCATCGCCCGTTCGGGTCATGATGCCCATTTCGGGCAAAATGTAATAAGCCGCACCAAAACCGATGGCGCCAGCGCAGATCCCGCCCAAAAAGAGCGGGAAAAATCCGCCACGCTTTGGCGCTTGCAATGCTGTCTGGCGCGGGGTCTCAGAGCTTCGGGCGGCGGATTGGCCGGACGCGCTCTGCGGCTTGGCTGGGGCGGATGCGGGGCTGCTTCCGGTCTCGGATTTGGTGGCGGTCTTGGGAACCGACGTCGCGCTGGTTGTTGCGCCTGCCGTGGACGTTTCTGACTTGGACGCTGAGGGCGCGTTGGAGTCAGCGTCCTTGGGCGCATCCACCGCTTTGCCGGTTTCCACGGCTTTGCCCGCCTCCTTGGCTTTCCCGGTGTCCGTTGCAGAAATCTCGTCCTTGGACGCGGCGCCAGCGGGCGTCGGCGAAGTACCTCTCTCCGAGGTAGAAGATTGATCGGCCGAGGTCACGGTACCGGATTTCGCCGGGGTGGTCTTTGCTGCTGATGCGCGCGGCTTG
The DNA here is from genome assembly GCF_900156535.1 of Roseovarius nanhaiticus. Classification (NCBI taxonomy): domain Bacteria; kingdom Pseudomonadati; phylum Pseudomonadota; class Alphaproteobacteria; order Rhodobacterales; family Roseobacteraceae; genus Roseovarius; species Roseovarius nanhaiticus. The sequence continues at coordinate 846,760 of NZ_FTNV01000001.1, read as the reverse complement.
CTCGCCTTGGCGGCGCCTGATTTCGTGGCGGATTTATCTGATTTGCCAGCCGCGCCCGCCTTGGGCTTGGCAGCGCCCTTGTCAGCGACAGGCTGCTTTGCGGTTGCATCAGAGGGCTTGGCACCGTTGCCTTTTGGCGATGTCTCGTTGCCCGTTCCGGCGCTTGGGCCGTCCCCGGACCCTTTTTTGTCTGCCACGTCGTCTGCCCCTTTCGAATCCGGCCGAATTGTTCAGCCTGTCAACCTTACTGCGCGCGCTTTGTTCCCTCAAGGCGATAGGCCGCCGATACCGCCTCGGGCCATGCGCGCAGCATGGCGCCCGCATCGGGCCGCTCCGCGACCAGCATCTCGCGCACCGCGCCGTCGGGCACACGCGCCGCCGCAGCGGCACTGATCGCCAGGGCCACGACAGGCGCCGCAGGCGTAGCGCCATCAAATAGTGCGGCCGCACTGCGCGGCGAGAAGAGCGGCGCAATGACCGGGGCGTCCGAGGCAAGCGCCGCGCGCGCGGCGTCGCTGAGCGGGGCGGGCGTCTGCGCGTAGATGATCGCCTGATCGGCAGTGATGCCAACGGCCAACAGCGCGCGTGCCAGATCCGCCGCCGCATGTTCCCCGCGCAGGTGCAGCATCGGCCCCGGCTTGCCATCCGCCTTGATCCGCGCGATCAAATCGCGTGCGTCGCCTTGCGCCGAAACCGCCCGCAAACCAATGCGCCGCGCCTCTTCGGCGGTGGCATCGCCAACCGCGTAGGCCGGAATATCACGCCGCGCGCTCAGCTCGGCGTAGCGGCGCACGCCGTTGCGCGACGTAAAGATCAGCCAGCGGTAGGGCGCCAGGTCGGGCAAGGCGCCGCGCCCCTCGATCACCAGAGCGGGCGACAGGATCACCGGCAGAGCCTCGCCCGGCAGATCCTGCAGCGCCGCGGCAAATTCGGCCCCGTAAGGCTCGGGGCGCGTGATCAGAACGGTAGGGGGCAAGGCGGGGCTCCGCAGTTGTGACGCAGATGGCCAAGTGATACGCGGGCACAGGCAAGCGTGCAACGGGCGGAACGTATGAGCAATACCCTCACCATCCTCGGCATCGAGAGCAGCTGCGACGATACGGCGGCGGCAATCCTGCGCGTGCCGGACGACGGCGCGCCACAGATCCTCGCCCAGACGGTGCAGGGACAGGGGCAACTCCACGCCGACTTCGGCGGTGTCGTCCCCGAGATCGCGGCGCGCGCCCATGCCGAGAAGCTGGACATCTGCGTGGCCGAAGTGCTGCGGGATGCGGTCCTTGGGCTGCAGGGCATGGACGCCATCGCGGTGACCGCCGGGCCCGGCCTGATCGGCGGAGTCATGTCGGGCGTGATGTGCGCCAAGGGTCTGGCCACCGGCGCGGGTCTGCCGCTGATCGGGGTCAATCATCTGGCGGGCCATGCGCTGACGCCGCGTTTGACCGATGGCGTTGCCTATCCCTACCTCATGCTGCTGGTCTCGGGCGGGCATTGCCAGTTCCTTCGGGTCGGCGGCCCCCAGGACTTCACCCGGCTGGGCGGCACGATAGATGACGCCCCCGGCGAAGCGTTCGACAAGACCGCGCGCCTTCTGGGCTTGCCGCAGCCCGGCGGCCCGTCGGTCGAGGCAGAGGCAGCGCTGGGGGATCCCGCGCGCCACGCCTTTCCGCGCCCGATGCTGGACCGGCCCGGATGCGATATGTCCTTTTCCGGGCTCAAGACAGCCATCCTGCGCGCCCGCGACGCCATCGTGGCGGACAAGGGCGGGCTGACGCGGCAGGACCGGCGCGACCTCTGCGCCGGGTTCCAGGCCGCGATGCAGGATGTGCTGGCCGAAAAGACGCGCCGCGCGCTGGCCGCCTGCCCCGATCTGGGCGTGATCGCCGTGGCGGGCGGCGTCGCGGCAAACGAGGCCATTCGCGGCGCGCTGATGGGCGTGGCCGAGGCGGCGGGCGTCCGCTTTGTCGCGCCGCCCCTCGCGCTTTGTACCGACAATGCCGCGATGATCGCCTATGCGGGGGCCGAACTTTACCGCGCGGGCCAGCGTGATGACATGACCCTTTCGGCGCGGCCCCGATGGCCGCTGGACGCCGCCGCGCCCTCGATGCTGGGCTCGGGCAAGAAAGGCGCCAAGGCGTAAATTGCGCCGCCCCGTTTGCCGCGCTAACGTGCATGCGAACAGCCCAAGAAGGAGCCCCCAATGCTGATCGCCCTGATCGCCCGCGACAAACCCGGCGCATTGCAAATCCGCCTCGACACGCGCGACGCGCATGTCGCTTATCTGAAGGCGTCGGATGCAGTATCGCAGGCCGGACCGCTCTTGAACGAGGCAGGCGAGATGTGCGGATCGCTGGTGGTGCTGGATGTCGAGGATATGGACGCCGCCCGTGCCTGGGCCGGCGCCGATCCCTACGCCCACGCGGACCTTTTCGAAAGTGTCGAGTTGATCCCGTGGAAGAAGGTTATCTAGGCCCGATGCAATACTGGCTCTTCAAATCCGAACCCTCGGCCTGGAGCTGGCAGGAGCAGGTGGCACGCGGCGACGCGGGCGAGCAGTGGGACGGCGTGCGCAACTACCAGGCGCGCAATGTCATGCGGCAGATGGCGTTGGGCGATCGTGGCTTTTTCTATCACAGTCAGGCCGAGCGTGCGATTGTCGGCATCGTCGAGATTTGCGCCGAAGCGCATCCCGACACAACCACCGATGATCCGCGCTGGGACTGCGTCGATATCCGCGCGGTGATGCCGGTGGAGGCGCCCGTCACGCTGGATGCGATCAAGGCAGACCCGCGCCTGGCCGATATGCCGCTGGTGCGCCAGCCGCGCCTGTCGGTCCAGCCGGTCAGCGCCGAGGCGTGGCGCATCATCTGCGACATGGCGGGCGTTGACCCTTCGTCATAATCTGCGCCGGGCTGCGGAACCCTCCATGACATTCGGCGTTTACCCGAAGACAGCGCGCAGCTTTGCTCGCACGCTGGCCTGACGGTGCTGCAAGGCATCGAGAAAATTCTGGAGATGTAAAATGACCAAGCTACTCACCGCATTTGGTGCAATCACCCTCGCCCTCACCGCCCCCCTCGCTGCAGACGTTCAAAACGTCCTCCCGACCAAAGGCGACGAGATTTCGAAGTACCGTGACGCCGCCGGCTGGGTCGTGCGTAAGAACGATACCAAAGGGTCGTGCTTTGCCTCCTACCGGTCCGAGTCGGGCGCGATCGTGCAATTCGGTTTCACCGACGATGAAACCGCTGGCTATCTCGGCCTCTTCGGTCAGAACAGCGCCGCCATCCCAAGCGAGCAGGAAGTCGCCTTCATCGCGAATGGCAATCTCTATGGCGGCATGGCGACCGGCGTGGGCGCAAGCCTGGAAGACGGGTACGAGGGCGGCTATGTTCTGGTGAACAACGCCGAATTCGTGACCGATATCGAGACCGGCGAAGAGCTGGTCGTGTTCCCCGAGACGCCGAATTCCTACATCGTCGATATGTCCGGCGCATCGACAGCACTTTACGAAGTGCGCAAGTGCACCGCCGAAATCGGCAGCTGAACCTCGCAACCTCAGACTACCAAAGGCCCCGCCGCGCGGGGCCTTTTTCATGCGCCGTGATGGCCAGACGAGAGGGCGCAAAAACCGGCGCGCCGCTCGTAATGGCATGTAGTCGATGCGATATATAAAAAAACGGAGGGTTCCGGCCCATTTGCCGAAACCCTCCGCCACCCCACGTGCTCCCAAGCACCACACGTGTATTCTGGAATTAGGTTCCGGCCATCCTGGCCCGACAAGAAGACACTAGCCGTTTGCGCAGCACAGCGCAAAACCCAAGTGCCGAGAATTTATCTCAAAACCCGCCGGACCAATATCCATCAAATCAGATCAGAGCGACGAACGCCCCGTGTGGCTTAGCTGCAATGCTTGGCGATCTCGCGTGTTTTCAGCTCGGTCTCGACCAGAAGGCAACGATTGCGCGCCTCGTAGTAATACCCGCGCGCGTACCACATTACCGCCTCGTCGATATCACCGTCCGACACCATCCACGCCCCACGCAGATATTTGACCGCGAAATGAAGATTGGTCTCGGCATCGAGCAGGTCCGTATCCCGGCCCGCAAATCCCATGCCGCGGGCTGTGGCAGGCAGAATCTGCATCATTCCGTAATAGGGGCCGTTGCGCGCGTGGGGGCGATAATCGCTCTCGCGTTGGATGACCTTGTGCACCAGCTTGCGGGGCACCTGGTAATGATCTGCGTATTTGTTGACCAATTGCCGGATCTCCGGCGTTTCACCGGGATAGAGCGCCGTGGACGAGCTGGTGGAAACAGTGGGCGTCTCCTTGGGCGGGGTCCCTGCGCAGGCGGCCAAAAAGCCTAGCGAGAGAACGATTGCAGCGCGCAAGAGCATGATCCGGGGCATCTCCAAGGGAATCTCTCGCGTGGTTAAGCCGCAAAGCAGGCGCCCGAGGCAAGCGCAGCTTGCCTTGCTGCGCAGGAAATCGCCCGCGGCCACGCCCAATCGGCGGAGGATCGCGCAAATCTGCCCCTCCGTCAGCCCCGCGCAATCGCCCGGTCCAACCACGCAAAAAGGCCCCGGCATGTCTGCCGGGGCCTCCTTCCCGCTGGTATCTTGCAAGCGACCCTCAGCCCTTGAGCTTGGTCATGCGCAGATAGGGCAAAACGGTCTCGAAATCTCCGAACTTTTCCTTGGCATCGGCGTCGTTCAGCGCTGTCGGAATGACAACGTCCTGCCCCACCTGCCAATCGGCAGGGGTGGCGACGCCAGCCTTGGCGGCTGTTTGCAAACCATCCAGCGCGCGCAGAACCTCGGCAAAGTTGCGGCCCACGTTCATCGGATATGTCATCGACAGTTTCAGCTTCTTGTCGGGCCCGATGATGAAGACCGCGCGCACCGTCGCGCTGTCGTTCGGGGTGCGGCCGTCGGGCATATACGCCTCGGCAGGCAGCATGTCGAAGGCTTTGGACACTTCCAGCCCCTCATCGGCGATGATGGGAAAGCCTGCGGTTGTCCCGGCGACTTTCTCAATGTCGCCCTTCCATTTCTTGTGCTCTTCGGCGCTGTCGACCGAGACGCCAATCACCTTGGTGCCGCGCTTTTCCCACTCATCGGACAGGCGCGCGACGGCGCCGAATTCGGTGGTGCAGACGGGTGTGAAATCCTTGGGGTGCGAGAACAGGATAGCCCAGCTGTCACCGATGAAATCGTGAAACTTGATGGTGCCGTGGTCCGTCTCGGCGGTGAAATCGGGGACGGTGTCGTTGATGCGCAATGCCATGGCAATGTGTCCTTTCCAAATGGTGAATTCTATTCCAACGCTTAAATAATCTGCCCGCCACGCGTTTGCACCCCCCCTGTCGCAGACCCACTACTTTGGCCCCGCCCGGCCCGCCTTGCAGGTGCAACGGCGCAGGGCTATGTCATGGGCAGAGGGCGCAGAAATGCCGCCACACGCAACAGCCAAGGGAGACACGTCATGATCGAGAAACGTCAATTCTACATCAACGGAAACTGGGTCGATCCGGCCAGCAGCACCGAATGCCAGGTCATCAATCCCTCGAATGAGGAGCCGTGCGCCGTCGTCACCTTGGGCAATCAAGCTGACACCGATGCCGCGGTCGCTGCCGCGAAATCCGCGTTCCCGGCATGGATGAATACCTCGCCCGCCGAGCGCATCGCGCTGGTCGAAAAACTGCAAAAGGTCTACGATGCCCGCGCCGAGGATATGGCACAGGCCATCAGCCTCGAGATGGGCGCGCCCATCGAGCTGGCACGCCAGCAGCAGGCCGCCGCCGGTTCGGGCCATATCGCCGCGTTCCTGAAGGCCGCCAAGGAATATGAATTCGAGCATCAGCACGATCCGAACACCCCCGGCAGCTACATCCGCAACGAGCCGATCGGCGTCGCCGCGCTGATCACGCCGTGGAACTGGCCGATGAACCAGGTCACGCTCAAGGTGATCGCTGCCGCCGTCGCGGGCTGCACAATGGTGCTAAAGCCCAGCGAGGAATCGCCTCTGTCGTCGATGGTTTTCGCCGAAATGATGCACGAGGCGGGCTTCCCGCCGGGCGTCTTCAACCTCGTCAACGGTGATGGCACGGGCGTCGGCACCCAGCTGACCGAGCATCCCGATGTCGACATGATCAGCTTCACCGGCTCGTCCCGCGCGGGCAAGCTGATCTCAAAGGGCGCCGCCGAGACGCTCAAGCGCGTGTCGCTGGAGTTGGGCGGCAAGGGCGCCAATCTGGTCTTTGCGGACGCCGACGATGCGGCCGTCGAGCGCGGCGTGCGCCACTGCATGAACAACTCGGGCCAGTCGTGCAACGCGCCGACCCGCATGATCGTGCAGCGCGAGGTCTATGACGCTGCTGTTGAGAAGGCCGCCGAGATTGCCAATTCGATCAAGGTCGGCCCCGCCGATCAGGAGGGCGATCACATCGGCCCGGTCGTCAACAAGGTCCAATTCGACAAGATCCAGGACCTGATTCAGCAGGGCATCGACGAGGGCGCGCGCTTGGTCGCGGGCGGCGTGGGCCGGCCCGATGGCCTCAACCGCGGCTTTTACGTCAAGCCGACGGTCTTTGCGGATGTGAACAACAACATGGTCGTCGCCCGCGAAGAGATCTTTGGCCCGGTCCTGTCGATCATCCCCTTTGACACCGAGGAAGAAGGCATCGCCATCGCCAATGACACGCCCTACGGCCTGACCGACTACTTGCAAACGCAGGACAAGGGCCGCGCCGCCCGCGTCGCCCGCGCCCTGCGCGCCGGCATGGTCGAGGTCAACGGCAGGAGCCGTGGCGAGGGCGCGCCCTTTGGCGGTATGAAGCAGTCCGGCAACGGGCGCGAAGGCGGCCCTTGGGGCATCGAGGATTTCATCGAGGTGAAGTCGGTCTCGGGCTACGATCCCAAGGCGGCCTGATCCGCCACCATCAGTTGCGAAGGGCCGGAGCGATCCGGCCCTTTTGCGTTTCTGAAGGGGCTGGGCGCCTCTGCCGAAACACATTAGAAGGGCGCCATGACCCTGCCTCCGCCTTCCGCCGATGCCATCGCCCGCGCCGCCTTCGTCCCGAAGACGGTGCATAAGCGCGACATCTTCTCCGAGACGATCTCGGGCGATCTGGAAGGTATTCCGGACTACCCCGTGGTCCTGCGCAAGCTCGATACCGTGCCGTGGTACGCCCGCCCCATTGCCTGGGCGCTGGCGCGCAAGGAAATCCGCGGCCTGCGTGCGGTGCAAGGGATCGAAGGTTGTCCGGCTCTCGTACGCGTGGACAAAACCGGCCTTCTGCGCAGCTGGACGCGCGGCACGCCGCTGCAACTGGCCCAGCCTTCGGATGCCGCATGGTACCGCGACGCTAAGCGCCTTTTGCGGCAGATGCGTAGTAAGGGCGTCACGCATAACGACATCGCCAAGCCTCAGAACTGGCTGATGACACCCGATGGCCGCGCCGCCGTCATCGACTTTCAACTCGCCTCGGTTCACCGCCGGCGCGGGCGCCTCTTTCGCGTCATGGCGCGCGAGGATCTGCGCCACCTGCTGAAGCAAAAGCGCGCCTATGCGCCCGATCTGCTGACCCCGTCCGAGCACCGCATGCTGGCGCAAAAGGCGCTGCCTTCGCGCATCTGGATGGCGACTGGCAAGCGCGCCTATAACTTCATCACGCGCCGCCTGATGAACTGGTCGGATGGCGAGGGCACCGAGGACCGCATCCAGCGCGACGGACCTGCATTGACGGCGGCGCTGATGGCGCATCCCGAGGTAGCGGGCGTGGCCCTCGCCACCTACGCGCTGCCTGCAAAAGGCGTCGGACTTTATGCCTTTGTGGAAACCACCCTCAGCGCCGATGCCCTGACCACCCTCGCGCCCGAGCCGAGGCCCGAGGCGATCCAGCCCGTCGCCACCCTGCCCCGCCATGCAGATGGCAGCGTCCGCGAAGATGCGCTGGCCCTCATCGCCGCGAACCGCCTTGATGAGCTGGCCCAGCTACAAGAGCGCGCGCCGGAACTGGCCAAAGCGCTCGCCCCCATCATCGCCAACCGGCTCAACCTTACAGACCGCGTGCTAAAGCCCTAGAACGGCGCCTTGGCGCGAAACGCCATGCCGCGCCCGCTCTCAGGGTGATTGATCCGCAATTCCTCAGCATGCAGCATCATCCGGTCCTGCCCGGTTTCCGGCGCGTAGAACGGATCGCCCAGAATGGGATGTCCGATTGCCAGCATATGGACGCGCAGCTGATGCGTGCGCCCGGTCTTGGGCCAAAGGCGCAGACGGCTTTCTGCATCGCTGGCCTTCAGCACGCGGTACGCGGTCAGCGACGGCTTACCCGTTTCATGACACACCATCTGGCGCGGCCGGTTCGGCCAATCCACGATCAAAGGCAGATCCACCTCGCCCGTCTTGCCCGCCACCCGGCCCGCCACGCGCGCCACATAGGTCTTGCGCGCGCGCCGGTCCTGAAACTGCGCGCTCAGAAATCGCTGCGCATGCGGCGTCAGGCCAAAGACCATGACGCCCGACGTGTCCCGGTCCAGCCGGTGCACCAAAAGCGCGGTGGGAAAGGCCGCCTGAACGCGGCTCAGCAGGCAATCGGCCAGATGCTCGCCCTTGCCCGGCACGGACAAAAGGCCGTCAGGCTTGACCACCGCCAAAATATCGCTGTCCTCGTGGACAACCTCCAGCGGCGTCATAGGCGGATCATAGGGCGTTTGCATCCGCCCGCTCTATCCCGCAGAGGCGCGCCCGTCCAGCAGGCCCACCTCTTTCATTGTTCCAAAAATACTCGCGCCGCAGGCATCCCGCCACCGGCAAGGAGCGCGATCAGACGATCTCGAGATAGCTGTGATACTCCAGATCCGTCACCGCCCGCGCAAAGGTCCGAAGCTCCTGGCTCTTGCATTCGACCATCATCGTCTGCAGCCGTTTGGAGAAGATCTCTGGCACGTGCCGCCCCTTGCGGAACGCATCGATCGCCGTCGCCCAGTCCAGCGGCAGCGTTTCCAGCTTCATCGAATAAGCGTCGCCGGTGATCGGTGCGGCCGGCTCCAGCTTCTGCTCAATCCCTAATAGGGCACCGCCCAGAATGCTGGCCAGCACCAGGTAGGGGTTGGCATCCGCGCCTGCGACGCGGTGCTCGATCCGGCGGGCCTTTGGGCTGCCGCCGGGAATGCGGATCGCCGCCGTGCGATTTTCGTATCCCCAGGCGACCGAGGTGGGCGCATGCGAGCCGGGCATGATCCGGCGGTATGAGTTTTCGTGCGGCGCGAAGGTGAGGGTATTCTCCTGCATCGTCTCCATCAGCCCGCCGACGGCAAAGCGCATCAGGTCGGTGCCCGCCTCGCCCCCATTGTCGAAGACATTGACGCCGTTTTCATCGACCAGCGAGAAATGCACGTGAAACCCGCTGCCCGAGCGGTTGCCGTAGGGCTTGGCCATGAATGTCGCCGCAAAACCGTGCTTGCGCGCGACGCCCCGCACCAGCCGTTTGAAGAGCACGGCATCGTCGGCGGCGCGCAACGGGTCGGCCACATGCATCATGTTGATCTCGAACTGGCCTGCGCCGTTCTCGGAGATCGCGGCATCGGCGGGGATGCCCTGTAATTGGCAAACGTCGTAGACGTCGTTCAGGAATTCATCGAAATGCTGCAACTCGTCCAGCGACATGGCCCCGTCCGAGTCGAGCCGCTTGCCTGTCACGGGCGAGCGGGGCGCCTGCGGGCGGTCCTCGCTGGGATCGCAGATGTAGAATTCCAACTCGGTCGCCACAACGGGCGTCAGGCCGTGAACCTTGAACCGTTCGGCCACGCGCGCCAGCGCCTGGCGCGGATCACCCATGAACGGCGTGCCGTCCTCCTGCCGCATCATAAGCATCGCAAGGGCGGTGGGCCGGCTGGTCCAGGTGATGGGGATCAAGGGACGTCCGATGAATTCGCAAAGGCCATCGGCATCACCGGTCTCGAAAACCAGCTCACTGCGCTCGATATCCTCGCCCCAGATATCCATTCCGACGATCGACAGGGGCATGCGCAGCCCGCCATCGACAACCTTGGCGACGTGATCGACCGGCACACGCTTGCCCCGCATGGCACCGTTCAGGTCGCACACGCAGGCAAAGATTGATTCGATTTCGGGGCGGGCATCCAGCCACGTCTTGATGTCATCGGGGGTCATGCGCGGGGCCTTCAGTAAGGGTATTTGCAAACGCCCTTTATCGGCGCCCTTCCTCTTGCCATGCCGCCCCTACAACCCGCAAGCTGCAACACGCGCGGCTCAGGCCGTGCCCGCTGCCGCGGACAGCGCAAGCGGGCTGATGCCCAGCGTGGCCAGCGCAGCCGTCCACTTGTCCTCGGGCCGCGTGCCGAAAACCAGCTTGGCGCTGGCATCGCAGATCAGCCAGCCATTATCGGCGATCTCGTCCTCCAACTGACCGGGCCCCCATCCTGCATAGCCAAGCGCGATCAGCGCAGCATCGGGCCCCGCGCCGGCCGCCATATCCTCAAGAATATCGACCGTTGCAGTCATCGCGAACGTGCCGTCCACATCAAGGCTGGAGATCGACGACGCGTAGCCCGCATCATGGAGCACGAACCCGCGCGCCGATTCGACCGGACCGCCGAAATGGATCGGCATGCGGCGTGCACCGGGGGATGCCTCGATTTCAAGTTGTTCAAGCAGATCGGCCAGCTTCAGATCATCCGCCATCTTGTTGACGACAAGGCCCATGGCGCCCTCGTCCGAATGCGCGCAGACAAAGATCAAGGATTGTTCAAACCGCGGATCGGCCATGCCCGGCATCGCGATCAGCATGCGCCCGGTGATATCCATCCCGGCCAGAGACGCGGTGTCGGACGCAGATGTGCCAGACGGCGCGGACTCGGGAGGATCATTGGCAGAGCTCATAACCCCGAGAATGGCGGCTTGCACCGTCCTTTACAAGGGGTGGCGACCGCCCGGTGGCACCCGACTCTGACCCGATTGTGAATTGGCTTTGTGCGCGATCTGGCGCAAAGGGGAGAGATGAAACACATTGCCTCACGCCTCATCGCCGCCGCGCTTTGCCTTTTGCCCGTCTCGGCGCCCGCGCAGGATCTGAACGCTGTCGAATCGGCGCGCATCCTGCCCGGCTGGCGGATGGAGGACGGCACACATATGGCCGCGCTGGAGCTGCGCCTGGCGCCCGGATGGAAGACCTATTGGCGCGCACCCGGCGATATCGGCATCCCGCCCCGCTTCGACTGGCGCGGCTCGCGCAACATGGCGGGCGTCGAGGTGGAATGGCCCACGCCCGAGCGGATCGATCAGGGCGGCATGATGGCCATCGGCTACCACGGCACGGTCATCCTGCCGCTGCATGTGCTGCCCCGCACGGACGGAGATATCACGCTGGACGGGACTATCGACCTTGGGGTTTGCCGTGACGTGTGCATCCCGATGACACTGGATGTCGCGGGCGCATTGCCTGCGGCGGCACAGCCCCGCGACGGGCGCATCATCGCGGCGCTGGCCAATCGCCCGATGGATGCCAAGGCCGCCGGGGTCCGGCGCGTCTCGTGCAGCATCCGGCCCGCATCCAAGGGCGGTTTCGCGCTGCGCGCCGAGGTGGTTCTGCCGCCCTCGCGCGGCCCCGAGACGATGGTGATTGAGGCGTCGGATCCCAATATCTGGATCGCGCGGCCGCGCGTCAGCCGCCGGGGCAACACCCTGATCGCCGAGACGCGCATGGCCCATGTCGAGGGGCGCGCCTTCGCGCTCGACCGCTCGGGTCTGCGCCTGACAATATTGGGCGCGGGCCGCGGGGCGGACATCAAGGGCTGCCCCGCGGGCTGAACGGGCCTTAGGCCCGGCGGCGGCGCAAGGCGATACCGATCGCCAGCGCCGCGTAGAGCGCCAGCACCAGAACCATCGCCCCAAGGGCGAAAACCGCCAGCGCACCGGGCACGCCGCCCATCGCCGCCGGCATGAGGGCCGCGAGGCCCGTGGGCATTGCACCGGCCCAGATCGCCCAGCCCAGCGTCGCGCCGAACCATATCAGCAGCGCCGCAGCGCCGCCCAGCATCATCGCTCGCACACCGCCCGCGCGAAAGCGCATGCCCCGGCGCAGCGCCGCCATCTGCCGCGCCACGTCATGCTGCACCGCGATCAGCGCCGGCACGACCAGGAGCACGAGCAGCATCCCGAAGCCGAGGCCATAGACCAACGTGATCACGGTGGGTTTCAGGAATTGCGCCTGCTGGCTGCGCTCGAACAGAAGCGGCGTGAGGCCCAGAACCGTGGTCAGCGTGGTCAGCATCACGGGGCGCAGGCGGTCCGCCGCGCCGTCGATGATCGACGGGATCAGGCCGCGCGTGCGGGCATGCTCGTCGATCGTGGTGACCAGCACGATCGAGTCGTTGATGATGATGCCGGTCATGCCCAATAGCCCGACCACCGTGAACATGCTCAGCGGCACGTCCCACGCATGATGGCCGTATATGGTGCCGACAAGGCCGAAGGGGATGATCGCCATCACCACCATGGGCCGCGTCCAACTGCCAAAGACCAGCGACAGCACCAGATAGATACCGATCAGCGTCAGCATGAGGCCCAAAAGCGCGTCGTTCAGAAAATCGCTTTCCTGCTCGGCAAGGCCGGACATGGCCCAGTCAACCTGCAGCTCCTCGGCTATGCCGGGCACGATGTCGCTGCGCAGCAGCTCCTGTATCTCGCTCGCGCGAGCAGGATCGTCCTCGGAAATCTCGCCCGTGACACTGATCAGGCGCACGCCGTTCTCGCGCCGCACGGTGGAAAACCCGTCGCGCGTCTCGGTCGAGACGATCTCGGCCAGCGGAACGTAAGCGCCGCCGGGGGTGCGCAGTTGGGTCTGCTCCAGAAAATCGGCGGTCAGGCTGCCTTCGGGCAGCTCCACGCGGATCTCGGCGCTGCGCGGGCCAACGGGGAAGGTCGCGGCCTCGATCCCGTTGAGACGCGCGCGTAACTCGCGGCCCAGATCGTCGATGCCGAAACCCAGCGCGGCGCCCTGCGGGGTCAGATCCAGCACCAACTCCTCTTTGTCATAGGCCAGATCATCCTCGACGCCGCTGACCTCGGGATAGGCCGAAAGCACCTCTTTCAGACGCTGCGACGCGGCCTTGAGGGTGGCGGCATCGGCGCCCGAGAATTGCACGTCCAGCGCATCGCCCCCCGGCCCGCTGCGCCAGCCGCGAAAGCTGATGGTCTCGGCCAGGGGATGGCGCTGGATGCGCTCCTGCAAATCGGCGGCGAACTCGAAACTGCTATAGGGGCGCAGGTCCGACTCGATCAGCTCGATGGAAATGCCGCCCAGTTGGTCCGGCTCTTTGCTGTCGGTGCCCGACAGGCCGCGCCCGGCATTGCCGCCGATTTCGGCGATGACGTAGTCCAGCGGGCTGATGCCATATTCCGCCTCGTATTCATCGGCCAATTCCTGCGTGGCGCGCTGCATCTCGCGCAGCATCTCCAGCGAATCCGCGCGCGTCGCGCCGGGGGCCATGGCGAAATTGCCCGTGACGCTGCCCTGCTCGGGCGCGTTGAAAAACCGCCACGTCACATCGCCCCGCACGAAAAGCGCGGCTTGGCTGGCCAGGATCAGGATGACGCCGGCCAGCACCGGATAGCGCGCCCAAATGACGCCCGCCATGGCCGGGCGAAACACCCGCTCGCGCGCCCATTCAAAGCCGCGATTGACCACGCGCGACGGCGCGTCATACCAGTGCTGCTTGTTTGACGCGCACAACGCATGGCTCATGTGGTGCGGCAGGATCAGGAAGCATTCGGCCAGTGAAGCCATCAGCACGACGATGACGGTAAAGGGGATGTCGGCGATCAGATCGCCGAAACTGCCCGCGATGGTGATCAACCCGCCAAAGGCGATGATGGTCGTCGCGGTCGCCGAAAAGACCGGCATCGCCATGCGCCGCGCCGCATTCTCGGCGGCAACCACCGGCGCCTCACCCAGATTTCGCACGCGCGCATCCGCATGCTCGCCCACCACGATGGCGTCGTCCACGACGATGCCCAGCGTGATGATCAGCGCGAAGAGCGAGATCATGTTGATCGTGATCCCCGCCGCGAACATCAGCGCCACAGCGGCGAGAAGCGCGACGGGAATCCCCGCCGCCACCCAGAAAGCGGTGCGCGCGTTGAGGAACAGAAACAGCAGCGCCACGACCAGCGCGAGGCCCGTCGCCGCATTGTCCAGAAGCGTGCTGAGCCGGCTCGAGATCTGCTCGGACCGGGTGCGGATCAGATCGACGCGCACCCCTTCGGGCAAAGTGGTTGCCATTTCGGCGGCGACCTTTTCCACCGTCTCCTGAATACCGATGGCATCGCCCCCCTCCGAGCGATCGACCCGCAGTGAAATCGCCGGGTTTTCGCCGACGAAATAGGCCCGCTCGCGCGCCGCACCCAAGGTACGGATGTCGGCGATATCGCCCACGGTCAAACGGGTTTCGCCCTGCGCGCCGCGCAAGGTGATGCCCGCGATTTCCTCGGCGCCGCGCTTTTCGCTGCCGGTGCGCACACGGGTATCCGCGCCCTCGACGTCGCCTGCCGGATTGGCGTCGACCTCGGCGGCGATGACAGCGGCAATTTCCGTAAGAGTGATGTCATGCTCGATCAGCTGGACGGCGGGCACCTCGACCAGGATCTGCGGCGCCGCGACACCCCGCAGCGTGGTGCGTGTCACGCCCTCGGCAAAAAGGCGCGTGACCAACTCGTCCGCATAAAGCGCCAGTTGATCGGTGCCGACAGGCCCGGTGATGACGACATCCGTCACCCTGTCGGACCAGCTGCCGCGCCGCACCTCCGGCTCTTCGGCGGCGTCGGGCAAAGTTGTCACCGCATCGACGGCAGCCTGCACATCGGTCGCCGCACGGGACATATCCCAGCCGGGCTGAAACTCGATGGCGATGGTGCCGAAATTCTCGCGGCTGGCGCCATTGGTGCTTTCGACACCCTCGATGGCCAGAAGGTCAGGCTCCAGCACCTGCACGATGGCGGCGTCGATATCCTCGGCCCCCGCGCCGTCCCACTCGACCGACACGGTGACGCTCTGAATAACGACATCGGGGAAGAATTGCGCGCGCATGTTGGGCACGGCGGCAAGGCCCAGCACGACCATGACGACCAGCAAGAGGTTCGCCGCCGTCGGGTGGCGCGTGAACCATGACAGGATACCGCCCGGCCCCTTGGTGACGTGGCCCGCCATGCGTCAGCCGCCCATCCGGGTTTCCAGCCGCGCGACCACGCTGGCAGGCACGCGGGACTGCGCCAACTGGTCCAGCAGACGGGTGCGCACGGCATCGGGCATGTCGCGGCTGCCCTCGACATAGGCGATGAGGCGTGCACGGCGCTCTTCGCTCAGGTCCATCATCTCGGAGGTTTCATCGGTGGCCTCGCCGCTTGCCGCGGCCGCATCGCCCAGCGCGCGCACCTTGACGCCCGCCCCAAGGAGCGGCGTGCGCTGCATCACCACACGGCGCCCGGCCAGCTCTGGCGAGGCGTCGCCTGCGCGCACCAGCACATCGTCGCCCTGCCGGCGGATCAATGTGACTGCAAGAGGCTCCAGCCGACCATCCTCGCCCAGCGCCAGAACGGCGCCATCGCTGCCCAATGCGCTGGCGGGCAAACGCACCACCTGGGTCAGCGGCGGCTCGGCCACCTCGACGGTGACGAAATCACCAGGCTTGAGGCCCCGCGCCGCGTCCAGCCGGGCAAAGACTTGACGGCCCGTCTGCCCCTCGCCCACGGCGGCGCTGGCGCGGGTGATCGTGCCGGGCGCGGTCAGGCGCGCACCCGAGGCCTCAAGCACCGCCGTGACAGGCGCCCGGCGCAACTGGCCGCCCTCATCCAAAAGCCGCGCGAATTGCGCGGTGGACACACGGAAAGCGACCTCCAGCGCATTGCGGTCAATCAGCGTGCCCAGCTGCTCGCCATTCGAGACCAGCGCGCCCTCGTCCACGGCCACCTCCGACAACGCGCCCGCGAATTCGGCACGGATCTCGGTCTCGGCCAGCCGGCGCTCGGCCTCGGCCAGCGCAATCTCGGCGCGCGAGGTGGCGGTCGCGGCCTGATCGACGCGCGCTTCGGCGCCCAGCGCAGCCTGCCTGCGGGTCAAGACCGTGCCGCGCGCGGCGGCGGCGGCCAGCTCGGCCGTCTCGACGGCGGCGGCGGTGCCGACGCCGCGCTCTTCCAGATCGCGCTGGCGCTGCAGCGCACGCTCCTGCAGAGCTGCCTGATCACGCGCCGCGCTCAACTCATCTTCGGCCAGCTCCAGCGCGCGCGCCGCCTCGCGCGCCTCGGCACGGGCGTCCATCAGATCGGACTGCGCGCGGTCGCGGGCCGAGCGGGCATCCGCAGGATCGATCCGCACCAGAAGCTGCCCCGCCTCGACCTGCCCGCCTTCCTCGAAATCCTCGGCCAAAAGGGTTACAGTGCCCGCCGCCTTCGCGCGCAGCTCCAGCGTGCGGCGGCTTTGCACTTCGCCATAGGCGGTGAGGGTGGGCGCAATGGTCTGCGGCGTGGCCAGAATGACCTTCACCGCGAATTCCCGCTCGTCCCGCGCGCCCCCGCCCGGCGTGCGCTCCATCCGGGCCTGCACCGAGGCGCTGACCACATATCCGGCATAGGCCAGTAGGCCCAATGTC
Source organism: Roseovarius nanhaiticus (assembly GCF_900156535.1). Classification (NCBI taxonomy): domain Bacteria; kingdom Pseudomonadati; phylum Pseudomonadota; class Alphaproteobacteria; order Rhodobacterales; family Roseobacteraceae; genus Roseovarius; species Roseovarius nanhaiticus. The sequence continues at coordinate 830,092 of NZ_FTNV01000001.1, read as the reverse complement.
AGGGACAGCAGGATCAGGCCGGTCAGACTGCGGCGCAGGAAATGCATGACGGGGCGGTCCTTACGGGCGAAACATTCAACGGCCATTATATAAGGCCATGCGCCCGAATACCAAGCGCGCTACTTGCGCCGCCTATGCTCATCGAGGCGCGGCATGATCTCGACGAAGTTGCAGGGACGGTGCCGGTGATCCAGCTGCAGCGCCAAAATCTCATCCCAGGCGTCCTTGCATGCCCCAGGGCTGCCGGGCAGTGCAAAGAGATACGTGCCACGCGCCACACCCGCCGTCGCACGGCTTTGAACCGCGCTCGTGCCGATTTTGGCCATGCTGACATGGGTGAAAACCGTGCCGAAGGCGTCGATCTCCTTCTCATAGACATCGCGGTGCGCCTCGACGGTGACGTCGCGCCCCGTCAGGCCGGTGCCGCCAGTCGAGATAATCGCATCCACACCCGTATCTTCGCACCAGTCCCGCAATTGCGCCGCGATGGCCTCCCGCTCGTCCTTCACAATGGCGCGAGCGGCCAGGATATGGCCCGCCGCCTCCAGCCGCTGCACCAGCGTATCGCCCGAGCGGTCGTCCGCCTCCTCCCGCGTGTCGCTGACCGTCAGCACGGCGATGCGGACGGGAATGAAATCACGGCTCTCGTCGATGCGGCTCATGTCTCAGCTCCTTTCCAGAATAGCGAGGCGCACGGCTAGGGCCGTGAAGAGACCGGCACAGATCAGGCCCAGCCCCCGCGCGAAACGCGGCGATGCGGCCATGCGCCGCCCAAGCCCCCCGGCAAAGACGCCGACAGCGCCATTGATGAAAAACCCGCCAAAGCCCAGTATGACGCCCATGACCATGAACTGCGGCAAGAGCGCGCGCGCCGGATCGGCGAATTGCGGCAGAAACGCCAGTACGAAGAGGATCACCTTGGGGTTTGTCAGGTTCACCACCAGCCCCTCGCGGAACGCGCGCGCCGGGCCCATGGGGCGCCCTTTGGCGCGCATCGGGCCCATGCGCAGCGCACCCAGCGCCAGCCACATCAGATAGGCCACTCCGATCCAGCGGATCACATCGAAAAGCCAGGGCGCCGCCGCCACCAGCGCACTGACGCCCAGCGCCGCCGCCGCCGCATGCACCAGTGACCCCAGCGCGATACCTGCGCTCGCCGCGATCGCGGGCACCGGCCCCGCGCGCAGGCCCTGGCCAAGGCAGAACATCATATCCGCACCCGGCGTCATGTTCAGCGCCAGCGCGGCGGGCAAAAAGGCCAGCAAAAGCCACGGATCGATCACCGCGCACCCTCCCGCAGCCGCGCCTGCACGGCCAGCAGATCGGCCCAAGCTGCCCGCTTGGCCGCAGGCATGCGCAGCAGATAGGCCGGATGGAACATCGGCATCACCGGCTTGCCCCATGCCTCGTGCCACTGGCCGCGCAGCTTGGTGATCCCCCGCGCCTCCAGCACAGTCTGACAGCTGATATTCCCCATCAGGATCACGATATCCGGCGCGGCCAATTCCACGTGGCGCTGCACGAAGGGCCGCATCATGTCGATCTCGTTCGGCTTCGGGTCAGCGTTCTGTGGCGGCCGCCATGGCATGACGTTGGTGATGTAGACGCTCTCTTCGCGGCTCAGCCCGATCGCGGCCAGCATCCGGTCCAGCATCTGGCCCGCGCGGCCCACGAAGGGCCGTCCCTCACGATCCTCCTCCCGGCCCGGCGCCTCACCAATGATCATCACACGCGCGCCCGGCACCCCGTCCGAGAAGACAAGGTTGCGCGCGCCGCGTTTCAATTCGCAATGCTCGTAAGCGGCGAGCGCGGCACGCAAAGCCTCGAGGTCTTGCGCCGCACCCGCAGCCGCGCGCGCGGCCTCCACCGCGCCGCCGCCCTCATTCGCCTGGGCCGGGGCGATGGGCGTGGACGCAATCGGAACAGCCGCCGCGGGGGCCGCGGCAGGCGCCTCGTAGCGATCCACCGGCGCATCGCAAATCGCCTCGGTCACGCCCAGCTCCACCTGCCATTGCAGGAGCGCGCGCAGTTCGTGAAAATCCAGTGCCGAATCCATGGCGCCAAACTACCCCGAGGCGCCCCACCGTTGAAAGCTATGATATGTCCCGCAAGTTCATCTTGGCAAAAATACTCATGCCCGGCCCACCACGCGCGCACCGGCTTGACGATTGAACGCCGACGCCCTCCATGCGATAAGACGACCAGCTTAGCAGGAGATGCCGGTGACCTTCGCCCACAGCCACCTTCTGGGGATCGAGCCTCTGGCCCCCCACGATATCCGCGCGGTGCTGGATCTGGCCGACACCTATGCCGAGCGCGGGCGCAGTGGCGCCAAACATGGCGATGCGCTGGCCGGTCTCACGCAGATCAACATGTTCTTTGAAAACTCCACCCGCACCCAGGCCAGTTTCGAGCTGGCCGGCAAGCGCCTCGGCGCCGATGTGATGTCGATGGCGATGCAGGCCAGCAGCATTAAGAAGGGCGAGACGCTGATCGACACCGCGATGACGCTGAACGCGATGCATCCTGATCTGCTGGTCGTGCGTCATCCGCATTCGGGGGCGGTCGACCTTCTGGCGCAGAAAGTGAACTGCGCTGTCCTCAACGCGGGCGACGGGCGGCACGAACATCCGACCCAGGCACTTCTCGATGCGCTGACGATCCGGCGCGCCAAGGGGCGGCTGCACCGTCTCAATATCGCCATCTGCGGCGATATCGCCCACAGCCGGGTGGCGCGCAGCAATATCATCCTCTTGGGCAAGATGGAGAACCGCATCCGCCTCATAGGCCCGCCCACCCTGATGCCGGCTGGCATCGGCGAGTTCGGCGTCGAGGTCTATGACGACATGCAAAAGGGCCTCGAGGGTGTCGACGTCGTTATGATGCTGCGGCTCCAGCGCGAGCGCATGGATGGCGGCTTCATCCCGTCCGAGCGCGAGTATTACCACCGCTATGGCCTCGACGCGGAAAAACTGGCCCATGCGGCGCCGGATGCCATCGTGATGCATCCCGGCCCGATGAACCGCGGCGTCGAGATCGACGGAGAGCTGGCCGACGATATCCGGCGCAGCGTCATTCAGCAGCAGGTCGAAATGGGCGTGGCCGTGCGCATGGCCGCGATGGACCTGCTGGCCCGCAACCTGCGCGCGCGGCGCGCTCCACAATCGGTGATGGCATGAGCGACAAGATCGAGATCAAGGCGACGGAAACCGGCGTGGTGCGTATCTTTGCGGTCGATATCCCCGCGGATCGCATCGCGGCCTTCACCGCACGCAACGGAAGCTGGCCCCTGGGCGAGGCTTTGGGCGCCGAGGCGCTTGACCCCGCGCATGTCGAGATTTTCGACGCGGACGATTTGGCGGGGCTGGGCCTGCCCGGCTATCTTGCCGATGGCTACGCAATCCCCGAAGAGCAGCTGGCGCCCCTGCGCGGTCAGCTCATGTCGCAAAAGGGTGTGCTGATGGTCGTCACCTCGCGCGCCTTTCAGGGCACCGCGCAGACGCTGACACCCCGCGCGCCCCTCAGTTTGATCGCCACGCTGCAAGAGCCGGTCGACCCCGTCACCTTCGCCGCCTTGCCGGATGCCTCGGCCCGCACGCCCGCAGAGCCGCCTCAGGACGCGGAGCCGCAAAAGAAAGCGCCGTCTGACGCCGCCATGTCGGGCCGCGTCGCGACCGTGGTGCTCTTGGTCCTTGCCCTGTTGGTCGGCGTAATGATCTGGATCGCCGCATGAGCGATCCGATCCTGAGGCCGGATACCGCGCCCGCCCAGCTCGATGACGGCGAGCGCGTGCGCGATGTCTTTCGCGCAGACCGCGCCACCTATTGGCGCGATCATGCGCTGATGGCGGCGGCGGCGATGGCAGCCGGCATGGCCGTGCTGGCCGCCTTGGGCAATCCGCATATCTGGACCGGCGCCGTCGGCGGTCTTGCCGCCATCGCGATCCGCGCGTTCTACCTCTCCAGTGAGGCGCTGCAGGACGAATGGCGCCTGACCGACAGTCGCCTTCTTGGCCCCGGCTCCGCCGTCATCCCCCTGGCCGAAATCTCGGTCGTGCGCGGGCTTGGCTCGGCGGTGCAGGTGGTCACGCGCGCGGGTGACAAATACCTCGTGAAGTACATGGCCGACCGCCGCCGCGCCGAGGCGCGCATCGCCGCAGCCGCCGGAGTATCCCCTGCATGACCGCGACCCTCATCATCAACGCGCAGCTGATCGACCCCGAGGCCGGGACCGTCACGCGCGGCAGCGTCCTGATAGAGGAAGGTCGCATTTCGCGCATCACGCCAGAGGAGAGCGACGCCGCCGAGGAGCGCGCGCCCCGCGCCGCGCGCGTGGTGGATGCAGACGGCAAACATCTGGCGCCGGGCATCGTCGATATCGGCGTCAAGGTTTGCGAGCCGGGCGAGCGGCACAAGGAATCCTTCCGCTCGGCGGGCCTTGCCGCGGCGGCCGGCGGCGTGACTACCATGGCCACGCGCCCCGACACGCTGCCCGCCATCGACAGCCCCGAAGTACTGGAATTCACCCGCCGCCGCGCGAATGAGGCGGCGCCGGTCAATGTCCTTCCCATGGCCGCCCTGACCAAGGGGCGCGAGGGCCGCGAGATGACCGAGATCGGTTTTCTCATGGATGCGGGGGCGGTGGCCTTCACCGATTGCGACCATGTGGTGCGCGACACCAAGGTCTTTGCCCGCGCGCTGACCTATGCGCGCGGCCTCGGCGCGCTGGTCATCGCCCACCCGCAAGAGCCGGGGCTGAGCGCCGGGGCCGCCGCCACGAGCGGAAAGTTTGCCTCGCTCTACGGTCTGCCCGCCGTCTCGCCGATGGCCGAGCGCATGGGCCTCGACCGCGACATCGCGCTTCTGGAGATGACCGGCGCGCGCTACCACGCCGACCAGATCACCACCGCCCGCGCCCTGCCCGCGTTAAGCCGTGCCAAGCGCAACGGCCTCGACATCACGGCGGGCACGTCGATCCATCACCTGACTCTCAACGAGCTCGACGTGTCGGGCTACCGCACCTTTTTCAAGGTCAAGCCGCCGCTGCGCAGCGAGGAGGATCGCCAGGCGATCATCGAGGCAGTGCGGACCGGCCTGATCGACACGATCAGCTCGATGCACACGCCCCAAGACGAGGAATCCAAACGCCTGCCGTTCGAGGAGGCGGCATCGGGCGCGGTGGCGCTGGAAACGCTGCTGCCCGCGGCCTTGCGCCTTTTCCACTCGGGCGAGCTGGATCTGCCGGTGCTCTTCCGCGCGCTGGCGCTGAACCCGGCCAAACGCCTTGGTCTGCAATGCGGGCGGATGGCAGTGGGCGCCCCCGCCGATCTGATCCTCTTCGATGCCAACAAGCCCTTCATCCTCGACCGCTTCGCGCTGCGCTCGAAATCCAAGAACACGCCCTTCGACGGCGCCCGCATGCAGGGCCGCGTGCTGGCCACCTATGTCGGCGGCGCCGCAGTTTACGAGGCCGAATAGATGCCGATGATCGAGACCTCCGCCGCGATGCTGATCCTTTGGGCCATCATCGGCTATCTGTCGGGATCCGTCCCGTCGGGCATGATCCTGGCGCGCGTCATGGGGCTGGGCAACCTGCGCGAGATTGGATCGGGCAATATCGGCGCCACCAATGTGCTGCGCACCGGATCCAAGAAGGCCGCGGCGCTGACCCTGCTGTTGGACGGCCTCAAGGGCGCCGTGCCCGTATTGCTGGCGCGCGCGCTGGCGGGCGAGGATGCGGCGCAGTTGGCGGGCCTTGCCGCGTTTCTGGGCCATTGCTTCCCGGTCTGGCTGGGATTTCGCGGCGGCAAGGGAGTGGCCACCTTCCTCGGGCTCATGCTGGCGCTGGCGTGGCCCGTCGGGCTGCTGGCCTGCGCGACATGGCTGGCCACGGCAGCATTGATGCGGATCTCGTCGCTCTCGGCGTTGGTCGCGGCGGTCAGCGTGCCGGTCTGGATGCTGGTCCTCGGCCACTGGTCCCTGCTGGTCCTCGGCATCTTGCTGGCTGCGCTGATCCTCTGGCGCCACAGCGCCAACATCGCCCGCATACGCGCCGGGACCGAGCCAAAGATCGGTGCCAAGTGAAAATGTTTCTGGAGGCGTGGGACGCGCTTCCGCTGGGCACGTTTCACGGGGAGGCAGCGGGGCGGCGCTATGTCGTGACCCGCAGCGTTTTTGCGGGGGGCGCGGCTCAGAAGCTGGTCGCCGAAGAATTGGGCGGGACCGATTACATCAGCGCAAACGTCTATCGGCTGGCCGCCGGTGCGCGGCTGAAGCCGTGCGAGATGCCCGAGGAAAAAGTGGTGCGTTTTGTTCGGGATCTGGTGCCAGACTGAGGCAGCGGGACATCAGGCCAACGGGACGGGCGGGCTCATTCCAAATGCGGCCCTCGGCACTTTTCAGCCCGGCTAGGCCAGCGCGCCGACGATCTCGCCATGCAGCAGCGGCCCGGCGGCCACCATCCCGTCAACCTGCGGAACGGGGTTATTGAATCGCAGCGCCTTACCGCGCCGGTCGGTCGAGATGGCCCCCGCCTCGCGCAGGATCAGATCGCCTGCGGCAACATCCCATTCCCATGTCTTGCGCAGGGTCAGCATCGCGTCAAAGCGGCCCTCGGCCACAAGGCTGAGGCGATAGGCCAGCGACGGGCGATGCTCGCGTTTGAAGGCCGGGACATCGCCGCGCCAGTGCCGCGCCTCCAGCATGGGGCGCGCGGCCAGAAGGGTCGCGCCCGCAGCCCGATCCTTCACGCTGGCGCGGATGGGTGCGCCGTTCAGCGTTGCGCCGCCGCCAAGGCTGGCCGCATACATCAGGTCGAGCATGGGCAGGTAGACGACGGCTGCGGTCACCTGTCCCTCGTCCACCACGGCCAGCGCATGCGCCCAAGCGCGGCTGCCGTCGATAAAGCTGCGCGTGCCGTCGATGGGGTCGATAATGAATGTGCGCGGCGCGGCGGCGCGCAGCGGGTCATGCGCGCTCTCCTCGCTCAGCCAGCCATAGGCGGGGCGCGCGCCGCGCAGCTTGGACTCGAGCGTGTCGTTCACGGCCAGATCCGCCTCGGTCACGGGGCCGGCGTCCTCGGGCTTGTCCCAGCGTTTGACGCTGCCGCCGACATAGCCGGTCGCCACCTCGCCCGCGGCGCGGGCGGCGTCGATCAGCAAGGGCAGGTCATGTGCCGGCAAGGGTCATCCCCTCGACCAGAAGCGATGGCACGACGCTGCTCAGATGCGTGCGCGCGTCGTTGGCGGGTGTCAGGCGCATCAGCATGTCGTGCAGGTTCCCGGCGATGGTCAGCTCGTTCACGGGATAGGCGATCTCGCCATTCTCGATCCAGAAGCCCGAGGCCCCGCGCGAATAGTCCCCGGTGTTGGAGTTGATGGTCGAGCCGATCATGGACGTGACGAGCAGGCCGGTGCCCATATCCCTGATCAGATCCTCGCGGCTGGCGCTGCCCTGCGTCAGCTCGATATTCCAGGTGCCGGGGCGCGGCGGGCCGGACATGCCGCGCTTGGCATTGGCGGTCGATTGCATGCCCAGTTGGCGTGCGCTGGCAAGGTCCAGAACCCAGCCCGTGAGCACGCCGTTTTCCACGATGGCGCGGCGCTGCGTCGGCAGGCCCTCGCCATCATAGGGGCGCGATCCGGCCACGCGGACGCGGTGCGGATCCTCGATGATGCTCAGCGCCTCGGGCAGCACCTGCTGGCCCAACTTGTGGCGCAGCCATGTAGCCCCGCGCGCGACCGCCGCGCCGTTGGCCGCGCCCAGAAGATGCCCGATCAGCGAGGCCGAAATACGCTCGTCAAAGAGCACCGGATAGGCGCCCGTCTTGGGGCGGCGCGCGCCCAGACGCTCGGCGGCGCGCTGGCCCGCGCGGGTGCCGATATCGGCAGCGGCCCGCAAGTCGGCGTCCCACAGGCGCGCATCTCCATCCGAGTCGCGCTCCATCCCGGCGCCGGTCCCGGCGATGGCGGCGCAGGAGACATACCAATCAGTGCGCGTGTGCCCGGCGGCAAAGCCGTTGCTGGCAGCCAGCCAAACGCGCCGCCGCTCATACCCGGCGGTCGAGGCCTGCACCTGGCTTACGCCGTCCACCTCCAGCGCCGCCGCCTCGGCCTCGGCGGCGCGGCGTTGCAACTCGGCGGGCTCCGGCTCGGGCGAAGGATCGGCCAGCTCAAGCGCGTCCATGTCCCAATTCCTGGCCAGCTGATCTGCATCCGCCAGCCCCGCATGGGGATCCTCGGGCGCCTCGCGGGCCATGGCCACGGCGCGCTCGGCCAAGATGTCCAGCGTCTCGCGCCGGATGTCCGAGAAGGACACATTGGCCTGGCGCCGCCCGACCAACACGCGCAGGCCCAGATCGGTTGCCTCGGACCTCTCCGCTTGCTCCAGCGCGCCGCCGCGCACGTCGATCACCTGGCTCGCCCCCGTGGACACTATTGCGTCGGCGGCATCGGCGCCCGCGCGGCGCGCCGCCGCCAAGAGAGCATCGGCCAGATCGTCAAGCGTGGGCGTCATGTTGATAGCCTTTCCAAATCGCCTTGGAGGTAGTCCGGCGGCCGCCTTTGCACAAGGGTGCATCCGAAAACGAAACCGGGCCGGAGGCTGCCCCCCGGCCCGGCCTTGCCTCGCGCTACCCGCCGCCTAGCGCAGGCGCTGCCCGTTGGCGATGATACCGCCCTCTGGCGTCAGCTCGATTTCCGAGACAAGCGTATCCTCGCCCTCGCCCGGCACAGCGGCCGAGCCCAGGGTCATCCGCGCCATCATGGCCTGCGACTGGTCGATCAGACCCAGCGAGATCAGACGATCGAGCAACGTATTGGCGCCTGTCAGCTTGAAAGACGCGGTGCCGACCGCGCCGCCAAAGCCGTTTTCGACCCCCTCATCGAACGTCAGATCGCCCATGCCGGTCAGCTCGGCGCCCGCAAGGCTGACCAACAGGCGGTTCAGCGTCATCGCGTTCAACTCGGCCGGGGCCTCATCCCCCATCTCGACACGCATCATTTCGCTGGGATCCATGATATCGGCCAGGATCGTCGCCGCGCCCTCCAGGTCCAGTGCGATCGTCGCCGGATCCCGCGGCAACACGCCATTGGCATCGAGCAGCGCCCAGGCTGTGTCACCCAGGCTGACACCGCCCAGCAGCAGGTTCAGGCCGAAATCCTGGGGTGCCTCTGCCTTGGCCACCGGAAAGGCCAGATCGAACACGGCCTCCTCCATCTCCATCGACAGCGGGACGGGCAGTTGCGGCGTGGTGATCTGGGCCACGAGGCCCTCCGACATGGCGCCGTAGGCGAGGCCATCCGCGTCCATCGCGACGCTCAGCTTGCCGCCCCGGCTGCTGGTGCTGCCGCTGGTCGTGGTGCCCTCCTCTTTGATTTCGAATGCGCTGGCGCCGGGCCCGAAAGCGTAGGTCCCCTCCACCGAGAAGCCCTGCGCGAGTGCCGCGGTCATGTCAGCGCCATCCACGCCCTCGGGCATGTTCAGCATTGCAGACATCTCGAGCGTGTCGAACCGGCCATTCATGTCCAGATCGCCGCCTTCGGGATCCGACATGGTGAGGCGGTAGGTGGCGGGACCGGATTTGACCACCTGATTGGCAATCCGTCCGCCGTCCAGCTCCATCACGGTGCGGCCCTCGACGGCCTCGATGTCGAATGCGATATCGCCCAGATCCATCGTTTCGCCATCGGCGGCGACGCTGTCGATGCGAATGCCGATGCCGTCGGCCGTGTAATCATAGACCATGCGCGCGGCGTCGCCCGACACGTTGCTGACCATGTTGTCTGTCAGGTAGCGCATGTCGACAGTCACCGTTTCGGGGCCGGATTGTTCGATCCGGATGGGCAGATCCTCGGGATAGGCAATGCCCACTGTGCCGTCGCCATTGTCCTGCATCGTAATCTGCGGGATCGTAAACACCGTGGTTCCGGCGCCATCGGGCAGGGTCTGGGTCAGGGTGAGGTCGGTCAACTCCAGCGCATCGGCAGTCTCGGTCTCGGTCGCGCTGACCTCAAAGCCAAAACCGCGCAGGTAGTCCTGCCAATCGGCCCAGACATCCGCAGGGGCGATATCGGCTGCGGCACTGCCGGCGCCCAGGATCAGCGCCGTCATCACGGCGCCAGCGCCGCGCGCGCCCTTGTGCATGCCAGTGGAATTCATGTCGGACCTCATATTCCGGAAAATCAGCCCATAGCTTCGGGGGAACGGAGGCCAGCGTCAAGATGCGCCGTCGGCGCGGGCGGCCACCTGCCTCTGGACCCGGCGCAGGCGGGGCGCTAGGCAATGATGCAAAGGGCGCAATCGGCGCCGCGACACCCGAAGGAGACCCCGATGACACATTCCAGCGCCACGCCCGACATGACCGGAAAATCGGTCCTCATCACCGGCGCCAGCCGTGGCATCGGCGCCGAGGCCGCACGCGTCTTTGCCGAGGCAGGCGCGCATCTGGTGCTGATGGCCCGCTCCGCGGATGCACTGCGTGACGTGGCCGCACCTCTGGGCGCCGAGACGATCACCGGTGACGTTGCGCAATACGCGGATGTCGCCGCCGCCGTCGCGCTGGCCGAAGAGCGCTTCGGCAAGCTTGACGTGCTGATCGGCAATGCGGGCGTGATCGAGCCCATCGCGATGATGGACGCCGCCGACCCCGAGGCATGGGGCCGCGCCATCGACATCAACCTCAAGGGCGTTTTTCACGGGATGCGCGCCGCCATGCCCGGCATGAAGCGCGCGGGCGGCGGCACGATCCTGACCGTGTCCTCGGGCGCCGCGCACAACCCGATGGAGGGCTGGAGCGGCTATTGCGCCTCCAAGGCGGGCGCGGCGATGCTGACCGCCGCGGCCCATCACGAAAGCGCGGCGCGCGGGCTGCGGGTCATGGGCCTGTCGCCCGGCACGGTCGCCACGCAGATGCAGCGCGACATCAAGGCAAGCGGCGTCAATCCGGTCAGCCAGCTGGACTGGGAGACGCATATTCCGGCGGACTGGCCCGCCCGCGCGCTTCTGTGGATGTGCGGTGCCGGGGCTGACGCATATCTGGGACAGGAAATCTCGCTGCGCGATACCGCCATCCGCGCGACCATCGGTCTGGGGCAGAGCGCATGATAGCACTGGAGCGCGATGAGGGCATCTGGACCGCCACCATCGACCGTGCGGACAAGGCGGGCGCACTGACCGAAGAAATGCTGACGCGGCTGGCCGAGATCGCCGAAGCGGCAGGCGGCGGCGACGGCGCTCGGCTTTTGATATTGACCGGCGTCGGCAAGGTTTTCTCGGCTGGCGCCGATCTGGGCGCGATGCAGGGCGGGCTGGCCACGTCGCCCGTTTGGGAGCGACTGAGCAGCGCCATCACAGCCCTGCCCTGCCTCAGCATCGCGGCGCTGAACGGCACGGTTGCGGGCGGCGCGATCGGCATGGTGCTGGCCTGCGATTTTCGCGTGGCCGTTCCCACGGCGCAGATCTTCTACCCGGTGATGCAGCGCGGGTTCCTGCCGCAACCCTCGGATCCCGCGCGCCTCGCCGCGCTTGTCGGCCCGGCACGCGCGCGCCGTGTCCTTCTGGCGGGCGAGCGGGTGGACGCGCAGAGCGCGCTCGACTGGGGTCTCTATGATCGTATTGCGGCGCCAGAGGATTTGACCGGCGCCGCAATGGATTTGGCGGATCATGCGCTGGGGGCAAGCCCCGCACATGTTGCTGCGATCAAGCGGCTGATTCCCTGAGGCCGTCCGAGGCGACGCCTTCCGCACGCACCCGCGTGCTCTTGGGGTCATACATGGGCCGCAGGCTGGCTTCGGCCTTGACGCGGCTACCCGCCACGTCGATCTCGTAGCTGGAGGCCAGCACCTCCTCTGCGCTCTCGCCCTTGCAGGGCACATAGCCCATGCCGATGGCGCCGCCCAAGTGGTGGCCGTAATTGCCGGAGCTGACATAGCCGACGATCTCGCCATCCCGCAGGATCGGCTCGTTGTGGTAAAGCAGCGGCTCGGGGTCGGTCAGGCGGAATTGCAGCATGCGGCATGCCAGCCCCTCGTCCTTCTTGCGCAGCACCGCATCGCGCCCGATGAAATCAGGTTTGGCCGTCTTGACCGCAAAACCCAGCCCGGCCTCCAGCACGTGATCCTCGCTGGTGATGTCATGGCCGAAATGGCGAAAGCCCTTTTCGATCCGGCAACTGTCCATGGCGTGCATCCCGCAGAGCGTCAGGCCATGGGCCTGCCCCGCCTCGCGCAGCACCTCGAAGGCATGCCCGGCCATATCGGCGCTGACATAGACCTCCCAGCCCAGCTCGCCCACGTAGGACACGCGGTGCGCGCGGGCGAGGCCCATGCCAAGCTCGATCTCCTGCGCGGTGCCGAAGGGGTTTGCGGCGTTCGAGAAATCATTGGGCGACACCGCCTGCAAGACCTTGCGCGCATTCGGACCCATCACCGCCAGCACGCCCTCGCCCGCCGTCACATCGGTGATGACGACGTTATGCGCGCCCTTGTGCCGCTCCATCCATGTCTGATCCGCCAACCGTGTCGCGCCCGGCGTGACGACCAGATAGGCCGTCTCGGACAGGCGCGTGACAGTCACATCCGCCTCGATCCCGCCCTTGGAATTCAGGAATTGCGTATAGACGATGCGCCCCACCGGGACGCTGAAATCACCGCCGCCGACATGGTTGAGGAACGCCTCGGCATCCGGCCCTTCGACGCGCAGCTTGCCGAAGCTGGACATGTCATACATGCCCACATTCTCGCGGATGGCGCGGTGCTCGGCGGCGGAATTGTCGAACCAGTTCTGCCGCTTCCAGCTATAGCGATACTCGCGCTCCTGCCCCGCGCGCGCGAACCAGTTGGCGCGCTCCCATCCTGCCGCCTCGCCCATCACGGCGCCCTCATTCAGCAGCTGGTGATGGAATGGCGTGCGGCGAATACCGCGCGCAGTGGCTTTCTGGCGATGCGGAAAATGATCGGCATAGAGCAGGCCCAGCGTTTCCTTGCTGCGCTCGAACAGATAGGTCTTGTTGCCTTGGAAGGGCTGCATCCGCCCGATATCGACGCCGCCCAGATCGAAGGGCTTTTCGCCGCTATCCATCCACTGGCTCAGCGCATGGCCCGCACCGCCCGCCGACTGGATGCCGATCGAGTTGAAGCCCGCCGCGACCCAGACATTGTCCATCTGCGGCGCGAGGCCGAGGTGATAGGCGTCGTCGGGCGTAAAGGATTCCGGCCCGTTGAAGAAGGTGTGGATGCCTGCCTCTGCCAGCATGGGCAGGCGATTGCACGCGGCCTCGAGGATCGGTTCGAAATGGTCGAAATCCTCGGGCAGCTGGTCGAATTCGAAACTTTCGGGGATGCCGTTCATGCCCCAGGGCTTTGCCAGAGGCTCGAACGCGCCGACCAGCATCTTGCCCGCGTCCTCCTTGTAATAGGTGCACTCGTCCGGCACCCGCAGGACCGGCAGCTGGCTCAGACCCTCGATCGGTTCGGTCACGATGTAGAAATGCTCGCAGGCGTGCAGCGGCACGTTGATGCCCGCCATGCGGCCCACCTCATGGCCCCACATCCCGGCGCAGTTGACGATCATGTCGCATTCGATATGGCCCTCGGCGGTGCCATCATCACTGGCCCAATCGACGCCGGTGACGCGGCGGCCCGTTTTGGCGATGCCGGTGACGCGCACGCGCTCCTGAACGCGCGCGCCGCCCTGCCGCGCGCCCTTGGCCAGCGCCAGCGCGATATTTGCCGGATCGGCCTGCCCGTCGGTGGGCAGCCAGATGCCGCCCGTGACGCCATCCAGATTGAGATGCGGGTAATGCTCCTTGACCTCGCTGGCCGACAGCTCTTCGGCGGGCACGTCGAAGGCGCGCGCCATGGCGGCGGCGCGGTAAAGCTCCTCCAGCCGCTCGGAGGTCAGTGCCGCCGAGACCGAGCCGACCTGCCGGAAGCCGGTGGCGACTCCGGTTTCCTCCTCGAGCGTGGTGTAGAGACCGGCGGTATAGCGCGCGAGCTTGGTCATCGTGTTCGAGGTGCGCAGCTGCCCGATCAGGCCCGCCGCGTGCCATGTCGTGCCGCTGGTCAGCGCCTTGCGCTCGAGCAGGACGATATCGGTCCAGCCCAGCTTGGCCAGGTGATAGGCGACCGAGCAGCCGACGACGCCGCCGCCGATGATGACCACGCGGGCCTTGGTTGGCAGATCCATGATGTCGCTCCTTGCGTCAGACGATGGTGTGGCCGGCGGAGCGCAAACGCGCGGCCAGCTCGGCGATGTGATCCGGGCCGACTTCGCAGCAGCCGCCGACGATGGTGGCACCTTGGGCGATCCAACCCATGGCGAAATCTGCATAAAGCTCAGGCGTGAGGTCGCGCCGGGCGCTGAGGGCATCCACGGTGGGCGAATCCTCCAAAAAACCGGCCGTGATGTGGTCGAACCCATTTGCGTAGGCCCCAAAGGGCAGGCCAAACTCGCGCAGACGGATCAGCCCCGCGCCCACTGCCTCGGGGCGGGTGCAGTTGATCAGAACGGCCTCGGGCTTGTAGGTGGCGATGACATCGGCCAGCTCGTCCACCCGCTCGCCCGAGCGGAGGCGGTTGCCGTTGTCATCCATCACCGTCACCGCCAGCCACACGGGCAGGCCCGCCTCCCTGCACCCCATCAACGCGCCAGTCGCCTGCGCGACGGATGCTGCGCTTTCGATCAGCAGGATATCGACGCGGCCACGCATCATGCCCGCGATCTCGGCATAAAGCGGCGCGGCCTCGGCGGGCGGCGGGCACAGATCCGGGCGGTAGGACGCGCCCAAGGGGCCGAGCGTGCCGGCGATGCGGCCGCTGTCATGAGCCTTGCGCGCTGTTTCGGCCTCGGTCAGGGCGCAGTCTATCAACGCGGCGAAATCGCTCTCCAGCCCATCGCGCCTCAGGCGATCGCGATGGACCGCGTAGCTGTTGGTGCTGGCAATGGTGGCGCCTGCATCAAAATAGGCGCCATGCACCTCGGCAGTGAGCCCCGGACGGTCCTGCATCACGCTGGTCGACCAAAGCGGCGTTGGCTTGTCCCCGGCGCGCTTGACCAGTTCCTGCCCGATTGAGCCGTCCAGAAGGATGATATCGCTCATGGGTAGATCTCCGCGAATTTGAGTTTGTAGGCCGCGACCATTTCGGCCTCGGTCATTCCATCGTCATAGGGCGGGGTCGTTATGTGATGCGTGGCCTCGATATCGATCAGGACAAGGTCCGATATCCGCGCTGCCAAGTCGGCCCATTTGGCCTGCCACAGTCCGATCAGCGCGCCGAATTCGGCGCTGTCTTTTTGCGCAACGCGCACGGGACCTGCCGCGCGCAGGCCCTTGCGCGCGAAAGGGTCTATGAAATTCACCTCGGCAAAGGGGCTGTGCGTCAGATTGCGCAGAGTGCCGGGCGAGCGAATGTTGCCAAAGCCGATGCACGCGTCGTCCAGCACCAGAAACGTGCCCTTGAAGTTGACCGCTGGCCGCCCCTCAGGTGTCACCGTGGCGACAAAGCCCAGTGGGAAATTCCCGATGAGCCGTTTTGCGCGCGCGTCCAGCATCAGGCGCGGATCCGCTCGTTATGGGTGTCCCAAAGCGGCGCGTCGGGCTCGACCGTGGCGGGGTAACGCTCGCCATAGATCTCGACCTCCAGCGCCGTGCCCGGCTTGGCCAGATCGGCGCGGAGCATGCCCAGCGCGACCGAAGAATTTACGCGATACCCCCAAGCGCCTGACGTCGTCTCGCCCACGATCTCGCCGCCATGCCAGAGGGTCGACATGTAGGGCGCGTCGGCCTCGCCCGCCTGCACGGTCAGCGTAACGAAACGTTTCTTGCTCCCCCGCTGCTTCTCGCTCAGAAGGGCCGCCTTGCCGGGAAAGTCCTGCGGCTTGTCGAATTTGACGAAGCGCTCGAGCCCGCCTTCCAGCAACGAATAATCGGTGCTCAGATCGCCCTTCCACGCGCGGTATCCCTTCTCGATGCGCAAGGAATTCAGCGCATACATCCCGAAGGGCTTGGCGCCCGCGTCGAGAATGGCGCGGTAGATATCGGGCATGTCCTCGTTGGCGGCATGCACTTCCCAGCCCAATTCCCCTGCGAAACTGACGCGGATCAGGAACGCTTTGCGCCCCGCGACGGTGCAATGCTGGTGGCTGAGCCACGGCAGGCTCAGATCGCCATCGGTCAGCGGCGCCAGGATGGTGCGGCTCTCGGGGCCGGTGACGATCAGCGCGCTCCGCTCGGTCGTCGTCTCCTCGACGGTGACGCCCTCGGGCACGGCGGCGCGGATTAGCTCGCCATCATGCCATTGCGCGGTGGCGGCGGTGATGAGAACGAAGCTGTCCTCGGCCAGCCGGATACAGGACAGCTCGGTCAGGATGCGCCCGCGATGGTCGGCGACATAGACAAGGTTCATGCGCCCCACCTTCGGCAAGCTGCCGGTGACCCAGCCGCGCAGCCATTCATCCGCGCCCTGCCCCCGCACCCAGAAGCGGGAAAATCCGGGCAGGTCCAGCACGCCGCAATGGTCGCGCACGGCCTCGCATTCCTCTCGGATGCGCTGCTCCCACGGGCCGGCGCGGTTCCAGGTCTGGGTGGCCTCCTCGCTCAGATCATCGCCGGGCTTGGCGAACCAGTTGGCCCGCTCCCAGCCGTTATAGGCGCCCATGACGCCGCCCATCTCGCGCACGATGGCATCATTCG
The DNA here is from genome assembly GCF_900156535.1 of Roseovarius nanhaiticus. NCBI lineage: Bacteria > Pseudomonadati > Pseudomonadota > Alphaproteobacteria > Rhodobacterales > Roseobacteraceae > Roseovarius > Roseovarius nanhaiticus. Next base: position 813,403 of record NZ_FTNV01000001.1, on the reverse strand, counting down.
GCCCCAGCTTCTTGTTCCGGCCTGCGGGCCATTCGTGCCAGGGGAAATGCATGGCGTATTCGTGGCCATAGACCTCCATCCCCTTGGCGATGCAGTAGTCATTGTCGGTGTAATCGGTATAGCGGCGCGGATCGACGGACCACATGTCCCATTCGGTGCCGCCCTCGGTGATCCACTCGGCCAGCACCTTTCCCGCGCCGCCCGCCTGCGCGATCCCGAAGGTAAAGACGCAGGCCTCGAAGGCGTTGGGCACGCCCGGCATCGGGCCGAGCAGCGGCAGGCCATCGGGCGCGTAGGGGATGGGGCCGTTGATGACCTTGTTGATGCCCGCTTGGCCCAAGAGAGGCACGCGCGCCATCGCATCCTCGATATACCATTCCAGCCGCTCCAGATCGTCGGGATAAAGCTGAAAGCTGAAATCCTCGGGGAAGGGATCGTCAGGGGTGATCCAATGCGCCTTGCAGTTCCGCTCGTAGGGGCCGAGGTTGAGGCCGGTCTTTTCCTGCCTGAGATAGTAGGAGCTATCGACATCTCGGAGCAAAGGCAGCTTGCCATGCTTGGCGGTATGCTCGGCGATCTCGGGGATCTCGTCGGTCAGTAGGTATTGATGGCTCATCACCATCATCGGCACGGTGCGCCCGCCATAGGGCTTGAACCATTCGCCGACTGTTTGTGCGTAGTAGCCTGCGGCATTCACCACGTATTCGCAGCGGATATCGCCCTTGTGAGTGTGGACGATCCATTCGCTGCCGTCGCGTGTGACGCCGGTGGCAGGGCAGAACCGCTCGATCCGGGCGCCCAGATCGCGCGCACCCTTGGCCAGCGCCTGCGTCAGCTGCGAGGGGTCGATATCGCCATCATTGGGGTCATAAAGCACGCCTTTGAGGTCATGCGTCTCGAGGAAGGGATACATCGCCTTGGCCTCGTCCGGCGACATCATGCGCATGTCCATGCCCTGCGAGCGGCCCATGCCGCAGGCGCGCTGGAATTCCTGCACCCGCTCCGCACTATGGCCCAGACGCAGCGAGCCGGTGACATGGTAGTTCATCGGATAATCGACAGTTTCGGCGAGGCCACGATAAAGCTCGGCGCCGTAGCGCTGCATGTTCATGATCGCCCATGAGGTCGAGAAGGTCGGGCAGTTGCCCGCCGCGTGCCATGTGCTGCCCGCCGTCAACTCGTTCTTCTCCAAAAGGACGCAGTCGGACCAGCCCGCGCGTGCCAGATGATAGAGGCTGGAGGCGCCCACCGCGCCGCCGCCGATGATGACCACGCGGGCCGTGCTGGGGAAGTTGCTCATGGTTTCGTCTCCCTTCTCAGGACCGCGCCAATTGCGGCAGGTCATCCTCGATGTCGTAATAGTCGCCCTTGTCTTCGCAGAAGATGTGCTTCTGGAGCGTCAGGCTCGTGGGCAGATCCAGCGCGCCGAGCGCGAAGCTGATGGTGTCCTCGTCACGCGCCTTCCAGAAGAGGAAGCTGCCGCAGCGGGGGCAAAAGCCGCGCTTGGCCGTGCCGCTGGCCTCATACCAACTCGGCGTGCCGGTGATGGTCAGATCCGCCTCGGGCACGTAGGCCGACGCCCAGACATGGCCCGATTGCTTGCGGCACTGGCCGCAATGGCAGGCCGAGACGCCGCGCGGGGTGCCATGCACCTCGAACGCGACGTCACCGCAAAGGCATCTGCCGCTCAGCATCATTCGCCCTCCTGAAATTGCGGCAGGTCGCCGCCGATCTGGTAGTAATCGCCGCGCTCACGCACCCAGACATGCGCGCCCAGGTGCAGACCCGTGGCGCCGTCCAGCGCACCCATCAGCAGATGCACATGCGCGCCCTCATCCCCGCGCCAGAAGAGCGTCGAGCCGCAAGCGCAGCAAAACCCGCGCTTGCCGATGTCCGAGGCGCGATACCATCGCAACGTCTCTTGCCGCTGAAAGCGCAGCGATCGCTTGGCCACCGGCACGGCGGCGAAATGATGGCCCGACTGCCGGCGGCATTCATCGCAGTGACAGGCAATCGCCATGCCCGTGGGCACCCCTGCCGTGTAGGCGACAGCGCCGCAGAGGCATGACCCGCGCAGCACGCCTACGCCCTCCACGGCAGGGCTGTCGCGCCCAGAAGCGCGCCATAGACGACGAAACAAAGCGCGAGGCCTTGGCGCAATGGCTTTGACGCGACAGCGCCCAGGGCCGAGCGGCCCAGCATCGCGCCCAGCGCGGTGTAGCCAGTGTAACTCAGCGCGGTCAGCGTCAGTGCGGTGGGCACGATCACCCACATCTGCTGGGCGATCGGCACGTTTGGCTGCACGAATTGGGTAAAGGCGGCCAGATAGCCTGCAACGCTCTTGGGATTGATCGTCGCGATCAGGAAGGCACGGGCATAAACCGATCCACCGCCCTGCTCGGTCTCTTTCAGCGCGCGGCCCGCCTGCCGCCACGTTCTGATCCCCAAGTAGATCAAGAAGCCCGCGCCGATGATCTTGGCCACCTGAAACGCCACCGGTGACGCCAGCAGCAGCGCCGAGATACCCAGTGCCGACAGGGTCAGAAACAGCGCCGCCTGCGTCAGGATCGCGGCGATCCCTGGCACGGCGCGCCGAAACCCCAACGTAACGCCATTGGTGATGCAGTTGACTGCGTTCGGCCCCGGAGTCGTGACGAAAACCACCCAGAAGATTGCAAAGACGGTCCATCCCTCCCAGCTCATTCCGGCGCCCTCAATAGACCGGGGGTGCGATGACCCAAATCGCGACCGCCGGTTGATCGTAGGGGTTGCGCCAGGCCTGCGCCTCGCCGCGGATGCGGAAACTGTCGCCCGCGCCCACTGTGAATTCGCGGCCGCCGATGGTCAGATCCAGGTGGCCGGATACCATATACGCCACCTCCTGCGTGGGCCGCGTGATTGGGGCGGGCGCCGCCGAGCCGGGCGCGAAAGTGGAGTGCACCATTTCAAAATCGTCGGTTAGATCCGGCGAGAGCAAATCTTCTGCAAGGCCCGCAATTCCCTTGCCAATGGGGCGACGCGCGGCACGGCGCACGATATGGCCGGCCTCGCGCTCGGTTGGCTGTGCCTCGCCCTTCAGCAACGACAAGGACACGCCCAGCGCCTCGGCCATTTCGAGCAGATCGCTCTCGCTGGGCTGCGACAGGCCCCGCTCCACCTGGCTCAGCCAACCGACCGAGCGGCCCAGCCGCGCCGCAAGTTCAGCCAGCGTCACGGACCGCGTCTTGCGCAGGGCGCGCAGATCGGCGCCCAGGCTGGGGGTATCGGCGATTGACGTTTGGAGCATGGCGGCGCCCGTGAAATTACGGCAAGTAATTTCATGTTGCCGCGCACGGTGAAAAAATCAAGCTTTATTTCACCGAGGCGTTAGCCGCCAAATGTCTGCCGCAAAAGCTTGGTGAGACCGTCTGCATCGGTGCGGTCGAAGGCCGCAATCCGATCGCTGTCGATATCGAGCACGCCCAATAGAGCGCCATCCGCATCCCGGACAGGCAGCACGATCTCGCTTCTGGTGCTGCTGGAGCAAGCGATATGCCCCTCAAACGCCTCAACGTCATCGACCAGCTGAACCTCGCCCGTGCGCGCCGCGGCGCCGCAAACCCCGCGCGAAAACGGAATCACCAGGCAGCCGTGACCACCCTGATACGGCCCGATCTTGAGCAGGTCGGGCGCTGTGACGCGGTAGAATCCGGTCCAGTCGAACCGGTCATCCGCATGGTGCAATTCGCAGGCCATCGTCGCCATGAGCGCAACGATATCGTCCTCGCCCTCGGTCAGACTGGCCAGGATTTTGCCAATGTCCTCATAGTCGATCCGCATGTCTGCGCCCCTTTTGCCGCTGCTGATGGCGCGCGTGTAACTTTTTCGGAGACCGAGAACCAGATGGTAACGAATTGACCCTAGCGTGATCTGGAACACAGCAACGAGCGGAGCGATTGATGGACCTGTCCAGTAGCAAACAGGGCGACTACCACGTCGTCACGGTAAACGCCGCGCGCATCGACGCGGCGGCGGCCATCGCATTCAAGGAGGCGCTGCGCGCCGAGACCGCCGAGGGCCTTCAGGACGTGCTGCTTGATCTGGGAGAAGTGCAATTCATCGATTCCAGTGGCCTCGGGGCCATCGTCGCCGCGCTGAAATTGGTTGGACCGACCCGCCGGCTGGATCTGGCACGGCTGACGCCGGATGTGGAGAAGGTGTTTCGCCTGACGCGAATGAACACGATCTTCACAATTCACGAGGGGCTGGAGGACGCCGCCCCCCGCAGGGCCGGTTAACCGCCGGAGGAACAAGATGGTGACTGCGGCTGGCACTCAGGCAGGCCTGGATCGGGCCGACCAACCAAAGCGGATGCGGCTGATCTTTACCGCCTCGCCCGAAGGGGTCCGGGATGCATTGCGAGATCTGCGCGCTTACTTGCGCGCCTCACAGCTTGGCGACGATGCCAGCGGCACGGTCGAAATCGTGCTGGCCGAGGCGCTGAACAATGTGGCCGAACATGCCTATGCCATGAGCGGCGAGGGCGATGTCAGGCTCGAGGTTATGTTGAGCTGCGGCCATCTGCAGGCCGACATTACCGATGCGGGCGCGCCCCTGCCCGGCCTCGATCTGCCGCGTGGCACTCCGCCTTGCCTCGATAAGGGCATCGATCTGCCCGAGGGCGGCTTTGGCTGGTTCCTGATCCACCGTCTGACCAGTGCGCTGACTTACCGCCGCGAAAAGGGGCGAAATCATCTGCACATAGAGGTGAGGCTGACGCCCTGAAGGCAATCAGGTCGCGCTCCGGCATTCCTTGTGCCGCACGGTCGGCGTGCATCCGCAGAAGCGCATCAATTCCTGCCCAAAACTTGCCCCGATCTTTTCTCATTCCGGGCCAACTGCCCCGCCATACCGGCATTGTAGCTGCAAAAGCTTCCCTCGGCGCTGCGTTTTTAACAGCCCCCACCCAGTGCGCAGCGTCGAGGACCCTTTGCACAGATCGTCACAAAGTGACCGATCGTCCAACTACCTCGTTTCCGCATATTGGCAATCGCAGGCACGCATCCTAGGCTGGCCGCGTTTCAAGCTGCAGGAGCCCTCATGCGCGATTTTCATCTGCCCGGCCGCTCGCCGGTTCTGGCGGCAAATGGCATGTGCGCCACCTCTCATCCGCTGGCCGCGAAAACCGCCGTCGACATCCTCGAGCGGGGCGGCAACGCAATGGACGCGGCTATCGCGGGCGCTGTCCTTTTGGGCATCTGCGAGCCGCAGATGACCGGGATCGGGGGCGATCTCTTTGCGCTTTTCACGACGCCGGGGGACGAGACCGTACATGCCTATAATGGATCGGGCCGCGCGCCCGGTGCGGCCAACGCGGCGGATCTGCGCGCGCGCGGTCTGGACGCGGTGCCGCTTTATACCGCCGAAGCAGTGACCATTCCGGGCGCGATCCACGCCTTTTGCGCCCTCAGCGCCGACCATGGGCGTCTAGGACTGGACGCGGTTTTGGCCCCAGCCATACGCTATGCGGAGGCTGGGGTGCCGGTCGCGCCGCGCGCCGCGTGGGACTGGGCGGAATCGGCATCGGTGCTCAAGGATCATGCGCTGGCGCATTACCTGCCGAGTGGCACGCCGCCAAAGGCGGGCGCGATCTTCCGCGCGCCGGGACAGGCCGAGGTGCTGCGCCGCGTCGCGGCCAAGGGCGCCAGCGCCTTTTACGAGGGTGAAATCGCCGACGACATGCTGGCCGCGCTGAACGCCGCCGGCGGTGTCCACACGGCTGCCGATTTCGCCGCCCATAGGGGCGAGCCCGCCCAGCCGATCAGCGGCGATTACAAGGGCCGCGAGCTGGTCGAGCATCCGCCCAACGGTCAGGGCGCAACGGCGATCCTGATGCTGAACATGCTGGCGCAATTCGACATCGCCGCAATGGACCCGCTAGGTGCCGATCGCGCCCATCTCGAAGCCGAAGCAACCAAGCTGGCCTATGACACGCGCAGCCGCATCATCGCCGATCCGGACCATACCGCGCGTACCGAATTCATACTCAGCATGGAGACGGCCCGCACCTTGGCCGCGATGATCGACCCCAAGCGGGCGCTGGCGTCGGCGGCGCCGCTGACCGAGGCAATGCACCGTGACACCGTTTATATCACCGTTGTCGACAAGGACCGCATGGCCGTATCCCTGATCTATTCGATCTTTCACGGCTTCGGCTCGGGCATCGCTTCCGAGAAGTTCGGGATCCTCATGCAGAACCGCGGCGCGGGATTTACCCTCTCCGAGGGACATCCTAACGAGCTTGCCGGCGGCAAGCGGCCTTTTCATACCATCATTCCCGGAATGCTCCGTCAGGGCGGGCGCGTGACCATGCCTTTCGGCGTGATGGGCGGCGCGTATCAGCCGGCTGGCCACGCGCGTTTCCTGTCAAACATCGCGGATTTCGGCATGGACCCGCAAACCGCTATCGACGCCCCGCGCTCTTTTGCCGACAAGGGCGAGATGCGGGTCGAGCGGGGATATTCCGATGCCGTTCGCGCCGATCTGGTCGACCGGGGGCATCATGTCGTGATTCCCGCTGAGGCGATCGGTGGAGCGCAAGCCATCGAGATTCGCGGCGATGGCGTGCTGGAAGGCGCGTCCGATCCGCGCAAGGATGGTTGCGCGCTGGGATACTGAAACGATGAAGATGCAGGCGGAAATGCCTGCCCGCACACGCCCTAGTTCAGCTGAAAATGCAGCGGATAATGGCCATCTTCAAACGGGCCGAAAAGATCGTCGATATCGGGATGCTCGACCGGCTCACCCGAATAGTCGGCAATCAGGTTCTGCTCACTGACATAGGCGACGTAATAGCTTTGATCGTTTTCCGCCAGAAGGTGGTAGAATGGCTGATCCTTGACCGGGCGGCTTTCCTCGGGGATCGAGGAGTACCATTCCTCGGTATTGGCGAATTCAGGATCGACGTCAAAGACCACACCCCGAAAGGGGTGCTTCTTGTGGCGGACGATCTGTCCAAGATGATATTTCGCGCGTGTTTTCAGCATAGCTCGCAGCCCATAAAGGTTGAGACTAATGGTTTCAAGTGGCCTTTGTCCAACCTTCATGCGGCGTAGTGGCGGAAACAGACTGTCAGCCAGATTGACGCCAGGACAGGTGGCGTGGCGCCTATGCGGGCATCTGCGCATCGGCAACAGCGCGAGGGCGCGCGAAAATCGTGATTTCCCATTCGCGCGAAAATGCGTAGACTGTCCCGATAAACCAAGGCAGCGTAGACTGCCGCGAAAATCGAGAGCAGAGGCAGCTATGAGCAGACAGCTTCGCGCGCTCCTTCTATTGGTGCTTGTCGCGGCCTGCGGGCGCGGCGGCAGTTACGGGGAATCCCCGAACCAGATGGAGGATGCCTGCGCCATTTTGCGGGAACGTCCCGAATACAGACGCGCATTCCGGGCCGCCGAGCGGCGCTGGGGTGTGCCAACCCATGTCCAGATGGCCACCATCTACCAGGAGAGCAAGTTCGTCTCGGACGCGCGCACGCCCTATCGCTATACGCTGGGCGTGATTCCGATGGGGCGGCAAAGCTCGGCCTTCGGATACAGCCAGGCGCTGGATGGCACATGGGATGAATATGTCGAAGAGCAGGGCGCACGCCGCGCGCGGCGCGACAACATTTACGACGCGACCGATTTCATGGGCTGGTACATGGCGAAGTCGCGCGATGCGCTGAACATTCCGATGTATGACGCACGCAATCATTACCTCGCCTATCATGAGGGCCGCACCGGGTATTCGCGTGGCAGCTACAACGGCAAGGCATGGCTGGTCCGCGTTGCCGGCACGGTCGAGGATCGCGCGGCGCGGTATCAGTCACAGCTGAGGCGCTGCAACTGATATAGTCCCAGGTCCACGAAAAAGGGCGCCCCGCCGGGCGCCCTTTCTCGTTTTCTGGCTTGCGGTTTAGCGCTCGACGCGCCCGCCTCCGGTGCCGATGCCGGGGATGACAAAGTTACTGTTGTCGATGCTGACTCCCGTAGTCAGATCGCCCAGAATGACCGTTGTGCGGCTGCCGCCGCTGTCGTTGATCACCCATTGGCGCAGCTCGGTCGGGTTTGAGGTAAAGACCAGATCGATGCTGCCATAATCGGGGTTGTCGGGATCCTGCGCGCGCACGGTGGTCGTCGTCCCGTCGCTACTGTGGCCCGTGACCATGCGGGCCCGGGTGAAATCGACATTGCGCGCCAGGATGATCGACAGCGGCGTGCGGTTCAGCGGATAACCCTGCGGGCCCTCATTCGACTTGCCGTCGATGATGCCCACCGTATCGCCATTGGCAACCACCAGCATTTCTTCGGGCGGCTTGTATTCGAACCGGACACGTCCGGGACGCTTGATCAGGATGCGGCCCTCGCTGATTGTGCCGTCGTCGTTGATTTGTGTGAATGCACCGCTCGCGGTTTGGAAACTGTTGAGATACCGCGACAATTCGCTCAGCGGCAGCTTTTGCGCGGCGGCGGGCAAAGCGCCGGCGCAGACCAGGATCAGCGCGGCAAGAAATGTACGTATGTGAGGCATGGGAATGGTCCCTTGTTCGTGATGCTCGGCCTGCCTTGTCGCAGGTTTCGCGGTGATATGCGATAACAGTTGTGTCAGGCGGCGCCTGCGCCCCCCGCAAAGAAGATGTAGACGGTAATCGCGGCCAGTCCCGCCACGACAAACCCCGTCAGAATCAAAAGCCCGTCCCGCACCGTCATGGCCAGCCCCAGAAACGCGATAGCCAGCATCGGCGCCGAACTGAGCCACGGGACAAGCTCGAGCGGCGGCACCGTCAGGCATAGGCCGAGGATAACGATTCCCGCAATACGCGACGCTTTGGGCCCTGCGAACCAGTCCAGCCGCCTGCCAAAGTGACGGTCCAGCCAGGCGCCGATACCGCGCAGCGACGTGACTGCCTTGCTCACATGAGCCGCCTTGACCGACATGCGATCGACAAAGCCGGGCAGCCAGACATCCTTGCGCCCGATGACCAGTTGAAACGCAAAAATAGCGCAGATTAACGCGATGAAGGTTGGCACGCCGGGGACGGCGCCGATGGGGGTAATCTCGAAGAGGGGCGGAATGAACAGCAACGGGCCAAAACCGCGCCCGCCGATGGCCGAGGCCACCTCGCCCACCGAGACAGCTTCATGCCCATTTCGGTCGGCGAGGCCCTGGATCTGATCCAACATATCCTCGACCGCGGTGGTCTTTTCTGGGCCTTGCATGCCGTCCTCCGAGCGCTCGCCCGTCAACGGCGCCAGCGCAAGCAAGGTTCCAAGGGCGCGGTGCGCACGCTCGGCGTAATGACGCCTGCACGCGCGCACGCACAGTCGCGGTTACTGCTCGGGCACGAGGATCTCGCGCTTGCCCACGTGGTTCGCCGCCGAGACGACGCCCTGATCCTCCATCTGCTCGACCAGGCGCGCGGCCTTGTTATAGCCGATCGCCAGCTTGCGCTGAATATACGAGGTCGAGCATTTGCGATCCGTGATCGCGATCTGCACCGCCTGATCGTAAAGCGCGTCCTCGCCGTCGGTATTGCCGCCGGTCGAAAGGCCCAGCACGGCGTCGATATTGCTCGCCTTGTCCTCGTCCGGGCCTTCCAGCACGCTGCCGACGTAGACGGGCGGGCCTTGCGACTTCAGGTGGTTGACGACATCCTCGACCTCTTCGTCGCTCACGAACGGGCCGTGGCACCGCGTGATCTTGGCGCCGCCGGCCATATAGAGCATGTCGCCCATGCCCAGCAGCTGCTCGGCCCCCATCTCGCCCAGGATGGTGCGGCTGTCGATCTTGGACGTCACCTGGAAGCTGATGCGGGTGGGGAAGTTCGCCTTGATCGTGCCGGTGATCACATCGACCGAGGGGCGCTGCGTCGCCATGATGATATGGATACCCGATGCCCGCGCCATCTGCGCAAGGCGCTGGATGCAGGCCTCGATCTCTTTACCGGCGACCATCATCAGGTCGGCCATCTCGTCGACGATGACGACGATATAAGGCATCTTTTCGGGCGCGAATTTCTCGGTTTCGAAGACCGGCTCGCCGGTCTCGTCGTCAAAGCCGGTCTGCACCGTACGGCTGAACATCTCGTTTTTGGCCTGTGCGTCGGCGACGCGGCCATTATAGCCGTCGATGTTGCGCACGCCCATCTTGGACATCTTGCGATAGCGCTCTTCCATCTCGGCGACGGTCCATTTCAGCGCGACGACCGCCTTTTTGGGGTCGGTCACAACGGGGCTGAGAAGGTGCGGGATGCCGTCATAAACGCTGAGTTCCAGCATCTTGGGGTCGATCATGATCATCCGGCAATCGTCCGGCGTCAGCTTGTAAAGCAGGCTTAGGATCATCGTGTTGATCGCCACCGACTTGCCCGAGCCGGTCGTACCGGCGATCAGAAGGTGGGGCATCTTGGCAAGGTTCGCGATCATCGCATCGCCGCCGATATCCTTGCCCAGCGCCAGAGGCAGCTTGTGATTGCCATCACCGAAATCGCGGTTCGACAGGATCTCGCGCAAGGACACCATTTCGCGATTGTCATTGGGCAGCTCGATCCCGATCACGGTGCGGCCCGGCACGGTGCTGACCCGCGCCGAGAGGGCCGACATCGAGCGCGCGATATCATCCGAAAGGCCAATGACACGGCTCGCCTTGAGGCCGGGGGCCGGCTCCAGCTCATACATGGTGACGACAGGACCGGGGCGGACCGAGACGATCTCGCCCTTGACGCCATAGTCATCCAGCACGACCTCCAGCATACGCGCGTTTTCCTCCAACGCCTCATCGCTGAGGTGATAGCGCGTGATGTTATCGGGGCTGGACAGCAGGCTGAGCGGCGGCAATTCGTATTGCGCGGCGGCCTCTTCGAATTGCAGAGCCGGCTGGGCTTCGGCCGCTGCGCGGGCCGACGGCGCGGGCGCCTTGCGCTGCAAGTGTTGAACCACCTTCTTGGGCTCGGGCGCCTGGGCGCGCGGCGCGGGCTGCGGTGCTGCGCGCATGGTGTCATCGAGGATCACGGCCTCGTCCAGATCATCTTGGGCCACATCCTCGACGGGCGCGGGCTGCGCCTGATAGGCGGTCGGCGCAGGGTCCGGAGCTTGCGGCACCGGCGCGCTCAGGCGCGGCTCGGGCGGCAGGGTCTGCGCAGCGGCGGAGGTCAGCGGCGGCTCGGGCGGCAAGCCGCCTTGGCGCGCGGTATCGAGAAGGAGCGGCGTCGGCCCCCTGCGCCCAGTGCGTGCGATGGCCGCAGCGGCGGCATGTTGCACCGGCGCTTGCGGCGCGGCGCGCACACGGCTCTTGATGATGTCGGCGATCTTCTCCTTGATGCGGTCCTCGCCGGGCATCTCGCGGTCACCCGCAACGGCCTCGGGCTCGACCCATTCCTGCGCGGGCATGGGCCCCGGCTTGCGTGCCAAGGGGTTGATCCGGCCCAGAAGGCCACCCTGTTTTTCGGGCGCGCGGGGCGCGGCGCGCTGCGGCGCCTGAAGCGGCGCGTGATATTGCGCGTGACCATCCTCGGGATCGTGAAGATCGTGCTGCACCTTGGCATGCACGCTGCGCCGGATCGGCGGGGCACCGTGCGTCTCGGTCACCGCATCGCTGCGCGACTGCGCCAGCGCGGGCTCGGCCCGGCGGGCCTGTGCGGCGCCTTGCGCGGCAAAGCGCGCCGTCCGAGCGGCCCCGGCAGCGCCCGCAGCGCCGCGCGTCAGAAGGCCGATCAGCACCGAATAGGCCATGATCACGCCCAGTGTGAGCCAGCGCAGGCCGCGTGCGATCTCGCTCCGCTCGAACCCGCAAACAAAGGCGCCAAGACCCAGCATCACAATGCCCAGCACCAGCGACAGGATCTTGAGGCCTGCCGCCGCGCCGATGGGCAGAATGCCCAGGGCAGCGCCCATGACCGTATCACCAAAGATGCCGCCCAGGCCGAAGCTGTGGCTGGCATACCATTCCGCACCCGGCGTCAGGGACGCCGCATAAAGCGACAGCACCGCGACCCAGATCGGCGCAAAGATGGCACGCGCCATCGCGCGTTCCTGCCCGCGGTGCAGGACAAAGCGCACGCCCCATACAGCCAAGACAATGGCGATGCCCCAGCCACCAAGACCGACCACCATGAAAAGCGTCGCCGCGATGGTCGCGCCCGTTTGGCCAATCCAGTTCTGCACCGGCGTGTCGACCGCCGAGAGCCAGCTGGGATCGTCAGGGCTGTAGGAGGCGAACATCATCATCGCCACGGCGGCCAGGCCCAGAAGGCCGAGTCCCAGCAATTCCTTGCCACGTTTCTCGATGGCCAAGGCCATGTTGCTGTCCAGCAAAGGATCGCGCCCGCGTGTCTGATATGCCATGTCGCCTCTTGTCCTTACGCCCTGAAGGGGCGGCGCGGTGCCTGCCCCATACCCTGCCCGAGCGCGGCTGCGCACTTGGCCGGGGTGTTTTCATCGGTGACCCAAGTCGGATGGCCCGGCGCGAACAGCGTCCCGCGCAGGGCACCTGGCAAATGGCACAGGCGCAGCGCATGAGGGACCGCAAGGTTCGAAAACCGCTCGGAAAACATCGAAACTGCCTCAGGTTCGGGATCATTGTCGCCCCGTATCCCGCAAAACTACGCGCTCCGCCCGCGTCCGTCCAGCAAAACCATCCGGGTGCGGGGCCCATTGTGGCATTTTTGGCAGTCTGGGCTTTTTCTTGGTGAAAATACCCGATTCCAACGGCTTATGCAGCGTATCGCAGCCCGCATGACGCGGCGGGCGCATGGCGGCATGCGGGCACCGCTTCAGCGCAAAGCGGTCTCGGCGGCCTGCGCGACGCGCAAGAGGCGCGCTTCGCCCATGGCCGCGCCGCAGAGCATGATGCCGCAACTGGGCACGCCCGTCGGCAGGGTGATCGCCGCCAGCCCCATGAGGTTGCCGACGCGCGTATTGCGCAGCGTCAGAAGGTTTTCGGTGACGTAATAGGCGCCATCCTCCATCAGCCGGTTCGCATCGGGCGGCAGGTTCGGCGCACTTGGCATCAGCGCGGCGTCATACCCGGCCATGCGCGTAGCCCAGACACCGCGCAGGCGGTCCAGCAGTTGCCAGGCCGCCACGAAGTCCGGCGCGCTCACGTCTTTGCCGCCGCGAAACCGGTCGCGGATGGGGCCGAACATCTTGCCCGGATCCGCCTCGATCACATCGCCCCACGTGCCATAGGCTTCGGCGGAGAAAAGCGTCGCCGAGAGGCCCATCGCCTCGTCCACCTCGGGCGCGGTGACGGGGATCAGCGCGGCGCCCGCCGCCTCCAGCCGCGCGCAAGCGGCATCATAGGCCGCCGCGGGCGCGTCGCGCAGATCATCCATAACCGTGCTTTGCAGCATGGCCAGCCGCATCCCTGTCAGCGACGCACCCCGCAGATCGACGGGCGTGCGATCCTCCAGCACGGCCAGCAGCAGGGCGGCATCCTCGACTGTGCGCGTCAGCGGCCCGACGGTGTCGAACCGCGCGGCCAGCGGAACCGCGCCTTTGCAAGAAACGCGCCCGGCCGTTGTCTTGAGCCCCACGAGATCGTTCCACGCCGCAGGCACCCGAACCGAGCCGCCCGTATCACTGCCGATTCCGGCAGCGGCCAGGCCATGCGCCACGCTCGCCGCCGCGCCCGAGGAAGAACCGCCGGCCACCGCCTCCGCGTCATTCACACAAGGCGGCGTCGCGGTCATCGGATTGAGGCCCAGGCCCGAGAAGGCCAGCTCGCTCATATGCGTCTTGCCAAGGCAGACGAGGCCGGCGGCGGTGGCATTGGCAAGAACTTCGGCATCGCGCGCGGGCACGCGGCCCTCCAGAAGGCGACTGCCCGCCTGTGTCGCCGTGCCTGCGCTGTCGAAGAGGTCCTTCCAACTGATCGGCACGCCGTCCAGCGGTCCACGCCTTTGTCCCTCTCGTGCGCGCCGTGCGGCGGCCTGCGCCTCGGCGCGAGCACGGTCCTCGGTGGTGGCCGAATAGATGCGCCGCGCGGCCGGGTGGGCCGCGATCGCCGCAAGATACGCTTCGGTCAGCTCGGCCGCGTCAATCCGGCCCACGTCGATGCCCCGGCCCAGATCCGCCGCGCTCATGTATAGCCAATCCTGCATCGCTCGCCCCTCGCAATTGCGCGCTGTTTTCCCCGTCAGACTAGAGGGTTTCGCAGCAAAGCTGAATTGCCCTTTTTGGCAAAAACAGGCCCGGCGCGCGATATGCTCTGCGCGTCAGGGAAGCGCATGGACAATCCCGCATCGGCGGCCATATTACGTGGCATGAAAATGGATACGGATATCGCGATCGTGGGCGGCGGGCTGAATGGCTCGGCCCTGGCTTTGGCTTTGGCACAGCAGGGCATCACGGTCTGCGTGATCGACGCTTTGCCGCGCCCGGCACGTGCGGATGGGGATTTCGACGGGCGCTCTTATGCGCTGGCGATGGCCTCGGTTCGGATGTTGCGTGCTCTCGGCATCTGGGCCGGGATCGAGGACCGCACCCAGCCCATGCTCGAGATCAAGGTCAGCGACGGGCGCGCGGGCGCCGGTCCACTGACACCGTTTTCGCTGCATTTCGACCATGCCGAGCTGGAGGAAGGCCCGATGGGCCATATGTGCGAGGACCGTGTTTTGCGCCCCGCCCTTCTGGATGCGATGGACGCCGATAGTCGCATCACCACCATTTCCGAAGATGCCGTCACGACGCAAGAGGTGGATGATACCGGCGTTACCCTTACGCTGGCCTCGGGGCGCCGGGTGCGCGCGCGGATGATGGTCGGATCGGACGGGCGGGCCTCGGGCACGGCACAGCGCGCTGGGATCCGGCGCACCGGCTGGGGCTATGGGCAGACGGCCCTTGTCTGCGCGGTCGAGCATGAGCTGCCACATCACGGCATCGCGCATCAGTTCTTCATGCCGCCGGGGCCGCTTGCCATTCTGCCGTTGCCGGGCAATGTCTCGTCCATCGTCTGGAGCGAGAATGCTGCCACTGCCGCGGCCTTTGACGCGCTGGACGACGAGGGTTTTCTGGCGGTGCTGCGGCCGCGCTTCGGCGATTTTCTGGGCGATATCGCGCTGCGCGGGCGGCGCTATACCTACCCGTTGGGTCTGAGCCTTGCCAATCACCTTGTGGCGCCGCGGCTGGCGCTGGTGGGCGATGCGGCGCACGGGATGCATCCCATCGCGGGCCAAGGGCTGAACGCCGGGCTGCGCGATATCGCCGCTCTGGCGCAGGTTCTGGGCGAGGCGCGCGCGCGGGGCGAGGATTTCGCCGCGCCCGATGTGCTGGAGCGGTATCAGCGCTGGCGGCGCTTCGACATTGCGGCGCTGGCGGCTACGACCGACCTTACCAACCGGCTGTTCTCGAACGACAATCCGCTTCTGCGCAAACTGCGCGATATTGGTATGGGCGCGGTTCAGGCCACTGCGCCGCTGAGGCGCGGCCTGATGCGCGAGGCCGCTGGCCTGACCGGCGATCTGCCCGATCTTATGCGCTAGACATTTGGCGGCGCCTACGCTTCAAACAGGGTTTCGCAACAGGCTACGCCTTCGCTCCGCTGCGCATCACGGGTCTCCAGCAGCCCTGCCGGAAAATTCTCCAACACGGCGCTTCAGCGCGACACTTGGCCGCTGGCCGGTATCAGCGTTGCCTCTACCGTCATAGGATGGGGCGCTTGTCCATTGCCCACCGGCAACGTCAGGGCGTAGGGCGGGCGTGGAACCACCGCGCGGATCCGTTCGATACACCTTGCAGACGGGCCAAGCACCGGCGGCACCGTGGACGAGTCTCCGGACGGAATTCTTGGCCCAAGGCTATGCCAGCCTGGCGCGCCGCTCAAGCGATGCCAGGGGCATCGCCATCACTCCCAGAGCTTCAACGCTTCCTCATCCGCCTCGCGCGCCTCGACCCAGGCGGCACGATCACCCGTCACTTCTTTTTTCCAGAAAGGCGCGCGGGATTTAAGATAGTCCATCAGGAACATCGCGGCCTCGAACGCATCCTTGCGGTGGCGCGAGGCGGCGGCGACCATCATGATCATCTCATCCGGATCCAGCCGCCCGTAGCGGTGGATGATCAGGCTGCCGCCCAGATCCCAGCGCTCATGCGCCTCCTCGGCAATGCCGCGCAGCGCCCGTTCGGTCATGCCCGGGTAATGTTCGATCGTCATGTGATCGAGGCCGCCGGCCAGGTCGCGAACGATCCCCGTAAAGGTCACGACCGCGCCCATACCCGTCTGGCGCGCGGCGAAGGCATTGGCCTCGGCCCCGAAGTCAAAGGCGGCCTCCTGAACGCGGACCTCCATCGGCCTAGCCCCCAGTCATGGGCGGAAAAAACGCGACCTCGCGCACATCGGCAAGGGGCGTATCCCAGGCAGCCAGCTCCTGGTCGACGGCCACGCGAAGCGCCGCAAGATCGCTGAACGCCATGTCATAGCGCGCCTCGCGGGCGCGCAGTTCGGCCACCAGATCGGCAACGGTCGCGGCGTCCGTCTGAACCGTCTCGCGCGGCAGGCCGATCCGTTCGCGGACCCATGCAAAATAAAGGATATCCATCAGCGATCATCCCTCAAGTAAGGAAGCGATTTCAGCAGGTAATCCGCGCCCGAGATCAGTGTCAGCACCGCTGCCAGCCACAAAAGACCAAGGCCCGCGTACCACGTGTAATGCATCCCGGTCAGTTTCCAGCCAAGGCCCATCACATCTTCTTCGGCGCCCGTCAGGATCGCGTCGACCATGGCCGCATCCATGCCCATCGTGGACATGCCGAAATAATGCTCGAAGACGCCTTGGGCGAAAAGCGTTGCGATGGCGACCATCTGCGCCGTCGTCTTCCACTTGGCCAGCTTGGTCACCTTGAGCAGGCCCGCCGTGTCGCCCAGAAATTCGCGCAGGCCCGAGACGAAAACCTCGCGAAAAAGGATCACGGTTGCGGGCAGGACCAGCCATGGCGACATGGGCGAATAGCCCACGATCACCATCAGCGCGATCACCACCATCGCCTTGTCGGCAATGGGATCGAGCATGGCGCCCAGCCGCGTCTCCTGCTTCCACGAGCGGGCGAGATAGCCGTCGAACCAGTCGGTGATCGCCGCCGATACGAAAAGGATCAGCGCGAACCAATCGGCATAGGGCCGGGTAAAATAAAGGAACATGACCGCCACGCCGGGGGCGGCCAAAAGGCGCAAGAGCGTAAGTATATTTGGCAAGGTCATGGTCATAAAGCATGTCTACCGTGCCGCTTCGCCGGGCGAAAGCCCCGGCATACGGGCGGACCGGCTCTTTTCCGCGCGGAAAAGAGTGCCGAAACCGTGCGGTTTCGGCCCCCGCATCCCGCTTAGCCCTTATCGTGAAAGTAGTCATAGACCTTTTGCGCCAGCGCCGCGCTGACGCCCTCGACCGCCTTGAGATCGGCGAGGTTTGCGCGGCCGACCGCCTTGGCGCTGCCGAAATGCGCCAAAAGCGCGCGTTTGCGCGCGGCGCCGACGCCCGGCACATCATCCAAGGGCGTTGCGCTCACGGCCTTGGATCGCTTGGCGCGGTGCGTGCCGATGGCAAAGCGGTGCGCCTCGTCGCGCAGACGCTGAATGAAATAGAGGACGGGATCGTTGCGCTGAAGCGCGATGGGCCGCTGGCCGGTGCGGTGAAACTCCTCCTTGCCCAGATCGCGGTCGATGCCCTTGGCCACGCCCACCATGGGGATATCGCTGACGCCCATTTCGTCCATGATTGCGCGCACGGCACTGACCTGCCCCGCGCCGCCGTCGATCAGCAAAAGGCCGGGCCACGTGCCCTTGGAGCGATCCGGATCCTCCTTCAGCAAGCGTTTGAACCGCCGCTTCAGCACCTCCTTCATCATGCCGAAATCGTCGCCGGGGGTCAGGTTGTCACCGCGGATGTTGAACTTGCGGTACTGATTTTTCATCATCCCCTCGGGGCCCGCGACGATCATCGCGCCGACGGCGTGGGCACCCTGAATGTGGCTGTTGTCATAGACCTCGATCCGCTCGGGCGGGGCATCAAGGCCAAAGGCATCTGCAACGCCGCGCAAGAGTTTCGCCTGTGTCGCGCTTTCGGCCATCTTGCGGGCAAGGCTCTCGCGGGCGTTTCGCATCGCGGCCTCGACCAGCTCGGCCTTCTCGCCGCGCTGCGGGACCATCAGCGTCACTTTGCGGCCCAGCGTTGCGCTTAGCGCGGCCGCCATCAGATCCGGGTTGTCGATCTCGTGCGACAGGATCAGCTGGCGGGGCGGCTCCTTGCCGTCGTAGAATTGGCCAATGAAGGCCTCGAGCACCTCGGGCGCCTCGACATCCGCGCCGACGCGTGGATAGAAATCACGATTGCCCCAGTTCTGCCCGGCGCGGATGAAAAACACCTGCACGCAGGCTTGCCCGTTTTCCAGATGCAGCGCGATGATGTCGGCCTCGTCCACACTGCGCGGATTGATGCCCTGCGACGTCTGCACCTGCGTCATCGCCTTGATCCGGTCGCGCAGCGCGGCGGCACGCTCGAATTCCATCGCCTCGCTGGCCTCGGCCATTTGCGCCGCCAGTTTTTCCTGGATCTCGGTCGACTTGCCGCTGAGGTAACGCTCGGCATCGCCGACCTGCGCCGCATACTCGGCCTTCGAGATATAGCCGACGCAAGGCGCAGTGCAGCGTTTGATCTGATATTGCAGGCAAGGTCGCGTGCGGGTTTCGAACATGCTGTCGGTGCAGTTGCGCAACTGAAACACGCGCTGCAACTGCGCCAGCGTCCGGTTGACCGCGCCCGCGCTGGCGAAGGGGCCGTAATAGGCGCCCTTCTCGCGCTTGGCTCCGCGATGTTTCTTGATCATCGGATAGTCGTGCGACTTGGTGACAAGGATATTCGGGAATGATTTGTCGTCGCGCAGCAGTACGTTGTATTTCGGCTTGAGCTGCTTGATGAGATTCTGCTCCAGCAGCAGCGCCTCGGTCTCGGTCGCGGTGGTCAGGAACATCATCGACGCGGTCGCATCGATCATCCGCATGATGCGGCCCGTGTGTCCTGTGGGCCGCGCATAGCTACTGACCCGCGCCTTGAGATTGCGCGCCTTGCCCACGTAAAGAACGCGCGCCTGTGCATCCAGCATCCGGTAGACGCCCGGCGACGCATCCAGCGTCCGCAGGTAGGCCTGGATCACCTTGTGGCCGGTCGGCACGGGGCTTTGCGCGGCGGCGTCCGGCGCGCTGCTGTCCTTGGTGGCATCGGAGGATGTGAGGGATTCGTCGGTCATGCGCCTATAGATATGATTCTGCGCAGCGGCTGCAATCTTGGAGCGCGGCGCACAAGGGGAATCCTTTCCACGGTTTATGTGGATAACTCTGCGGGTAACTTTGCGTCACCTCGATTTTTTCGTTGTTCTCAACGGGCTTCTCAAGAATGCCCATTTTTTAGGCGCTTTTGCAAAGCATTGAAATCACTACATATATTTTATGCTGCAGTGCAAAATACTGAAAACGTTACACATTTCCGTTACAATTTTTAACAGGTCCTAACGCAGTGCAAAACTTTCGCCGCCCCTGCCCGATCGGCGCCTATTCCACCCCTATGACATCGGGTGTTTGCCAGCACAGATGCTGGCCTCCATCGATGCACAAAAGCTGCCCTGTCACGGATGGCGCATTCAGAAAATAGCTCAATGCACCGGTGATATCCGACGTATTCGAACCGCGCTCCAGCACCGTCGCGGCGCGCTGCGCGGCGAAATGCTCTTCGCTCTGCCGGGCGGCCCGCAGGGTGGGCCCCGGGCCGATACCATTGACCCGAACGCGCGGCGCCAATGCCTGCGCGGCAGTCTGGGTGAAGGCCCAGAGCCCCATCTTGGCCAATGTGTAGCTCATGAATTCCGGCGTCAGCTTGCGCACCCGCTGGTCGATCATGTTGACCACCAATCCCTGGGCCAGCGGCTCGCCGTTCTCGTCATTCATAGGGTCGGGCACTTGCGCGGCCAGCGCCTGGGTCAGCACGAACGGCGCACGCAAATTACTCTCGAAATGGCGGTCCCAACTGCCGCGCGTGGCGCTGGCGACGGTATCATGTTCGAAGATCGAGGCGGAGTTGACCAGCACGGTCATGGGGCCGCCCAGCGCGTTCGCGGCATCCGAAATCAGCGGCGTCACCAGGTCCTCGACCAGCAAATCGGCCTGAAGCGTGACGGCAGTCCGGCCCAGCGCGCGGATCTCGTCTGCGACATCCTCGGCTTCGCTTTGCGAGCTGTGGTAATGCACCGCGATATCAAAGCCCTGCCGCGCCAGTTCGATCGCCATCGCACGACCCAGTCTCTTGCCGGCCCCGGTTACCAATGCACGCGCCATCGCGGCTCTCCCCTGTCAGATCAATACGATGGTGACATAGGCCAGATATGCCGCGGTCAAGAGAACGCCCCAGACCCGGCCGATATCCACCTTGAAAAAGACGAAGGGTATCAGGATCAGCGACGCCCCCAACATGACCCAGAGATCGAAGGTCAGGAACTCACGCTCGACCGGGATCGGGCCGATCAGTGTCGTGATGCCGATGATCGCAAGCAGGTTGAACATGTTCGAGCCGATGACATTGCCCAGTGCCACGTCCGCCTGGCGACGCAGCGCGGCCATTACCGTCGTCGCCAATTCAGGCAGCGATGTGCCCAGCGCCACCAGCGTCAGGCCGATTACAGCGTCCGTCACGCCGTATTCCCGCGCGATGATCGACGCGTTGTCCACCAAAAGGCTTGCGCCCAGTGGCAGACCGACAAGGCCCAGCACCAAAAAGAGGATGATGCGCCACCACGGCATGTCCGGGTCTGCACCTTCGACCTCGTCCTCGACGGCCAGCGCCTTTTCCGCGCGGCGGTGGCGGGTCGCGTCGCGCGCCGCATCGAAAAGCATATAGGCCAAGGCCGCCAGCAGGATCAGGCCCGACCAGAAGGTGAAGGTTCCGAAGAAGGCGAGCGCGATGAAAAGGACGCTGGCGACGATCATAAAAATGTAGGTCTTGCGCGTCTCGCAGCCGCTGGTGTGCAGGACCGACAGGATCGCGGGCAGGCCCAGCACCAATAGCACATTCGCCGTGTTCGAACCGACGACATTGCCCAGCGCAAGGCCCGGCATCCCCCGCATCACCGCATCAATCGAGATCAGCAACTCGGGCGCCGATGTGCCAAAGGCAACAATGGTCAGGCTGACGATCAGGGCAGGGACACCCACCCGGAGGCTCAGGTTCACGGCGCCCTTGACCAGCGCATCCCCGGCCAGAAGCAATATGACGAGGCCCAGCCCTGCAAGTGCCCAAACCGTCATTTGCCGATACCCCGCGTGCAAGGGCACGGGCCCTTGCCGATCTTGTATTTACCGCATTTGCTGCATTTCGCCGCCGCCAACGTTTTTTGGCCCGGAAAACGCAGTTTTCCGAACATGGCCAGCACCACCATGCCGACGAGAAAGAGCGAGACGATCTTGACGATCATGCCGGCCTACAGCCCGAAACGCGCGTATTGCGCGCGCTCCTCGACGGCGGCGATGGCATCCTCGGCCATGGTCGCGCCGAAGCGGGATAGCAGTCCCTTCTTGGGGCCATAGCGCATCAGGCGCACCTTCTTGCCGTAGAGCTCTTGCAGCTTGGGCATCATATGCGCCTCGCCGTCGACCAGCCCCAGCTTGGCCGCGCGGCGGCCCAACCAGAATTCGCCGGTGAAAATATCGGGATTGTCGGACAGTTTGTCACCGCGCCGTTCCTTGACATAGGCGATAAAACCGCTGTGCAGATCCTCTAGGATATCCTTGAGCCGCGCGACATCCTCGTCCTTTTGCGGCAGGAACGGATCCAGCGTGGATTTGGACTTGCCCGAGGTGTGCACGCGGCGCTCGATCCCCTGCCGGGCGAGGAAAACGGGTGCGCCAAAACCGGCGGAGATAACGCCGATCGAGCCGACGATCGAGCCGAAATCGACCCAGATGTCATCGGCGGCTGCGGCCAGCCAATAACCGCCCGAGGCGGCCACATCCTCGACAAAGGCGTGGACGGGCACGTTCTTTTCCTCGGCCAGCCGGCGGATGCGTGCCGCGATCAGCGAGGATTGCACTGGCGAGCCGCCTGGCGAGTTGATCAGCAGGGCCACCGCGCTCGGCTTGCCCTTCTTGAACGCCTTTTCCAGGATGGGCGCCAATGCCTCGTCGTTCAACGATGCGCGGCCTGTGCCGATGCTCCCCGAGAGGCGCACCACGGCGACGCGCGAGCGGGATTTGGTGAAAGGCAGGCGGGATTTGAGCGCGATCCAATTTGTCATCCTCGGCATGTATTACCCCGCGCCCTGCACGACAAGGCGGCGGCGTCAGATCGCATCCCCCTGCGGCCAAAAAGCTGCGCCACCGACCTCAAGATTTGATCCGGTAGCCCGTCTTGAAGATCCACCAGACGACGGCCATGCACATCGCGGTAAAGACCCCGATCGCCAGCAGCGACCAGCCCACGCCCACATCCGCCACGCCGAAGAACGACCAGCGAAAGCCCGAGACGAGATAGACGACCGGGTTGAACAAGGCGACCGACTGCCAATTCTCGGGCAGCATCGAGATCGAGTAGAAGGCGCCCCCGAGGAAGACGAGCGGCGTGATCACCAGCAGGGGAATCAGCTGAAGCTGTTGGAAATTATTCGCCCAGATCCCGATGATGAAACCAAAGAGGCTAAAGCTGATGCAGGTCAGCAGCAGGAAGGCCATCATCGCCCAGGGGTGCATGATCTGAATTTCCACGAAGAACCCGGCAGTGATGAGGATCACCACACCGATCAACAGAGATTTCGTGGCCGCCGCGCCGACATAGCCCAGCACGATTTCGAGGAAGTTGACCGGAGCCGAGAGAAGCTCGAAAATCGTGCCGATGAATTTCGGGAAATAGATGCCGAAGGACGCGTTGCTGATCGACTGGGTCATCACGCTCAGCATGATGAGGCCCGGTACGATAAAGGCGCCATAGCTGACGCCCTCGACCTGGTCGATGCGGCTGCCAATGGCGGCGCCGAAGACCACGAAGTAAAGCGAGGTCGAGATGACGGGCGACAGAAGGCTTTCCATCAGGGTGCGGAAAAACCGCTTCATCTCGTAGAGGTAGATCGCCCAGATTGCCGGCAGGTTCATGCGGCATCCTCCGTTGTCTCGTCCTGGATCAGTCCCACGAAGATCTCCTCAAGGCTGCTCTGGTTGGTCTGAATATCGCGCAGCGCCATGCCCTCGGCGGCGATGGCCTGCAGAAGGCGCGTGATGCCGGTGCGCTCGCCCCCGGCCTCATAGGTATAGCTGAGCGACATGCCATCCACCGCCAGCGCCAGATCGTAGTCGGCCAGCGCCTTGGGGATCGTCTCCAACCGCTCCATCAGGTCGATCCGCAGGGTCTTCTGACCCATGCGCGCCATCAGGTCGGCGGTCGGCTCGACCAGCAGGATCTGGCCCTTGTTGATGACGGCGATGCGGTCGGCGATCGCCTCGGCCTCTTCGATGTAATGGGTGGTCAGGATGATCGTAACGCCGGATTTGCGCAGATCCTCGACGACCTGCCACATGTCGCGGCGCAGCTCGACATCGACGCCCGCCGTGGGCTCGTCCAGGAAGAGGACACGCGGCTCGTGGCAGAGCGCCTTGGCGATCAGCACGCGGCGCTTCATCCCGCCAGACAGCTCGCGGATGCGCGCGTTGCGCTTGTCCCACAGGCTCAGCTGGCGCAGGATCTTTTCCAGCAGCTTGTCGTCCCGCCGCTTGCCGAACAGGCCGCGGGAAAAACGCACAGTGTTGATCACCTTCTCGAAGGGCTCCAGCGCGATCTCCTGCGGGACCAGCCCGATCATCGCGCGCGCCTTGCGATAGCCTGTCACCACGTCATGCCCGCCCACCGTCGCGCGCCCGCTGGTCGGCGTCACGATCCCGCAAAGCGCCGAAATGAGCGTCGTCTTGCCCGCGCCGTTGGGACCCAGCAGCGCGATGATCTCGCCCTCCTCGATCTGAAGCGAAACACCGCCCAGCGCGGTGAAGCCCCCGTCATAGACCTTGCCCATGTTCTGCACGTCGACGATGGCCGTCATGCTGCCCCCCCTTTTGCTGACCGCTGCGAACCTAACGCATTCGCGCGCCGAGGCAATCGCGCATCAAGCGGGGGACGGGTCTGCGCTGCTGCACAGCCTTGCCGGGGGCGGCGCGCGCTGTATGGTGCGCCCTGAAACGAGGGCTTTGCCATGGACAAGGGACAGATCATCATCGTCGGCGCGGGTGCTGCGGGTATCGGCGCGGCGCTGGAATGCGCGGCGCAGGGCATCCCCTATACCGTGCTTGAGGCGGCGGACCGTGTTGGCGGGCGTGCCTACACGGCAGCGGCAGGGCTGCCGCGTGCATGGGATCACGGCTGTCATTGGCTGCATTGTGCGGACGTAAATCCGCTGGTGGCATGGGCGGACAGGCTGAGTGCGCATTATGCGAAACAGCGCACACTGAGCGATGCGTTCAGCGTTTGGGATGGCGGCGCGCTGCTGACCCCCGAGGGCGTGCGCGCCTGCGATCAGGCGGTGAAAGGCGCCTTCGAGGCTATCGAGGCATCTGGCCGCGACGTACCTATCCCCGAGGTTCTGCCGGATGCAGGGCGCTGGTCTCCCACAATCAAGCTGATCCTCGCGCTGATGGCGGGGGACGATGCCGACGACGTCTCGGCCTCGGGCTATGCCGACTATCAGGACACCGATAACAATTGGCCCGTGCTGTCGGGCTATGGCGCGCTCATCTCCGCGATGGCGGGCGGGCTAAACATCCGTACCGCGTGCCCGGTGCGCGCCATCCACCAGCGCACTGACGGCGCCACGGTGGTCACCGATGAGAGTGATCTGGAAGCAGAAGGCGTGATCGTAACCGCCTCGACCAACGTGCTGGCGCGCGGGAGCATCCATTTCAGCGAAGGCGCCGCCGCCGATCTGGCCCATGCGCTCGACCGCGTTCCTTGCGGCGTCTACGAGAAGGTCGCCTTCGCGATGGAGGCCATCCCCGAAGAGCTTGCCGACACTCGGTTTCTGACGGTGCAGCAGCCGGGCAACGATATGGCGACGAATTTTCAGGTGATGCGCGGGGATGCACCCATGATGCTGTGCCATATGGCCGGCGCCAAGGCCCATGCGCTGGTCATGGCCGGCCCCGAGGCGATGACCGATTACGCGCGCGCCGCGCTGGTGCAGGTCTTTGGCGCAGGTATCGAGAAACGCATTACCGGCACGGCAACCACGAACTGGACGAACGACCCGCTGGTGCTGGGTTCCTATTCGCACGCGCGCCCCGGCTCGGCCGATTTTCGGCGCGAGATGATTGCACGCGACACGGGCCGGGTGGCTTTTGCGGGCGAAGCATTCTCGCCGCACTGGCAGGCGACGGCGCATGGCGCCTATGACAGTGGGCGCAGCACGGCCGCGCGTATGGCGCTGAAAATCAGCTGATCAGCTTCTTCAGCCAGCCCTTCTTCTCGGCCTCGGGCGCCTCGTCTTCTTCTTTCGGCCCCTCGATCACCTCTTCGAGACGGGCAAAGAACTGATCGGCCATCTTCTTGGCAAAGCCATCGACAATGCGGCTGCCCAGCTGCGCCAGCTTGCCGCCCACCTTGGCCTCTACGTCGTAGCTGAGCGTGGTGACACCATCCGCCTCATCAAGCCGCACATCGGCGCTACCCTTGGCAAAGCCGGCGGCGCCGCCCTTGCCTTCGCCGGTCAGGGTCAGGCTTTCATGCTCGATCATGTTCGTGACGGTGACCGCGCCGCGGAATGTCGCCTTGACCGGCCCCACTTTTTGCGTGACGACGGCCTCAAAGCCCTCTTCGGGACTGCCGGTCACCTCACTGGCGCCCGGCACGCATTCCTTCAGCACTTCGGGGCTGAGCAGTGCCGCCCAGACCGTGGCCTTGTCCGCCTCGATCTCACGTTTGTCGCTCATCTGCATTTGAACACTCCCCTCTGGCGATTTTGGCCAAGCGTAGCCCAAGCCACGCGGTCCGCCAAGCGGGCATGACGCAGGTGCAGGCAATTGCCGCCTCCCCTGCCCTCACACGAAAAAGGCGGCCCGCGATGGGGCCGCCCTAATCTGTTCCGCACTGCGCCAAGCGGCGTCAGTAGTCTTTCTCAAAGAAGACGCCAAGGCCGCTGTTGCCGTCCGCGCTGAAGCTGCCCTTGGCCTTGAGCCGCTTGTTGATGCGCAAGTTGAGGTTGATCTGCGTCTGGCCGTCGCTGTCGACCTCGACCTCGGAATAGACGTTCTCGGACAGGTATTTGCCCGCGCGCACCTCGGTCTGGTCATTGGCGCCTGTGGTCACATCAAGGTTATCAAGGCCGATCCCCTCGCGCAGCGAGCCGACGACGCCGCCATTGCCCCTGCCCGTCAGTGTCGCCACCGCCGAAGCCAGCTGCACCGCCTGAAAGGCCGAGATCTGGCTGAGATCGCGCCCAAAGATCAGCTGCGAGACGACCTGATCCTGCGGCAATTCGGGCTGTGACTGGAAGGTGATCTCGGGCTCGTCCGCCGGTCCCTCGATGATGATCGAGATGTTGATATCACCGCTCTCCGTCTGGGCGACCAGCCGCAGGAAGGGCACGAAACTGCCCTGCAGGCGCAAACTGCCCTCGGTCAGATCGAGGCGCTTGCCCAGCAGGTCAAGGCGCCCCCGGATCAGGCTGAACTGACCTTCGGGGATCACATTGGCCGTGGTGCCGCGCAACCGCAGGCTGCCCCCCAGCTCGGCATCAAGCCCGCGGCCCCGAATGAAGATCTGCGAGAAGGCGTTGACGTTGACATCGAGGTTGTAGACCGGGCCACCACCGCCGCCGTTTCCGCCATTCGCGCTGCCGCCCGTTTCGAGCAGATCGGCGAAAGCGCGCGTGCGGCGCACGGCGGCAGGCTCGTTCACATGCTTGAGGCCCGGAAGGCTGGCGCCGGACGAGATCGCGCCGCTGGGCACCTGCACGTTTACCTCCGCAAGGTTCACAATCCCCGCGATGGTCGCACCGCCCAAGGCCGGGCCATTGAAGGTGATGCCCCCATTTGCGGTCGTGGTGTAAAGGCCCGGATCGGTCAGGCCGACACTCAGCAGATCAACGGCCACATCCGCCTGATAGGGCGCGGCGAGGCCGACACGGCCGTTGACCGCAATGCGGCCCCCGCTGCTGATGCCCGCGCCCATGGCGATCTGGGCGGCGCCGCCCGTCAGGCGGATATCGGCGCTGATCCCTTCGAGGGCCAGCTGCACCTTGGGCAGGGCAAGGCCCGCGCCGCTGGTGGTGATCGTTCCCGTCACAGATGAGGGTGCGGGCGGGCCATTCACCCGCAGATCGAACTGTGCGATGCCCGACAGGCTGCGCGGCTCGATAAAGGAGTTGGCCAAGGCCAGCGGCGCGCGGCCATTGACGCTGAGGTCCAGATTGCCGTCATTCGCAATGCGCCCCGATACATCCGCCGTGATGCCAGCGGGGCCTGTCCCGTCCAGATCCACGATGTAACCACCGCCATCGCCGCGCACCGTGCCACTGACCGTGGCGGGCCCGGGGATGCCGGGCGCAAAGAGCGCGACATTGGCCAGCCGCGCGTCGATGGTCGCGGACGCGTTGCCGTCCGTGCCAAGGGTGCCCGAGGCATCCGCCGTCAGTTGCGATGTGTCCAGATCGGCACCTTCGATGACAATCGTACCATCTGCCCGGCGCGCCACATCGGCCTTGAGGCTGGAGGTACCGCGCAGCAGCTGATCAACCTGCGGGATACCGATGGCCAGGTTGTTGCCCGTCACATCCACCTGCGCCTCGGCGGCGCCGTCCGGCGCGTAAAACCCGGTGGCGGTTGCGTCCAGCATCGGCGTTTCCACCTCGCCGCGCTTGAGCGTGATGGTGCCCTCGGCGCTGCGCAGCGCCTCGATCTGCGCGCGCGAGCGGCCTGCGAGGATGCGGTCCACCTGCGGGATGCCGATGGCCAGATCGTTGCCGGTGATATCCGCCGTGCCTTGTGCAGTGCCATCGGCGCCCATGTAGCCTGTGACATCGGCATCTATCTTGGGCGTCGTCAGCAGGCCCTTGCTGAGCGTCAGAGCGCCATCGGCGCTGCGCTGGGCCGAGATTTCGGCGCTGGAGGTGCCGCGGAGGATGGGATCGAGCTGCGGGATATCCACGGACAGATCTTGCCCGTTCACCACGATGTCGGCCTGTCCGCTCAGCGTGCCGGCATTGCCCTGCGCATCCACCACGACACTCGCCGCGCCGCCCAGATCGCGGCCCGCAAGGGCCGAATAAGGTGCGAAATCGCTGGCAACGGCGCTGGCGCGCATGTCGAAGATGCCGGGCTTGAGATCCACCAGCTCGATCGTGCCATCTGCCGTGACGGTGGCCTCGCCGGGGCCCGAGGCACCGGCCTTGAGCGTCCAGATATTGCCATCCTGATCGGCCCGCGCGGTCAGCCGCGCAGGGCCTTGCAAGGCCGGCTCGATAAGTGAGGCATCGTCCAGAGCCAGCTCAATACGGGCCTCGCTGCCATCCGACTTATACGCAGCAGAGGCGGTCAGATCCGTCGTGGGCGAGGTGACGTTGAGGCGGTCCAGGAACGTGCCGTCACCATTCCGGCGGGCGGCGACGTCCAATTGGGTCGTGCCTCGCAACAGCGGATCGAGGCGCGGCTGGCCAACGGCCAGATCCTGCGCGCTGCCGGTCACGGTCGCTTCGATATTGCCGTTCGAGGGCGTGTAACCGCCATCGACCTGCACGTTCACTGCGCCGTCCAGCGCCGTTCCGGCTAGGTCGGCAAAGCGCTCGATATCGGCGGCCTCGACGGCGACGTTGGCGGTAATCCGGGGCGTTTCGCCCTCGGTCAGTCCCAGAATGGCCGCCTTGCCGGTGATATCGTAATCGCTGCCGGTCAGCGACAGCTCGCTCAGGCGAAACGGATCGCCCTCGGTCCAGTCAAAGACGATGTCCCCGCGCAGCGCATTGCCAAGCGCGGTCGACAGGCCCGGATCGACCAATGCCAGACCATCGATGGCCAAATCCAGCGCGCCGTCCACAGTGCTGGGCTCTCCCTCGCCGCCGCGTGAAATCTTGCCGCCGCCTTCCAGCACGGCCTGCTCGAGGTTCACGTCAATCCGCTCCAGACCGCGGGCCTTGAGCGACAGGTTCCAATTCTCGCCCTCGTTCAGATCGTAATCGAGGACCAGATCAAGATTATCCAGCGTCGTCCGCTCGCCGGCCAGCGGCAAAAGCACAGGCTTGCCATCGTTGGAGGCGATACGGCCCGTCAGATCAAACCGTTCGGGCCAGCCGTCGGCGGCGAGTTGCAAGCTGCCGTCCAGCGTCAGCGCAGCGGCGGTCAGCGACAGGGTCTGGATGCCAAGGCCCCCATTTGCGGGCTGCGATCCCTCCACGACCAGCGCCATCTCCGTGCCGAAGAATTCGCGGTACTCGGGCGCAAAGACCGGCGCGATATCACCGCGCACATCGGCGGCGAAGCTGAGCGGTGCATCCGCCTCTCCTTCCGCGGGCGCGGGCGCCTCGATGCTGACCGTGCCGCCCAAGCGTCTTTCGCCCGCCGTATCGAGAGCGATCTCGGCGGTGAAATCCGATAGCGGCGCGTCGCCCTTGACCGTCAACGAAAGCGACGGCGCGCCCGGAATCCCCATCAATTTGGAGGCGATGCCGCCCTCTTCCTCGTTCCAATCGATATCGATTCCCAGATTTCGGGTCTCGTTGGCGTAGGACACCGCGATCTTGATCGCGTCCTCATCACGATCGATCCGGCCGATGTCCAGCTGCGCGTTGCCAGCGCCATCGGCCAGCTGCACGGACCCCAGAAGCGACAGGATCACCTCTTCGCCCACAAGGGGCGCGCCCAGCACCAGACGTTCGACTGAGACCTCCTCGACATTGATCGAGACGGGCAATTCAGGCAGAGAAAATCCCGTCGCTTCCGCATCGGGGATCTCGACGGTCTCTTCGGCGTCCGGCAGGCGCGGCAGCAGGATTTCTGCGGCCGACAGGTTCGTCACTTCGAGACGCCCGCGCAGCAGCGCCAGACGGCTCCAGTTCAGCGTGACATCGCGAAGGGTCAGCCAGACACCCCGATCGTCGGCCACTGTCAAAAGATCCAGCGTCGCCTCACTGCTCAGCGCGCCCTCGAACCCCTCGATGCGCACGGACCGGCCCGCACCAGACAGGTTATCCTCGATAAAGCCCTGAAGCAGGCCGCGATCCTCGTCCTCCTGCGCCGCCGCCATCTGCGGCGTCATCAGCGATGCGGCCAGCGTCAGGGCGCAGAGGATGCGCGCAGTGAATGCTCGTGTCATATGTCTCAAAACGCTTGTCCGATGCCGATATAGATCTGAACGCCGTCCCCGGTGCTGCCCGATACGGGCGCTGCCACGTCGAACCGGATGGGGCCGATTCCGGTGGCATAGCGGATGCCGATGCCCGCGCCGCTGTGCCAGCGGCCACTGTCGTCATAAAGGCTCTCGGATCCGATATAGCCGACGTCGAAAAACGCGACGGGGTCAAAATTGCCTGCAATATCGAAGCGCGCCTCGGCGGAGGCTCCGACAAAGCTGCGCCCGCCCGTGATGGCAAAGGGTGGCCCGACGCCCAGCGACTGGTAGGGATGCCCGCGCACCGTGTTGCCGCCGCCCGAGTAGAACAGAAATTCTTGCGGTGTGTCCGCCAGGCTGGCGCCCAAGACGCTGCCGAATTGCAGCCGCGTCGCCAATGTCAGAAAACCGCTATCCGTCACTTCGCGGTAGGCGCGGCCATCCAACAGGATGCGCCCGCCGCTATCCTTGCCATCGAGAGCGATGAAGGGCGTGACCTCGGCCTGCGCATAAAAGCCCTTGGACGGGTCCAGCGGATCGTCGCGGTTGTCATAGGTCGCCTTGAGCGGGATCAGCAGATGAAAGAACTCGCTGCGGCCCGTCACGTCACGCTCTTCCGAGTAACGCAGCCCCAGACCCGCCTCGACCGTCAACTCGTCATTGATGATGCGGCTGAAGCCGAAGCCAAGCTCGGCACTGTCCGACAGATAATTCGGCTCGTCTTCTCGGGCGATATTGCCCAGCACAAAGAGCGTCGTGTCCGCACCGAACGTCGCGGGGCGCTCGAACCGGGCGCCGACCTTGTAATCGATACCGCCCTCGAAGCCGCCCGTCTGACTGCCGATGCCGCCGACCTCGACGTCAAATCGCAGACGCTCGGCCCCGCCCAGAAGGTTGCGGTGCAACCAAAAGCTGGACACCGTAAGACCTTCGTTGCTCGACACCTCGATGCCGGCGCCGAAACGGCGCGGCTTTTCGTCGGCGATGTTCATCTGAATATCCATGACATCGCCATCGCGCAGCGTCTCGGATTCGGTGAGGGCGACGGATTTGAAGGCGCCGGTGCGGCGGAGGCGCTGCGCGGATTTCTTCAGCTCCTCAGGGTCAAAGCGCGTCCCGGTCGGCAGACCCGCGATCTGGCGCAGCCGCTCGGAACGTACGTCACTTTCAGATGTCTGGACCAGATTGCCGAAGGTCACGACCGGACCGGGCTTCAGCATGACTTGCGCTGAAAGCGTGTTGGTTCTGTGGTCGGCGACGATGTTCTCGCCCACGATCTCTGCCTTGGCACGGCCCTGGTCGCGCCAGCCGCCAATGCCGGCATCCGCCGCAGCGCCGATGACGGCCGCGCGGGCCGGCTCGCCGGGGGTGAATTCTTCGGGCAATTCAGTGCCGGGGGCCAGCGGGGTGATCTCGGTTTTCGAAAAGCCGAAAATAAAGTCGGGAAGGACAGTGACAACGACCGTATCGACGCCGTCGGGCTTGGCGAAAGGCGACAATGTGCCCGCCTCGCGCCCGTCAATGGAAATGCGAATGACGCCACTGTAATAGCCGAACTTGTAAAGCACGCCGAGCAGATTGGCGTAATCTGCATTGGCAGCGGCGATGATATCCTGGGGACTCGTGCGCCCATCCTGCTTGGCCGACAGGATAAGCGACGCATCCACCAACGCGTCGCGCAAATCCTCGTCCACGGCTGGAATTTCAAACCTGAGATTCTCAAGCGCCTGCGCGGTCCCGGCAGAAATCGATCCGCCAATGGCAAGAGTGGCGGCGACCGCGATAGACGGCAACGGGCGCGCTGCTTTTCTGAAACCCACTGGTATGTCCTTGTCCCTGGTAGCGGCAGCGTTCTGGCGCTTTTGCCGTAGATTCTAGGCTAAGAACCGTTCATCGGCCAGCAGGTTCCCGCACGGCATCTTGTGTGGTGGCGCATAAATACAGGTATTTACCGAAATATGCACAGCTCTGTGTGTCATTTCATGGGGTTGTAAGCATCCGGTGAACAAGGGCCGCGCCAAATATAAACAAAATGTGATCGCCTTCGGCCCTGATGTCCTGCCCCCGCGTGGCGATGCGCCGCAATGCAGCATGGGTTGGCTCTGGCTGTGGCGGGCGCTACCTATGGTTTAGGCCGTAGCGAGGTTTATCATGCTGGGATCCTTCGATGCTGTGTTTTTGGCGCGCATTCAGTTCGCCTTTACCGTTTCATTTCACTTTCTCTTTCCGGCCTTCACCATCGGCCTCGCCAGCTATCTGGCGGTCCTGAATGGGCTTTGGCTGACGACGCGGCAGCAAAAATACCTCGACCTCTTTCGCTATTGGGTCAAGATTTTCGCCCTCGCCTTTGCCATGGGCGTCGTGTCGGGGATCGTGATGTCATATCAGTTCGGCACCAACTGGAGCGTCTTTTCCGACAAGGCAGGGCCGGTCATCGGTGGGCCCATGGCCTACGAAGTGCTGTCGGCCTTCTTCCTCGAGGCGGGGTTTCTGGGCATCATGCTTTTCGGGCGCGAAAAGGTGGGCGAGCGGCTGCATATGGCCGCCTGCGCTGCTGTCGCGTTCGGCACGTTCTTTTCAGCCTTCTGGATTTTGTCGGTCAACAGCTGGATGCACACGCCCGCCGGGTTCAGTATCGACGCGGCCACGGGCCAGTTCATGCCCGAAGATTTCTGGCAGATCGTCTTCAATCCGTCCTTCCCCTATCGGCTCATGCACACCGTCACGGCGGCCTATTTGACGACAGCGTTTATCGTCGGCGGCGTCGGCGCCTTTCACCTTTTGCGACAACGGCGCCGTGGCGCGAAGGCTTCGCCCGCAACGCGCACGATGTTTTCGATGGCGATGTGGATGGCGGCGATCGTGGCCCCGGTTCAAATCTTTCTGGGCGACCTGCACGGTATCAACACGCTGGAACATCAGCCCGCCAAGGTGATGGCGATGGAAGGCCATTACGAGAGTCACCCCGACGGCGCGCCCCTCTATCTTTTCGGCCTGCCCAATGACGAAACGCAGACGCTGGATTATGCCATTGGCATCCCCAAACTATCGTCGCTTATCCTCAAGCATGACCTCAACGCACCCTTGGCGGGGCTCGACACGATCCCCGATGACGAACAGCCGCCTGTGGCCGTTGTGTTCTGGTCCTTTCGGATCATGGTGGCGCTGGGATTTGCGATGCTGGGCATTGGCGTCTGGTCGTTGTTCGCGCGGTATCGCGGCAGGCTTTACGACGCGCCATGGCTGCACCGCGCGGCTGTAGTCATGGGGCCATCGGGCCTGATCGCGGTTCTGGCGGGATGGGTCACGACCGAGGTGGGACGCCAGCCCTACACGGTCTACGGCCTATTGCGCACCGTCGACAGCGCCGCGCCTTTGGACGCGCCCGCCGTGGGCGCTTCGCTGGTGGCATTCGTCGTGATCTATTTCGCGGTCTTCGGTGCTGGCACCTTCTACATCATGCGGCTGATGTCGCGCCCGCCCCATTCGGACGAGGAGCGGTTCAAGGATGTCGTCGACGGGCCAACACGTGCGGCGGGCATCACCCCCGCCCCCGAAGAAGCCAGCCGCCGTCCCCGCGCCATGAAGGAGGTCTGAGACATGCCGATCACCGAAGGATTCGCGATCGACCTGACGACGATCTGGGCGTTCCTGATCGCCTTTGCGGTTCTGGTCTACGTTGTGCTCGACGGGTTCGATCTGGGCCTCGGGATGCTCTTCGCGGTCGAGCGCAAGAAGGGCGATCGGGACGTCATCATGAACTCGGTCGCGCCCGTCTGGGACGGGAACGAGACATGGCTTGTCCTTGGCGGCGGGGGCCTCTTTGCGGCCTTTCCGCTGGCCTATGCGCTGATCCTGCCCGCGCTTTACGTGCCCATCATGGCAATGCTGCTGGCGCTTATCTTTCGCGGGGTCGCGTTCGAATTCCGCTGGCGGACCGAGAGGGGGCGCTGGGCCTGGGATGCGGCCTTTATCGGCGGCTCTTCGGTCGCGTCCCTGTCGCAAGGGATCGCCCTCGGGGCCATCTTGCAGGGCATCCAGATCGACGAGGCCGCGCGCGCCTATTCGGGCGGCTGGTGGGACTGGCTGACGCCGTTTTCGCTGACTGTCGGGATTGCCGTGATGGTCGGCTACACCCTATTGGGCGCGACATGGCTGGTGGCCAAGACCGAAGGACCATTGCAAGAGCGGATGCGCAAGCGCGCTTGGCCGCTGGGCGTGATCACTCTCATTTTCATCGGGCTGGTCAGCCTCTGGACGCCCTTCTTGCAGGACGGCTATTACAGCCGGTGGTTTGGGGGCTGGAACATCGCCCTCGCCATAGGCGTGGGCGGCGCGGTGTTGCTGATCGCGGCGCTCATGTTCCGCTCTCTCACCATTCACAAGCATGACTACCGGCCCTTCATCTTGGCGCTGGCGCTTTTCGCACTGTGCTTCGTGGGCCTCGGCGTGTCGATGTTCCCCTATATCGTGCCGACCGAGGTAACGATCTACGAGGCGGCGGCGCCAGCGCGCAGCCAGATGTTCATGCTGGTCGGTGCGTCGATCCTGCTGCCGATCATCCTGGCCTATACCGCCTATGCCTACTGGGTCTTCCGCGGCAAGATCGACCCCGAGAAGGGCTATCACTGATGGCCGGGGATGAGCGCCCCCTGTGGCAGCGCCTCGCGTGGTTTGCCGGGCTTTGGCTCGCCTCTATCACCGTGCTCGGCGCCGTGGCCTACGCGTTCAGGCTGATGATCTGACCGGTTGTCTTAGCTGAGCTCTATCACACGGTCGATCACATATTCGGTTTGCGCATCCGTCTGCGCCGGGCACATCGGCAGGCTCAGCACCTCTCCTGCCAAACGCTCGGCAATGGGCAGGCTGCCGGGCTGGTGGCCGGCATCCGCATAGGCACGCTGGAGGTGCGGCGGGATGGGATAGTGGATCACCGTGCCGATGCCAGCCTCCGCCAGCCGCCGCTGAAACGCATCGCGCTGCGGGTGGCGCACCACGTAGAGATGCCAGACCGGATCGGCCCAATCGGGTACATGCGGATGATCCAGCCCCACCTTGGCGAAGGCCGCGCCATACATCGCCGCGATCTGCCGCCGCCGGGCGGTGGCGGCATCCAGCGCCTCCAGCTTGACTGCCAGTACGGCGGCCTGAATGGGATCGAGCCGGCTGTTCACGCCCTTGACGTCGTTCTCGTACTTCACCGCCGAGCCGTAGTTGCGCAGAAGGTTCACCTCCTTGGCAATCCGTTCATCATCGGTGGTCAGCGCGCCGCCATCGCCCAACGCGCCAAGGTTCTTGGAGGGATAAAAGCTCCAGGTGCAATGTCCCTCAGCCCCCACCTTGCGGCCCTTGTAGCTGGCGCCATGCGCCTGCGCCGCGTCCTGCAGAATATGCAGGCCATGGCGCGCCGCGATCGCGTTCAGCGCGTCCATATCAGCGGGCTGCCCATAGAGATGCACGGGCAGGATCGCACGGGTGCGCGGCGTGATCGCCGCCTCCACCGCCGCCGGATCGAGATTGTAGGTATCCTCGCGGGGCTCCACCGGCACCGGCACGGCGCCGCATTGCGACGCGGCGAGCCAGGTGGCGATATAGGTGTTCGACGGCACGATCACCTCATCCCCCGGCCCGATACCCATCGCGCGCAAACCGAGGTAGAGCGCATCGAGCCCGTTGGCGACGCCCAGCGCATGGGGCGCGCCCAGATAGGCCGCATAGGCCGCCTCGAACGCCTCAAGCTCGGGGCCGCCGATGAAATAGCCCGAGCGCGCGGCACGCAGCAGCGCCGCCTCGATGGCGGGCTGGATGGGCGCGCTGGCGGCGGTCAGATCGAGAAACGGAACCTTCACGTTGCGCCCACGGCGGCGAGAAATTCGGCCTTGTCGCGGATATAATCGCTCTCGTCAAAGCGTTCGGACGCCATGACCATGCAGACCGACCCGGACGAGAAGTTGTCCAGATAGCGCCACATCATCGGGCAGACATAGACCCCGAAATAGGACCGGTTGAGGTGAAACCGCTTGGAGGCAAAGCCGTCATCCAGCACCAGATCGAAACTGCCGGACATGCAGATCACGAATTGATGCAGCGCTTTGTGCGCATGCTCGCCCCGGTCGGCGCCGCCGGGCACGTCATAGAGGTAATAGACGCGCTTGATATCGAACGGGATATGGCTGCCCCCCTCGACAAAGGTCAGGTTGCCGCGCGCGTCGGCGATCTTGGGCAGGTCTATGATCCGGCAGTCACTGAGAGGCATGTTGGTCTTTCGCAAATTCGTCAGCCATGGCTACAACATCGCCGCCGCGCCCGCAAATGCGCTGTGGCGATGGCGCCGTGGAAATGGACATCGGCGATCCCGATCGCGACGCTGGGCGGGCCGGGGGCTGTTAGCGTCTAAACTCGGGAAAATCAGGCACTTGAGGCGCGCGCACATTGTCGCATGACGGTGCGGCAACGGGGGTATGGCCCTATATGTCCATCAGTAAACCAGACCCTTGGATTTAACCCGGAGCCTTCGGTGGACACTCTTCTTCTTTCGCGTATTCAGTTCGGCGCAAACATCTCGTTTCATATCCTCTTTCCGACCATCACGATCGCACTCGGCTGGGTGCTGCTGTTCTTCAAGCTGCGCTTTTCCGCCACGGGCGAGCGGAAGTGGATGGACGCCTACATGTTCTGGGTGAAGGTCTTTGCGCTCAGCTTTGCCATGGGCGTCGTGTCGGGCATCACCATGTCCTTCCAGTTCGGCACCAACTGGCCCGGTTTCATGGAGACGGTGGGCAATGTCGCCGGCCCGCTTCTGGCGTACGAGATCATGACAGCCTTCTTCCTCGAGGCGGTGTTCCTCGGGATCATGCTCTTCGGTGCCTCGCGGGTAAAGCCGTGGGTGCATACGACCGCCACGTTCCTCGTGGCTTTCGGCACCACCATGTCGACCTTCTGGATCATCGTGCTGAACTCGTGGATGCATACGCCGCAAGGGTATGAGCTGCGCGAGGGCGTCGTGCATGCGACGGACTGGATGCAGATTATCTTCAACCCGTCGATGCCGTACCGCTTTGTCCACATGATGCTGGCCTCTGGTCTGACCGTGGCCTTTCTCATCGCTGGGATCTCGGCGCTGCGCATGCTGTGGGGCGACCGCGGCGAGGCGGTGAAATCGGCGCTGCGTGTCGGCATCATCACGGGCGCGGGCCTCATTCCGCTGCAAATCCTCGCGGGCGATTTCCACGGCCTGAACACGCTGGAGTATCAGCCCGCCAAGGTTGCCGCGATGGAAGGCAATTGGGAGACGGGGCCGAACGTGCCGCTGGTCCTCTTTGCCATCCCCAACGAGGAAACACGCAGCAACGATTTCGAGATCGCCATTCCCAATGGTGCCTCCCTGATCCTCAAGCATTCGGCGGATGGCGTGGTGCCCGGCCTCAACGACTTCGTCAGCGAAGATGGCGAGGTTCTGCATCCGCGCGTCGCGCCCGTCTTCTACAGCTTCCGCGTGATGGTGGGCACGGGCATGGCGATGCTGGCCCTGTCCTGGGGTGGCCTCGTGCTTCTGCGCCGTTACGGCGCGGGCAATATGCCCACGCTGCCGCTCTACGCCTTCTGCGCGATGAGCTTCAGCGGGTGGATCGCCACGCTGGCCGGGTGGTACACGACCGAAATCGGGCGCCAGCCCTGGCTGGTGCAGGGCGTGCTGGCGACCAAGGATGCGGTCAGCGACGTGCCCTCGGGCATGGTCTGGACCACGCTGGTCGGATACCTCGTCATCTACGCCGCGCTGATCCTGGCCTATATCGCCGCCATCACCTACCTCGCCCGCAAGGCCGCCAAGGGTGATCCGCTGCCCAATCGCGAGCAGCCCGCCGCCGGCGCCGCCGAGCCCGCCATGCTGCAGCCGGGAGAATGACGATGGACATGTTCGGCGATCCGGCCATCTGGCTGCCCTGGACCTTCGCGGCCCTCATGGGCCTGTCGATCCTGATCTATGTCGTGCTCGACGGGTTCGACCTGGGTGTGGGCCTCTTGATGCCGCTGGCGGATGACACGGAAAAGGACATGCTTGTCGCGTCTATTGGCCCCTTCTGGGACGCGAACGAGACATGGCTGGTGCTGGCGATCGGGATCCTGCTGGTGGCTTTCCCGCCCGCGCACGGTGTCATACTGACGTCGCTCTACCTGCCCGTATTCGTGATGCTGATCGGCCTCATCCTGCGGGGCGTCTCGTTCGAACTGCGCGCCAAGGCGCCGCCCAGCCAGAAGGCCCTATGGAACGCCGCCTTCTTTGGCGGATCGCTGATGGCTGCGCTGGCCCAGGGCTTCATGCTGGGGATGTATGTGATGGGGCTGGCTTGGACACTGCCCAATGTTGCGTTCGCGGTGCTGACGGCGGTGTTCTTGACGGTCGGTTACAGCTTCATCGGGGCAACATGGCTGATCCTGAAGACGGGCGGCGCGCTGCAGGCGCATGCAATCCGCTGGGCCAAGGGCGGCATCTGGGGGCTGATCCTGGGGATCGGGGCGATCTCGCTGGCGACGCCCTTCGTGTCAGCGCGCATTTTCGATAAATGGTTTGGTATGCCGCAGATGCTCTATCTCATGCCCCTGCCGATCCTGTCGGCGGCGCTGGTCGGGTTCCTGTGGTGGAAGCTGCGGCGCATGCCGCGCACGAATGACGCTTGGTCCTGGTCACCCTTCGTGGCCGCCACCGCGCTTTTCATGCTGGCCTTCGGCGGGATGGCCTATTCGTTCTACCCTTATGTCGTGCCCGAGCAGATCACGATCTACGAGGCGGCCTCGGCCCCCGAAAGCCTGATGATCATCCTGATCGGCACGCTTTTCGTGCTGCCCGCGATCCTCGGCTATACCGTGCTGTCCTATTACATCTTCCGCGGCAAGGCGACGGAGCTACGATACGACTAGGCCCGCGCAAATTGCGGACGCAGTGCGAAAAAGGCTTGGGAGATGACGTCGATGAGGCCGCCGAGGCTCTGCCAGAAGACTGCGCGGCGGCCCTTGATGGCAAAGCCATGATTGCCTGCCTAATCCGCCGGATCTGCGCGGGGATTGCGCGCGCCATGCCGCACTTCAAGCGCGCGCGGACGACCGATCAATTCGGCTTTGGACGCGCGCCAGCTTGGCCCCCGCAAACCAGCAAACCGCTGCCACCAAGAACCCTGCATATCCATCAATCGCATAATGCCAGCCCAGCATGACCGATCCCAATTGGATCACCACGGCAAAGCCCACCATGATCCAGCCCAACGTCTTGCCAAAGCGGAACGCATGAAAGGCCATGATCCATGAGGTGGCAAGGTGCATGCTGGGCATTGCGGAAATACCGCTGACGCCGGAATTGTTTTGAGCGTTTTCCAGTAGCATCGCCTGCAGGTCGACAGCCATCAGCGCATATTGCGCATTGATCCCCAGCAGCATGTCCTTCAGCGGTGCAAACTGATCGCCGAAGCCGAAGTCCGCAAAGTAGATCGGGCCGACCGACGAAAAGAAGACGGCAAAGACAGAGCCGCCGACGATCCAGGTCAGGGTGAAAGAGATCAGGTAGCTGTTGCTGCGCATGGGGTTCTCGCGATCCATGCAGGCGATGAACGAGAAGAAATAGATCAGGAGGAACCAGGCCGAATACGCCAGGTCGAGACCGCGCAATGCGGTCGCGTTCGCAAAAATGGGACTGAACAGGGCGTAAGGGTCGTGACCGCCGTGCATTTGCCGATCGAGCCGTGCGAAAGTGCCGTCCCACGAGAACGGGTTGAGCTGGGGAATGGTCTCTTTGACATAGGCAAAGACCGCCGCGAAAAAGATGATCGCAAGGATCGCGATGCCCCCACTGACCAATCGCCTGTGATCATAGAGGAAGGTGCTCTTCAGATCTTGCATCATCCAGGCAATGGGTTTGGCCGGGCGGACGGCTACTGCCATGTAGGCAAAGCGCCAGATGATCATCGTCGCCAGAAAAATCGGCACGAGGCTTGCCAGCATGAGCGCAAGAATGGTCGGGCTGACGGTGCTGACGGGCGTTGCCGTATAGACGCCGATCAGCAGGGCAGCCACATAGTAGGCCAGCACCAGAACAAGCAGGATACCGTTGTCCCTGAGGGATTGAACGATCAAGCGCGAAAGGCCGCCACCCGCAACAGCGGATGTGTCGAGTTCGAATTTTGCCTGTATCGTCATGCCAGCCCTGCCTCATGAAACACCGCAAATATCC
Organism: Roseovarius nanhaiticus; assembly: GCF_900156535.1. Lineage (NCBI taxonomy): Bacteria > Pseudomonadati > Pseudomonadota > Alphaproteobacteria > Rhodobacterales > Roseobacteraceae > Roseovarius > Roseovarius nanhaiticus. The sequence continues at coordinate 772,835 of NZ_FTNV01000001.1, read as the reverse complement.
AAAGAAAGCCGGGCAGGTCTTTGTTCTGACTATGGCGATATCTTGGCACGTGACGCGCGCATAACTCTGGCGTCATCCGGCGGCTACTCTGGCCTGACCACTTCAGCTGCGATGTGCCGGGCATTGCGGGCCATAACGGGTGGCCCCGCTCTGGCACGGCTGCGCATGGCCATCACCGATTTGGCTGATGTCACGTCTGAGGTTCGCGATGCGCGGCCTCAACTTCCTCTTCGAGATCGCAGGCGGGGGCGCCACCAGCTTGCCGCCCTTGTCGAATGGAGAAAGGTCAGTCAGTGTTTTGGCAATCGCGGCACGTGGCGCCGCAGGCCCGCATCTCATGGCAAAGCGGGCGCTGGCCAGCGAAGTGCCAGCCGCGCCCGGTGCAAGATCAATGCCAGTGGCCGGGTCCGGCTGCTGCGGTTACGCCAGATGCGCGCGCAGCATCCAGGCGAATTTCTCGTGGGTCTGGCCCCGTGCGATGCACAGATCCTCGGTCAGAGTGTCGCCGTGCTGGGCCGCGAGTTCACCGGCACCGGCAATTGTCTCAGCCAAGGTTTCCTGCGCCTCTTTCAAAAGGCGGATCATGTCCTCGGCCGCGGGTACGCCTTCGACCTCGGAGACTTTGGACCGCTGCAGCATGCCGCCCAGCGTGCCTTCGGCATGAGCGCCCAACGCTTTCACACGCTCGGCCAGATCATCCTGCCCGATAAAGTGGTCTTCGTAGATCTTCTGGAACAGATCGTGCAGGGGGCCAAACGCCATCCCGGTCACGTTCCAGTGGAAATTCTGCGCGAGCATCGTGGTCACTGCGGTCTCGGCGACGCATTGGTTGAGAGCTTCGGCGATCTGCGCTGTGGCATCCGTCGAAAGGGCTTGGGCGGTCTGGGTCATCACGGCCTCCTGCGTTGAAATAGGGCGCTGGCTGGCATTTGGCTGGCTCGCAGCCAAACATTAGAGCGCAGATGGCCGTTCAGCAAGACCAATTTAGAATCTTTCTAAACTTGAGGAAATTTGTCGATGACCGCCCGGAGCAGAAAGACCAGATTGCGGTGCAGATGTTTCTTGACCCGTGAATTCAGCAAAAACGTGGCACTGTCCGTGTCATCCGTTTTCAGGCTGCGGGCCAAGGCCAGCAGCCATGCCTCGTCAAAGGACATATCGGACTCGTCGACGCGGTAGATGACCGGTCGCCGACCCAACGCCTGCGAAAGGCCGCGCATCAGCACTTCGGACGCGGCTTGCGCGGCCACGTGGCGATTGCCCGACAGAACCGCACAGGCGCCAAAGAGGTCGACGTATTTCTTGCACCGGCTGCGCCGGGCGACGTGGCGCACATGCGACAGCAAGGTCGTGCCTTGCAGCCCTTGCCCGAGGTCAAATCCGTATTCGACGTCCGGTTTGCGAAGTGCTGCGCCCATATTCACTCCCTTTCTTCTCGTATCGTCATCGGCTGGGATGCCCAATTCACAAGCCTTGAGGGAGCTTACGCTGCCGCATCCTTGTTGAGCATTCTCAGTGACACGTTCTTCTTGCGGCACTTCTTTTCATAGGCCGGCTCCCAATGCGCGTAGCGGCCCATGACCGCCTGCTGCGCGACCACCAGCTCGACGAAAGCCTCGCGATGCGCGTTTTTCTCCAATGCCTTGAAGGCGGATTTCTGCGCCTTGGTCATCGAGCATCCGATGCAGTGGCCGTCACGCTTGAACTTGCAGACGTCGATGCAGGGGCTGGGAATTTTTGCCATGATGTCCTCTAGATGCGGGCCGGGCGGCTGGCCTGAGTTGGCAGGGACTGTCGCTCAAGTGCCTGCGTTAAGCGAGCCACGGGCGGCAATGCGCAGGGTTCGTGCCTCACTTGGTCAGGATCAGCTTGCCGGCGCGGGTGATGCGCAGCGTGTAGGTTTGATCATCCAAAACGACATTTGCCTTCACGCCGTCCCGGACCAGGTCGCGCGCGTCATAAGTCGCAGTATCGTCTTGATGTTCGACGGGGCGGGGTGCCGGGGTGTGCTGTATCATGGCCAACGCGCCCTTTCACCGGCGGACACGCGGCTGCGTTCCATGTCGAAGAGACCTTCGAGGGCAAATCCTTCAAGGCAGGTACAATCGACGCTGCACTGAGCAAACTCGCGCCAGACCCCAGGGGCGGGGCTGGGTGTCTCGGGCCTTTGCGGCGGCGCAGATCGTTGCATGGCGGGTCTCCTCATCTCTGGCAGCTTTGTTAAAAACGACAGCCCCGCCGTGAACCCATTTTGACGACTTTATCTCGACCAATAGAGTCGGGAATTACCTATGCTTAGCCTATCCCGACTTTTTCAGTCAAGATATGAATTGCGGGATCAGGCACAAGAAATCGAATGGGCAAGGCCGCGCCGATCAACCGGATCGACCAGAAATCGTGGAAGCGGGACGCGCCCTTTTGCAGCTTGCGGTTTGGACCGACGCGGGCCTGCGCAGCTCGAAACGCCTTGATGATGACCCGAGCCTGAATTCGGATGCCTCTTTAATCTGACGAAAGGGATTTGCACGGATCGTCGCGGTCCGCCGGAGGGACGACGCGTATCTCATCAAAAGGCATGTCGGTGACTTGCTCGACAAAACCGATGGCATGGGTGGTCACAGCGGGCGCTGCGCGCGCGATCATCGCGGGAACACCCCAATCGGTGCGGGCATGGCCGTTGCCCACGATCACCGCGACGGGTGGGCCGTAGCGGTTCAGCGCCTCAAGCGCGCTGCGGGCGAAGGCTGCATCGCGGTAGCGCTGAACCGCGACCATGCCGGCCATGGCGTCGCGCGGCATGGCCGCGCAATGCGCGTCGAACTGTTGATCCTCGCGCTGGCGCTGCTGATCCTCGGGCAGCGCGGCATCGAGCCCGTAGCGCGGCGCCTCGGGGCCAAACAGATCTGCAGGCCCGATTGTAAAGACGGCGCGCACAGTATCGCGCGGTGCGGCGGCGCCGACGATACGCGCCGCGCCGAACGCATCGAAGATCGGGCTGTAGATCGCGAAGTCCTGCCAGCCGCTCTTTGCCCACGCCTCCGCTATGAGGCCGCGATCGGCATCGGCCCGCTTGGCCTCGGCGGCGGTCAGCATTTCGAAGACAACCGCAGTGGGCGCCAAATTACGTACCGCGTCAGCCTGGCCCAGATGCGCATCGGGATTGTCGTGAACTTCGCCAAGGATGACGATATCGGCGCTTGCGGCGGCTATGGCGGGAGCGGCGAGGTACGCGAGAAGGAGGGCAAGGCGCATGGAAGATCCTTTCAGGCAGAGGCCGCGTGCGGCAGGATATAGGGAATGCCCTCAGGTGGCGGCGCGCAGACGCGCAGGGCGCAACCGTAGGCACGCGACAGAACCGTGTCGGTCAGCACGTCGCCCGGCGCGCCAAAGGCGAGGCGTTCGCCCCCTGCCAGTACCGCGACCTTGTCGGCGTATAACGCGGTCAGGTTCAAATCATGCATGACGGCGATCACCCCGCCCCCCGCCCCGGCGAATTCGCGGGCGATCTGCATGACCTGCAACTGATGCGCGATATCAAGGCTCGACACAGGCTCATCCAGCAGCAGCCAGCGTGGTATGTCATTCGCGATGGGCGCCCAGACCTGCGCCAGCACGCGTGCCAGCATGACGCGCTGCGCCTCGCCGCCCGACAGCTCTGAAAAGCGGCGGTTCGCGTAATGCATAAGGCCCACGCGCGCCAGCGCGCGGAGTGGGACGTCTAGGCGAGCGCCCGCTGTCCCCGCCTGCTGGCCAAGGCGGACCACCTCGATCACGGTGAAGGGAAAGGCAAGCTGCGAGGTCTGCGGCAGGACGGCCCTTTGCGCGGCAAGATGCCAAGGCTTCATCGCCCTGATATCCCGCCCGTTCAGCGCGACAGTACCCTCATAAGGCAGGCTGGCACTCATGGCGCCCAATAGCGTCGATTTACCGGACCCGTTCGGACCGACGATCGCCGTCACCTCACCGGGCTGCGCGGTGAGGCTGACACCTCCCAGCACCTCGCGCTGGCCGTATGAGACGCGGATATTTTCGGCACAAAACGTCATGACAGCGCCACCCCACGGCGTTTGATCAGGATCCACAAAAAGACCGGCGCACCCAGAACGGCGGTCACGATCCCGATGGGAAGCTCGGCGGGCGCGATGACCGTGCGTGCAATGACATCCGCAAGGATGAGCAGAGTGGCGCCCAGAAGCGCGGAATTGAGCAAAAGCGTGCGGTGATCCGGCCCCGAGGCCAGCCGCAGAAGATGCGGCACTACGATCCCGACAAAGCCGATCCCGCCCGAGACCGCGACGGCGGCGCCCGTTGCCGCGGCAACGGCAAGGATGGCGATGGACTTCATGCGCTGCACGTCGATGCCGATATGCGCCGCCGTCGCCTCGCCCAAGGCCAGCCCGTTGAGGCCGCGCCCGAGCATCAGGGCCGCGGCAATCGCGGCAAGGATCATCGGCCCCGCCGCCAGCACCTTGGTCCAGCTGGCCCCGGCCAGCGATCCGAGGCCCCAGAAGGTCAGATCGCGCAACTGCTGGTCATCGGCGATATAGACAAGGATGCCAGACAGCGCGCCCGCCAGCGCCCCCAGCGCGATGCCCGCCAGCAGCATCGTTGCGACCGACGTATGCCCCCCACTGGTCGAGACGCGGTAGAGCAAAATGGTCGAGCCCCAACCACCAACAAAGGCTGCGACAGGAACCAGCTGATTGCCTGCGGATGCCGCCACCCAGGCGGGCAGCAGTCCGCCCAGTACAATGGCGAGGATCGCGCCCAGCCCCGCGCCGGCACCGACGCCCACGATGCCGGGATCAGCCAGAGGATTGCGAAAGAGCCCCTGCATCACCGCGCCCGAGACCGCCAAGGCGGCGCCCACCAGAACGCCCATGGCAAGGCGCGGCAGCCGGATGTCCAAGAGGACCACACGCTCCATCTGGCTCAATGCTTCGCCCCGCGCGAGGGCCGCCACAAGATGCGTGATCCGCACGTCGGTGGCACCGATTTGCAGACTGAGCAGGCAGGCAGCCACCAACGCAGCCGCCAGCAGCCAATGCAGCCTGCGTGCCCGCGTCAGGCGTCCTGCAGCAACATGCATTTCGGTGTCGAGAACCGCGGACACAGGCTTAACTGCCGCTGTCATAGACCGCGCGGCTGAGCTGCGTGACAGCCTCGGCAGTGCGCGGGCCAAAGCCAAGCAGAAGCAGCCCGTCCATGCGAATGACGGACCTTGTCCGTGCCGCGGGCGTCAGCGAGATTGCCGGCATGGCCAAAAGATCCTCATCGGAGATGCCGTGATCGCCGCCGCGATCCATCATCAGGATCACATCGGGTGCGGCCCCGCCCACGGCCTCGTCCGTCATCTGGCGGTAGCCCTCGAAATCCGTGACGGCGTTCAAACCGCCTGCCATGCGGATGATCGCGTCGGCCTCGGTCCCGGCGCCCGATGCCGTGACCCGGCCCCCTTGGGTGGAGAGAATGAACAGCACGCGCTTCTTGCCCGCCTCGGGCCGCTTCGCGCTCCGGGTTGCATCGGCAAGCGCCGCGCCGACTTCGCCCCCAAGCGCCTCGGCACGGTCGGGCACGCCCAGCGCGGCGCCGATGATCTCGATCTTGCGCAAGATGCCATCTGCATCCCGCGCGTCAGGAACTTCGACCAGTTCGACATCAGCGGCGCGGATCACGTCCAGCGCCTCGGGCGGGCCAGCCCCCTCGCCCGTGATGATCAGGGCAGGATCGACCGACAGCACCCCCTCGGGCGACAGGGCGCGCATGTAGCCCACATCGGGCAGCTCGGCGATCTCGGGCGGATAGCTGGATGTCGTATCGCGCGCCTTGAGCCTGTCCTGCTGACCGAGCGCCACGATGATCTCCGTCACGGCGCCACCGATCGACAGAATATCGGCCTTCGTCTCGGCCAGCGCGGGCGCGGTGGCGACCAGCCCCGCCATGAGGGCCGCGATGGCCCGTGTGCTGCGCAGGCGGATCATGCGGGCACCTCCTCGCGCGTGGGCAGCCCGGCGACGATCCGGCCCCAGTCGGCGCGCGAGTCGCGCCCTTCCTTGCCGACGCCGAACACCTGAAAGATGATGCCGCCCTCTGTATCGAACGCCTCGACCGAGATTGCGGGGCCGCGCTGCGTCGGCTTTTCCACGGCCCAAAGCTCGGCCACCTTGTCCAATCGCAAATGCAGGTTGAAACCGGGGTCCATCACGTTTTGCCATGGCCCCATGGGCCGCAATTCGCGCAAGGGGCCGGTATGGATCTGGATGCAGCCGCGATTGCCGACAAAGATCATCACCTCGATCCCCGCGCGCTGCACGGCGTTCAGCATCTCGTCGGCGGCCTTCGGATCCAGCGGGCGCACGAAGGGCGCACCGGCGATGCGGTAGGCGCCGAGGCGGTTCATCTTGAGCTTGGCGCACAGGCGCAAAAACTGGTGCGTGTCGGTCAGTTTCGACCATTCCTCTCGCAGCACGTCCAGCTTGTCGGGCCGTGATTTCGCTGCTTCCACGGGCGTGCGAGGTTTGACATCCTGCCCCTGTGATTGATCGTCCAGCGCCAGACTGGCGACAATGCCGGGCCATGCCGCGTGGTCGGATGTGTCCCGCAAATGGATCTTGTGCACCGCATCGCCCGCCGCATCGAAGATCTGCAGCGACCGGCGCGGGCCATCATCGGTGGCCGCTTCGACGGCGAAGGCATGCACCCAGTGCGAGGGGAAGATGCGCAGGTCGATCTCTTCGGTCAGGGTCATCGCGGCATGCGCGCCGGGGTGGTAATTGCCGTAGGTGCCGACCTTTTCATGCACGCAGGCCTCGACGCGGGTGAGGGCCATGACCTCGCCCAGCTTTTCGGCGGCGGGGATGATCCGGTCGGGATGCGCGGCGATTCGCGTGGCGCCCTGGCCCACATGGGCGGCGACCAGCTGCGCCTCGGCGATGCCCAGCTTGTCGGCCGCATCGCGCGCGCGCAGCTTGGGGTTTTCGGCGATGAACGTGCGGATATTTTCGGGGCTGGGGGGGACTTGCTGGGTCATCGGGGCATCCTCGGAATGGTTGGGTCCGATGGCTGCGCCCGACGGGTCCGGTGCGTGGCTCTCTCAAATTACTTGACTGTTTTAGTTGGATACGGTTAAGGCTGCAACCCGTTGCGGTAACGATTATCGCCAATTCACCAAATACCGCCGCGCCAGCCCTTCGCGAGCTTCGGCCCAAAGACGCATGAAGGATGGCGCAAATGCATAGACCCCTGATGCGCGGCTCGGCCGCGCTTGCCTGCCTGTCACTGGCAGCCCCTGCCGCTGCCCAGGATCAAGGCACCCCCGGATATCTGGGCACATTGATTCTAACGGGCGGCAAGCGCGACCTCAGCTACGGCACCGCGCTGTCGCGGACCGTCGTGGGCGAGGAGGAAATCCAGGACCGGCAGGCCAGCACTGTCGCGCAGCTCATCGATTCGGTGCCGGGCGTAACACTGGTCAACGGCACGACGCCGCAAGGCTCGGGCATCAATATCCGCGGTTTCGGCGCCAACACGACCTTCGGCAGCGATCAGAAGATCGCGGTGCAGATCGACGGCGCCAGCGTTGGCTCGGAAGAGCTGTATCGCATCGGCACGCAGCTTTTCACCGATCCGCTGCTGTACAAGCAGGTCGAGGTGCTGCGCGGCACCATCGGCAGCTTTGCCTATGGATCGGGTATCGGCGGCGGCGTGGTCAAGCTGCAGACGAAAGATGCGTCGGACTTCACCGGCGGCGAGGTCGGCTTTGGCGGCTCGCAAACGCTGGAATACAGCAGCAACGGGGACGGCTGGGCCACATCGACCAACCTGGCCTGGATGCCTGCCGAGGGCGTCGAATTCCTGCTGAATTACACCCTACGCGATCAGGGCAATCTGGCGGCTGGCGATGGCACCACCATCGGTAATTCGTCCTTCCGCACGCCCTCATGGCTGACCAAGGGCAAGTTCACCTTTGGAGAAGACGGCGCGCAGTCCCTGACGCTCAGCTATTCCGAGACGGTCGCTGACGACAAGGACGTGCCCTATGACCAGTTCGAGACGACGGCGAACAATTTCGGCCGCGTCGACCGGCGCACCGATACCAGTCAGGCGGTGGTGGAATACCGCTACGACCCGGCCAGCGATCTGATCGACCTGCGCGCCAACCTCAGCTACGCCGACCAGACGATCGACGTGGATTACATCGACGGCAGCTCGCCCTTTCAGGGCGGCCAGAGCGTTGCGGCTTTCTGCGCCAGCCCCTTTACCGGCGTGATCTGTGCCGACAACCGCTATCAGACGACCAAGCTGACCGTATCCAACCGGGCGCTGTTCACGACCGGCGCGGTCGCGCATGACATGCTGGCGGGCGCCGAGGTGATCCGCAAGGAACGCCTCGATGCGGCCAGCTCGCCGGGTGGCGAGGACCGCCGTTTTGCGCTGTTTGTCGTGGACGAGATGAGCATCGGCCAGTTCACCCTCACCCCCGCGCTGCGCTATGAGCATTCGCGCATCGAAAGCGCCGTGCCACTGGCGGGCGTGACGGACGATTATGACAAGGACGCGCTGATGGGCGGGCTGGCGCTGGCCTATGATTTCGGCAACGGCCTGTCGGTCTTCGGCAGCGCGGCCTATACCGAGGGCCTGCCGATCATCGACGATCTGGGCACCTCGGCCACGGCGCAGCGCCGCATCGGCATGACCGAGAAATCCCAGACGCTGGAAATTGGCGCGGAATATACCGGCCTCGATGTGCTGGCGGCGGGCGACAGCCTGACGGTGCGCGGCAATTTCTACCAGACAAAGCTGTGGGACATCACCAGCTATACCGTCTCCGGCTCGACCACGACCGATCTGGACCATGTCAAATCCGAAGGGTTCGAGCTTGAGGCCTCCTACGGAATGCAGAACGGGGTCTATGTCGATCTTGCCGGGCATGTCGGCAATGGCCGCGAATACAATCCCGACGGCACCAGCAGTGCGTGGCGTATCAGCCCGGCGGACCGGGTGCAGCTGACGCTGGGCAAGCGGTGGGATGACGATCTGGACCTCAGCTGGGAGATCGTGCACGCGGTCGATCGCCGCGATGCGCTGGGCGCGGATCTGGACGATGTGACCCGGCACAATCTGCGCGCAACGTGGCAGCCCGACCAAGGCTGGCTCAAGGGGACGGCGGTGCGCTTCGGGGTCGAGAACCTGGCTGACAAGTCCTATGTCGGGCATCTGTCCTCGCCCACGCGGCAGGCACCGGGCCGCACTTTCAAACTGTCGGTGTCGCGGACGTTCTGACACAGCGCGGATCGGCCGGCGCCCTGTAGCGCCGGCCATTGGCGCCGCCGCAACGATCAGCGAAATTCGATGTCGATCGCGAAGTTGCGCTGCGCCGATGCGGGCGGGGGCGGAAACGGCGCCGCCCGCTGGATGAGGCGCAGCGCCTCGCGGTCCAGCGCCGCCCGGCCCGAACTGCGCGCGATCGACACCCCCGCCAAAGCGCCGGAGGACGCGACCGAGAAGCTGACCCGCGCGCTGCCTGACTGGCTCATCCGGGGTTTGCGAACGCCCGAAATTTTGCGCATCACGAGGCCGGGATAATTGCTTGCCGCGGCTGTTCCGGCGGCCGTGCTCTGTCCACTGGCCCGGCCTTGGGCCTGCGCCGTGGCCGCCCTGCTGCCTTGGGGCGTTCCCGCGGCGGCGTTGGTATCGGAATTGCCGCGCGGCGCGGGCTGCGCGCGGGGCTTTGGCGGCGGGGCCGCCGCCTGCGTCGGCTTGGCCGCTTGCGGTTTGTTTTCCTCTTCGAAATCCGCGCTGCGCCTGACCGGGCGCAGTGAGCGACTGACCGCTTGGGGCGCAACGGCCAGAGTTTTTTGGGCCTCTGGTGCCTCGGGAGATGGCGCGGCAGGCAGGGCCGCGAGCGGCTCGGCAGCAGGCGCTGGCTCTGCTCTGAGCGGCTGAACGGCTTCGGGCCGCGTGGGGGAAGCGGTGGCTGCGCGCGGTGCATGCGCCACTTCGGGGGCCGGGGCCGACACGGGCGCAGCGGTATCTTGCGCCTGTTCCGCAGTCAGCATGCCCGCGGCCATATCGGCAAAGCTGGTGCCCAGCCGCGCCTCGGGGGCACCCGCGCCGCCCGCGATCTCGGGCGCCGTATCGGGGGGAAACGCCAGCCCGATGGCCGCATGCGCCAGCACCGCACCGGAGACCGCCAGCAGTTTGACGCGATTGGACGATGCGATCATTCCAGCCCTCTTTCCGTCACGATCATCACCTGCCCGGCGCCAGCCGCGCGCAATTCCGCGGCGATGCGTACAAGATCGGCCGCAGGCAGTTCGCGGTCGGGTATCAGCCTGACCGGGCCTTGGCGTTCGGCCTCGGGCAGCGTCGCCAGGTAATTTGCGGGCGCTGAAATGTCCTGGCCTTGGTGGGTGAGGCGCCCATCCGCATGCACCATCAGGGCATCGGGCGGCGCCCGCCCCTCCAGATCCGCCGTCCGGACGAGGCTGAGCGAAGCATCCAGCGGGCGCGCCAACGTGCCCGAGACCATGAAGAAGATCAGCATCAGGAAAACGATGTTGATCAGCGCGATCGTCGGCTCACTTTTGGTCTTGCGAAGGACGCGCTTCATTCCGAGCTGCCTCCCAGTATCAGCGGGCTGATGCCTTCGGTACCGCGCAGCGCCCCCAGCAAGTCGGTAAGACGCTGGGCCGTCACGTCCTGTCCCAAAGACACCAGCACTGTCCGGGGCCTGTCATCGGCGACTGACGCGGGCCCGGATTGGCCAAGCGCGGTCTGCAACGCGCCCAGTGAGGTGGTTTGACCATTCAGGCTCAGGTCGTCCTGCCCAAGCCGCAGGAAAAGCGGCGGCGTCTCGGCCGCGCCGCCGGGTGCGCTCCCGCCTGCGGTCAGCTCGATTTCGGAGAACTTGGAGAAGGTCGAAGACAGCATGAAAAAGAGCAGCAGGAGAAAGATCACGTCGATCAGCGACGTCATCGAGAGGCGTCCGCGTCTGCGGGATCGCCTAGCCATGGACAGCGGCCCTTGGTTCGGCGGCCTCCACAGTGGCGGCGTCCAGGCCGCGCGGTGCCAAAATGATATGAATGGCGCGCTCTGCCGTGACCCGCTCGGCGTCCATGCGGCCCTCGAACCAGCTGAGGACCAGTGCCGTCGGCATCGCGACAACCAAGCCGACGGCCGTCGTCAGCAGCGCCACCCAGATGCCACCCGCAAGGATCGACGGATCAACCTGACTGCCCGCATCCTGCAACGCCTGGAACGCGGCGATCATTCCCAGAACCGTTCCGAAAAGACCAAGGAGCGGCGCCAGCTGCGCCACGGAATCAAGCAGCCTGAAGCCACGCTCGAGCCGGGCGAAACGCGTTTCCGCCTCTGCCTCTAGCCGCTTGACCGCATCCGGACCTGCATCGAAGGCCATGGACACGACAGGCGCAAGATAGCTGGTAGAACGTCTCAAGGCGGCGCGCGCCCGGGCCTTGTCGCCGGCATCCCATGCCGAGACCGCCTCTGCCAGCGCCCGGTGCCGCCCGACGCCCGAGCGGGTAAACTGCCATAGCTTGTAGAGCATCACGGCCAAGGTCACCATCGACACGGCGAGGAGGACGACCACAACCGGCCCGCCCAAGGCAGCAATCTCGTTGAATGTCGCGACGATGCTGCTCATCCCGTCACCTCGATATCGGTCTTGCTCTCCAGCACCAGACCCGCCTCGCAAGCATCGTCGCCAAGGCGAGGCGACTGGCAGGTGCTGACACCGTTGAACAGGATCCGGCCTATATCGCCGCACTGCATATCCGCGATCATGAACTGCCGCACGCGGGGCCGCGCAGCGGGCAGATCACTGAAGTCGAGTAAAGTCAGTCGGTCGACCTGCCCGGCGGCATCGAAGATCACCGTCTCGAACACCGCCTGCGCGATACCCACAGGGTGGCCGTTGAGGGCAAGGAAAGACAGCTTGCACCCATCTTGCTGCGACTCGGCGGCGTTCAGCTCGATAAGCAGATGTGCCCGGACCTCCTCTTCGGCCCAAGCGGGCAGGCTGCTGAGCAAGGTCAAAGCACCTGCAAAAAACAGGAAAGAATATCGTGATTTCATAGCCATGCCTCTCGACAGATTTCGTGCGGTGCCCCCTTGAACACAATCCACTTGGCAGGATTCGAGGGCATGTCATGGCGCTGTAGTCACCACAACGGTGCCCGCAAATCAATAACCTAGTGAAATTATCAGAAATTTAGACGAGGGCAATTGCCTCGCACCAATGCTGTCGGCAAAGCGCACGGAACATGCCTTTTGTAGATCCTTGGAGAATTTGGGCCAGCTCTGAGCCATTGCGCGGGCGTGACAGACCTCACCTTGCGCAGGCATCTGCGGAGCGCGTCATGCCACGATGCCCGCCGCCTGCCGTGCGCGCGTAATCTTGCCCCGGCATGTAACGGCTTGGCGCGGTGTTTGGTCATTGGGGGCAATCAAAGATACCTGCATGAACCTTAGTCCGAGGCTCTCGGTGCAGGGGCAAACCGGCCAAAGAGCGCACGGCTAGATGCGGTTTGACGGCCCCTGCCCCCGCCGCACAGGTCGCCCGCGCGCGGCAGAGCTCAAGTCGCTGTAATCGTCGGCGGCGCGCCGGCGAGGCAAACGCTAGAGGCGCCACTTGGTGCTGGGCCGCATCATCACCACGTCCGGCACCAAGACGGCTCAGCCGACGCGGCGCAGGAATGTTTTGGTGCGTGGGTCGCGCGGCGTGTCCAGCAGTTGCGCAGGTGGGCCTTCCTCGACGATGCGTCCGCCATCCATAAAAAGAATGCGATCGGCGATCTCGCGCGCAAACTGCATTTCGTGGGTGACGATCAGCATGGTTTGGCGCGTCTCGGCCAGCTTGCGCATGAGGTCCAGAACCTCGCCCACCCATTCGGGATCGAGCGCGCTGGTCGGCTCGTCAAAGAGCATCAGTTCGGCATCCAGCGCCATGGCGCGCCCGATACCGACCCGCTGTTGCTGACCGCCCGAAAGCGAGGCGGGATAGGCATCCGCGCGCGCCTCCAATCCGGTCTCGCGCAGAATGGTGTCGGCGCGCGCATCCGCGTCTGCGCGGCTCATGCCTTTCACCGTCACCAGCGCTTCGGTGATGTTCTGACGCGCGGTCTTGTTTGCGAAAAGGGCGTAGTTTTGAAAGACAAAGCCCGTGCGCCGCCGGAGGCCAAGGATATCTGCCTTGGACGCACGCGCGGCATCAACCGACAGATCGCCGATGGTGATCTGCCCGTTATCCGGCGCGTCCAGAAAATTCAGACACCGAAGAAGCGTGGATTTACCGGTGCCGGACGGACCGATCACCACCACGCGCTCGCCCGGCGCTATGTCCAGCGATATGTCCTGAAGGACGGGGGTTTTGCCGAAGCTCTTGTTGAGGTTCTGGATAGAAATCATCGCGCATGAGCCTTGTTCAGATAGGTCTCCAACCACCTTTGACCCCAGGACAATGCCTCGACCAAAATCCAGTAGATCGCGGCCACGACCAAAAACGCCTCGAAATACAGAAAGCTGCCTGCCGCCTCCTTTTGAGCCGCGCCCATCAATTCGGTCACGCCAAGAGTGAATGCGAGCGACGTGCCTTTGACCATGTCTATGAAGTAGTTGATCAGCGTGGGCGCCGCCACGCGCGCCGCCTGCGGCAGGATGATGCGCCGCATCATCTGCGCCTGCGTCATGCCGGTGGCCATGCTGGCCTCCCACTGCGCACGATCGACGCCGAGGATCGCGGCGCGGATGCTCTCGGCCATGTAGGCCGAGAAATGCAACGTGAGGCCCATGATCGTCGCCGTCACGCCATTGATCGCAGTCAGAAAGGACAGCATCTGCGGCAGGCCGAAATAGAACAGGAAAAGCTGCACCAAGAGCGGCGTGCCACGGAAAAAGCTGATGAAGAGGCGCACGAAAACGTCAAGCACAGGGACCTTGGCCACCCTCTCGACTGCCATGAGAGCGGCGAGGACGAGCGCGAACGCCATCCCCACCATCGCCATGAAGAGTGTCAGCGGCACATAGCCCAGAAGAACAGGCAAAAGCCCCAGCATGTAGTCGACGTCGAGCGCGCGCATGATGTTACTCCGCCGAGGTTATGTCGGTGCCAAACCACTTTTGGGAAATCTCGGCCAGCGTGCCGTTCTCTTTCAGCGTGGTGATTGCCGCATCAATCTCGTCGCGCAGCGCCCGCCCCTCTTCCGTGTCGCGGAACGGCAGCGCATTGCGGATCTGGCTAAACGAGTTGCCAGCCAGGGCCAGGGGCAGCGGGCTCTCCTGAATAAGCTGCGCCGAAGACACGCGGTCCATGACAAATGCATCGACACGCCCCAACGCCGTGTCCTGAGCGATATTGCTCTCGTAGGTCTTGATGTCGATCTCGCCCGCGTTGGGCAGATCGTTCAAAAGTTGCTCGAAATTCGAGCCAAGATTGACGGCGACGGTCTTGCCGCTCAGATCTTCGGGGCCTTGGATCGTGGCCTCATTGCCTGCCTTGACGACGACCTGCGCGCCGTCAAAAACATAGGGCTGCGAAAAGGCAAACTTTGCCTCACGTTCGGGCGTGATGGTGATCTGGTTTGCGATGGTGTCGATGCGCTCTGACTCCAGCGCGCCGATCAGACCGGAAAACGACATGGTGACGAAGTTCACCTCGTTTCCTGTTTCAGCTGCCAGCGCATTGATGAAATCGACCTCGAAACCCTGAAGTTCGTCCAGATTCACGAAGGTGAATGGGAAGTATCCGCCGGACATGCCGACATCCCATGTTTCGGCCTGAGCGGTGCCCAGAGGGGCGGTGACGGTCAGCGCAAGTGCCGCTGTTGCGAGTAGTTTGTTCATATCGGTCTCCAATCATTCGCAGCGGACCTAACACCTCGCCCTGCGCGTGCAATGAAGCGCCTGGCGAAAGGTCCAATAGCGGGCATGCGAACTGTCGAGGCAGAACAATATTCTACTATACCCACTCCCAGCAGAACGTCGTTTTTGGGCATGAGGTGTTTATCCCAAGCCTCGTGGCACGCCACGCATCGACGCCGCAGGGGCCTGAGCGGGAATATACTCTTCAAACTCATTGGCGTGCGGTGACACAAAGCGCCCGCGGATTCCGATCCGCACAAGGCGATCGACAGACCTGCATGGCGTAAACGCCAGGCCTCCATCCTTCGGCCTCACGACACGTGAGGTAGCAAATGTCGGATCCGGGCCGCAGTTGAAACGCCTCGGGCCTTCGGCCATGATCATTGGCCCGTGACGATGCGCTCGTTTGGTCAGCTCGGTGACAGAAACTCGGTACTTCAGAGCATCTGGTTTAGGGTGCAGGGCTAGATACCCCGACCTACCCAAAAATTCTCCCGTGTTCCGACGATTTCAGATGCAAGGAAGGCGGCATATAGGGATACGCAACTTTTACCTAACCAGCGATAACAGTTTCTTTTAAGGGGAATTGTGGCGGACCGAGGAGGATTCTTCAGCCACGCTGGAAACATCATAACATACTGCTTTTGCTATATGGTTGGACTCAACGTCCTGTGCTGGCTGGGCATCTTCGTAACGGCGGCCAGCGCGATTTCCGAAAGCATCATCTCCGAAAGCATCATCAAGGATCGCCGGCATGCGCGCTGATGTGCGGTTATCGCCTTTGCAACGGGCAGGATTGCGTTTGCGCTTGGCCCCCGGTTGGATAGCCTGTGCAGGCCTCAGCGCGCAGCCCCGAAAGGACCAGACTTGAGCGATACAACCTCCCCGGCCCAAGGGCCGAGCCGCACACGGATCGTTGCGATTGCCGTCATCCTGGCTTTGATCCTGATCGCCGGCGTCTACGCCCTGATGGACCGCAGCGTGCCCAGCAGCGCACGCGGGATCGTGTCGGCCCATGTGGTGCAGATCGCGCCGCGTGTGTCGGGCACCGTGACGGAGGTGAATGTCTCGGACGACGTCATCGTCGAGGCGGGCGATCCGCTTTTCTCGCTCGACCCGCGCCCCTTGAAGCTGGCTGTGGCGCAGGCCGAGGCGAACCTTGCCAGCGCGCTGCAGAATGTCGATGCGTCGAGCGCGTTGATCGTGGCGGCACAGGTGGCCGTGACCCAGGCCCGTACGGCGCTGGACAACACCCGCACCGAGGCCGAGCGCACCTTCAAACTCGAGGAACGCGGCATCGTCGCCGCCGCGCGGGGCGATCAGGCCCGCACTGCCGTGGCCGAAGCCGAGGCGGCGCTGGACGGGGCCGAGGCCAACCTGCGCAGCGCGCAGGCGCAGCTGGGCCCCGAGGGCGAGGACAATCCCGCCTTCCAGGCCGCCGCCGCGCAGCTGGAGCAGGCGCAGTACGACCTGGCCTCGACCACGGTGCGCGCACAGCATCTGGGCGCCGTGACCAACCTCACGCTGTCGGAGGGGCAGTTCATCGGGGCAGGCAGCCCTGCGCTGACCTTCGTCGATGCCGAGGCCGGCTGGATCACCGTCGATCTGCGCGAGAACCAGCTACAGAAGGTCGAGGCCGGCGATCCCGCGCATGTCCTTTTCGATGCGCTGCCGGGCCGGATATTCAATGGCCGTGTGCAGAGCGTTGCCTGGGGCATCGCGCCGGGGCGCAACGTGCAGGGCGGGCTGGTCGTAAACCAGACCGCAAAGACATGGTTCGAGCCCGCGCGCAGCATCCCCGTGCGGATCGAGCTGGAGGGCGGGATGGAGGACTGGCCCTATGCCGCGCGCGTCGGCGGCAAGGCGCATGCGGTGATCTTCGCCACCAGCGAGCATGGCCCGCTGGCCCTGATCGCGCGGGGGCTGCAACGACTGCGCTCCTGGACCAGCTTCCTGCACTGAGCCATGTATGTCCCGCCCCGCCCCAGCCCGCAGGATGATCCGCATTACGCCATCAGGCTGGGCCTGACGGGCGCGCTCTCTTTTGCGGCGATCCCGCTGATGGATCCGAACATGCCCACGATCATGGCGGCCTTGCCCGTGGGTCTGATCGCGGGGCAGCGCAAGGCCTTCAATCCGGTCGCGATCATCGTCGCCATCGTCGTCGTTTGCGTCCTCGCCACGCTCATGGCCTGGTTCGTGAACGTGCTGCAGCCCTTGCCGGTGGTTTATGCCGGGGCGATGTGGCTGGTCTATTTCCTCGGCTTCGGGATGATCCTGCGCAGCGGTGCGGCGCCCGGCATGCTGCTGGTCGTGATGGCTGTCCTCTTCTCGGTCATCGGGATGAGCGGCAGTGCGGCGGTCGCGATGATGCGGAGCGAGTTCTTCTCGGCGGCCCTGGTCGCGCTGGTGGTGATCCCGCTGGCCTATATGCTGGTGCCGGCGCGCACGAGGCAGGTGCATGTCGCGGCGCCGGTGCCACCGGGCGGGGATGCGGCCATGGGCGCGGCGATCCGCGCCAGCGTGCTTCTGGCGCTCAGTTTCTGGCTCTATGCGGTGATGCCGCCCTCGGACATCATGCTGGCGATCATGGCGGCGATGGTGTTGGTCTTTCCCACGCGCGATGCCGTCTTCTTCGAGGCGGGGCAGCGCCTGCGCGCCACGCTCTACGGCAGCGCGCTGGCCATTGTGGTGGTGGCGATCTATCCGCTCTCGCCCAAGCTGCCGATCCTGCTGGGC
The DNA here is from genome assembly GCF_900156535.1 of Roseovarius nanhaiticus. Taxonomy (NCBI): domain Bacteria; kingdom Pseudomonadati; phylum Pseudomonadota; class Alphaproteobacteria; order Rhodobacterales; family Roseobacteraceae; genus Roseovarius; species Roseovarius nanhaiticus. Next base: position 755,216 of record NZ_FTNV01000001.1, on the reverse strand, counting down.
CTCGTCTTTCTCGCCGGGCTTTGGGTGGGCACCCGGGTGCTTTATGACCCGCGCCCGCACATGGCCTATCAGAATGCCCTTCCGGCCGCACTGGCGCTGATTGCCGGGGGCCTCAGCACGCAGGATCTGGGGCAGGCAGTTCTGAGCCGTGTGCTGCTGACCCTCGCCGGAGCCTTCACCGCCGCATATGCCGTGGCGCTGCTGGACAGCCTGAGTGGCTGGCGCACGCGGGCGGAACCGAAGATCAAAGACGGCGCGGTCAGGAAGCGTGCCGAGCCGTCTGGATCCTAGCGGGAGGATCCCACTGCCCTTTACCGTCTGACTTTCCTTCAAAACGAAGGGGATCCAATCGCCAATGTTGCCCAGCAGGTTGGTAATTTCCGTAAGACTGACATCGAAAAGGCTTAGGGTGCCCGTATTATGCGCGGCTGCCGAATACATCCGCCCCTTCCGACAGGGCGCGGATGAGACGATGGTTGCCAGTGTGAGCTTACAGTGAACTGCGCCGCAGCAAAAATTCGGTGGCCAACTTCGGGTCTGGGCGTGCGCTGTTGCGGGTACGAAGGACGGGTTCCGAACAGTCGCCCGCAAGCCCGAGCATCTGGTTCAATTTCCTTCGATGAATGGGCCGTTGGCATCAAAGTCAGGCAGAGCCTGGTGCCAAGGAAGATGCAAATGGCACGCGACCGCGTTTCACTATGACAGCTATGCTGTCTTAATTTTAACAATTGATCTGCGTCATCGTCCCATAGACGCCCGCGCGCTAGCGAAGGGCAAGACACCTGACTGAGTGGCCAATATGAAAATTCTCGCCGCAATTCTGATCGTCCTTGCGATCGTCCTTCTAGGGCTGGCCGTCATTGTTTTCTTGGACCGGCGTGCGGATCGCTCGGAGTGGGACCGGCTCGCGAGGCTCCAGCCGGACGACCCGCGAACCTTCGACGAAGAGCTGGTGGCGGACCTTCCCGATCCAGCACGCCGCTATTTCACCTATGTCATCCAGCCGGACACACCTCTCCTACCGGTGGTCGAGATCGAGATGACGGGGCAATTCAGCCTCGGCACCAATGACAACCCGCGCTACCAGCCGATGGAAGCGCGCCAGGTACTCGCGGCTCCAGAAGGATTCGTCTGGGCTATGAGGACGACCGGCGGCATGCCCGTCGCAGGGTCGGACTCGGGTCTCTGGACGCGGTTCCGGATCTTCGGCTTGATCCCGGTCGCCCGCTCCGGCGGCGATCCGGATCACGCCCGCTCTGCCTTTGGACGCTATGTGGCGGAGGCGGTGATCTGGTCGCCGGCGGCCATGTTGCCGGGTCCGGGTGTGTCTTGGGCCGAGGTGGACCATGACACCGCCCGGGTCACAGTCCGCCGCGAAGACCTGAGCCAGGTGGTGGACGTGACTGTCGACGCACAAGGCCGGCCGGAAAGCGTGTTTTTCGAACGATGGACCAACGCGAACCCCGACAAGGCATACCGCTTGCAGCCCTTCGGCGCGGTGGTCTCAGACTTCCGCGAGGTCGGCGGGTATCGCCTGCCGTTCCACGTTGAGGCGGGCAACATGTTCGGGACGGACGACTACTTCCCGTTCTTCATCGCCAACATCACTGCACTCCGATTCCCGGGCGGACAGCCATGACAGCCATGGTCCTCGGCATTCAAGTTTTCCTCCCGCTGGCACTGCTCGCATGGCTGTTGTTTCTGCCGGCGCGAAGCCTCATGGGGTTCGCGGCTCAGTCGGCTGGAACGGGCGCAATGCTGTTTGCGCTGGCGCGCGTCGCGCAGTGGGCGTTGCCCGTATGGTGGCTGCCGTGGGTCTATGGCTCGCTGTGGCTGGGCCTGGTAATCTTCCGGGCTGCGGGAACGCGTCTCGATAAGCGGCCAGTACTGCCTGACGGGACTTGGGGATGGACGGGTTTCGCGCTGGCGGTTCTCTTATGCGCCGTCGGGGGCTGGTACAGCGTACGGGCGCTTATGGGGCGCAGCGTGCCAGCGGTAGAGGTCGTGGATATCGCCAATCCCCTTGGCCCTGGCCGCTATCTCGTCGGAAACGGTGGATCCAACGCAGTTGTGAACGCCCACCTGACGACCCTGGATGCCAGCGTCGCGCGGTTCCGCCCTTGGCGAGGGCAATCCTATGCGCTCGATTTCTTCGGGCTGGGGCCGTGGGGGCTGCGCGCCGAAGGATGGCGGCCGGCCGAACCTGCCGCCTATGCGATCTTCGGCGCGGAGCTGCGCGCGCCCTGTGCGGGGACAATTGTCGCCGCTGAGGGCAACATGCCGGACTTCGAAGTTCCGGAACAGGACCCGGTCAATCGCCTTGGCAACCATGTCGTCCTGCGTTGCGGCGAGGCCGAGATCGTCTTTGCCCATATGCGCCATGGAAGCGTGAGCGTCGCATCCGGGGATAGCGTCGTCGAGGGAGATCGGTTGGGCGAGGTCGGCAATTCCGGAGCGAGCACAGAACCGCATCTGCATATCCACGCGCAGCGTCCCGCCGTCGAAGGGGCGCCGCCGATCTCGGGCGAGCCGCTGGCATTGCAGATCGAGGGTCGCTTTCTCGTCCGTGGTGACCGACTCGTTGGGAGGTAAAGCAGCGTGCAGCGTTCACCGCCGATAGGCGCCGGTCTCATAGGCGCCGCGTGCCGGGATGAGGCCGCCCCGCTCGGCAAGGAGGCCGCGGCGGGATGTCATTCCAGCGCCTCCATGGCAAGCCGGGCCAGCGCGGCCTCCATCTTCGCCACGTGATCGGAGCTGTCGTCGACAACCCCAGCGTCGCTGGTGATCTGGAAGGCGACGTGATGCCGTGATCCGCGGAGTGGCGCAGGCTGGAGACATAGCCTAGACTCCAGCCGCCGCGGCCGTAGACGGGTCCGAGCGGCGCATACGCGTATATCGCGACCACTGCGCCGTAGAGACGGCCGGACGCGCCGGGCGCCACAGAGACCCGTCGAGGGGCTGGTCGATATACGGCTTTTCCATCGCCTCACCGCCGAAGAGCGCATGGCCCCAACGCGCGAGGTTGCCGAAGGTGGAGGCAAAGTCACCGCCGGTCCATTCGACGCCCGGATCCCAGACCAGCACGCCGTCAGCATCCGACATGCGTACCGGCAGGCCGCAGCGGTTGTATAGCGCACCGCGAGGCCGGGAAGGTCCGGCCGGTTCGACGGGATCGTGGCGCTCAGGTCAATCGGGGCAAGGAACCGTCCCGCTTCGACATTGGCGAGGCCCGTCGCTACGGTCGCAACCGTCCCGTCCGGCAGAACGATGGCAGCCGTCGCGCCCGGAAAACCGTAACGCTCTTGGAACGCTTCGAGCGCGTCGTGCACCCTGCCCGAGAGGCCCATTTCGCCCTCCGCCAAAGCCGGGCCAGTGACGACGAGCGAAAGGACCGGCACGGCCAGTGCAGGGGCGGTCCGCATGGCGCTCACCTTGTCTTCTGCAGGGCAGCGTGCGGCCGTAACGGGATGACCTCCGTCACGGCACCCTCGCGGGTGAACATCCTGTCGTGGTTCCACCAGATGACGACAATGGCAACACCGGCAAGAATCCAAGTGTCCCAAGGCTGCGCGTCAGGCCAGAACGGGTTGATGAGTTGCCAATGAAAAAACATCGGCCAGAGCAGGCTGCCCCCGGCGCGGTTAAGAAGTGGCGTGACCAGCACGGCCAGCACCACGTTGCCAATGAAGAAGGGCAGGAAGTTCCAGGCGCCGAAGACAGTGCCGGCAAGATAGAAGGCTGGCAGATGCCAGAGCCCCCAGATTGCCCCGATCAGCGCACCCGCCCAGACGGGTGCCATGTGGCGCTGAAGGAGAGGTTGCAGCACCCCGCGCCAGCCCAACTCTTCGATGGGCCCGAGAAACAGCATCATCAACATGACCGCGACCATCGGACCAGCGCCCTCGGGCGGCAACGGCGCCAGCGCCGGGCCGCCCTTGATTACCGATCCGGCCATGAAGACCAGTGGCACGCCGATCACAACAAAAACCGCCCAGCCCGACGGCGCTCGCCAGAGCAGGAGCCGCGACAGGAAGCGCCCTAGCCCTGCGGTGCCGGCATGAGACAGGACCAGCAAGATCGCCGCGATGGCGGGCGCCCAGGTGGCGAGGAAGAAGAGCGGGTGCGAACCGCTGATTGGTCCGAACCAGCGTGACGCCAGTTCAGGGCCGAGCACGTAGAAGCCGATGACCCCCCAGGTGATCAGGAAGATCATGGCCAAAAACAGCGGGATGGCGCGTGTCGGCATCGAACCTCGCTTGCCCTCCTGTCTAAGCACCGAAATAAATGTGGCGCACCGCGGGCGGTAAGATCTACTTCCTATCCGTTTCTGCGGACGCTGCAGTGACTTGCATCAATCGGCTATTGAATGCAGCACGCCCGACGAATGGCCGCCGCACCAATAGCCGTCCATCCGCTGCGCCTTGTTTGTAGTGCATTCCGGGCCGGTCTTATCGCGCAATCCAGACGAAGCGGGCGGGGAAGCGGTTGTTCGCTGCCAGTGCAAAATCGCATTTTTCGATTGGACAAAGCTGACATTCAAGCGCTTTTCGAGCCTGTCTTAGGGCGCGGCCTGACACTCATGTCGCGTCTTGCTATATACTTGGTTTGACCTTTGGCGTGCTCGTTCTTAGGCGGAAGCGCCGCCTTCAAAACGATCAGGACTTCCCAAAGCCTCAATAAAAGCTCTCCAACTTCACGACTGACCTAGACGCAGATTGAATATACTGAGACAGGCATCGACTCAGCGCCCTGCCCAGCCTTCGCCCCATGCTTATCTACCGGATCGAGTTGATCGAGCTTTCCAGGAGATGCTGAGTATAGGGCGATTTTGCCTTGGAACGGCGCATGTCCTCGACGGTCAGGACCTCTTCGAACCGGCCCTCCTTCATCACGCCGATACGTTCGCACAGGTGCCCCACAACGCCCAGATCATGCGAGACCATGATATAGGTCAGCTTGTGTTCGCGGCGCAGATCGACCAGCAGATTGAGTATTTCCGCCTGCACCGACACGTCCAGCGCCGAGGTCGGTTCATCCAGAAGCAGGATCGACGGATCACAGGCCAGCGACCGGGCAATGGCGACACGCTGGCGCTGACCGCCCGAAAGCTGGTGCGGATAGCGAAACCGGAAACCAGAGCCGAGACCTACGTCATTCAGCAATTTGCCGATGCGGGTGTTGACGTTCTGAACGCCGTGCAGGCCCATCGCCTCGGACAGCACGCGATCCACCGTCTGGCGCGGGTGCAGCGACGCATAGGGGTCCTGAAAGACCATCTGCACCTTGCTGTAGAAGGATTTGGTGCGCTTCGGTCCAAGGGTTTCACCCGCAACCGTCATTTCGCCCGACCATGTGGGCACCAGGCCGGCAATGGCGCGCAGAATCGTCGATTTGCCGGACCCGCTTTCTCCCACCAGTCCAAAGCTTTCGCCATTGGCGACATCGAAATTGACATCGCGCACAGCAAAGGAGCGGTCCGCACCGACGCCGAACCAGACATTCAGGTCCTTGACCGTGACCGCACTCATTGGCGGGCACTCACGGACGGGGCCTCGCGCCAGGCCGGGTCGCGCTTGAGAACCTCCAGATGGTCGCGCGGACGTTCGAGGTCGGGCACCGAATTGAGCAGGCCCAACGTGTAGGGGTGTTGCGCGTTACGCAGTTCACTGGCCTTGCAGGTCTCGACGATGCGGCCGGCATACATGATGATGATGCGGTCACAGAATTTGGCCACGAGGTTGAGGTCATGGCTGATGAACATTAGGCCCATGCCCCGGTCGCGCACCAGCTTGTCGATGATGTCGAGCACCTGAAGCTGTACCGAAACATCCAGCGCCGAGGTAGGCTCATCGGCGATCAGGATTTCGGGATTGGGCAGAAGCATCATGGCGATCATGATGCGCTGGCCCATGCCGCCCGACACCTCGTGCGGATAAAGGTCGATGACCCGCCGGGGCTCTCGGATCGCCACTTCGTCGAGCACCTCCAAAGCGCGCTCATACGCTTGGCTGCGTGATACATTTTCATGCGCGCGCAGCGCCTCGACCAGTTGCTGCCCAACCGTCATCACCGGGTTGAGCGAAAATTTCGGGTCCTGCATGATCATCGACACGCGCCCGCCACGCAACTTGCGCATGCGCTTTTCCGGCAGCGCCAGAATGTCCTCGCCATGTACGTCCAGCCTGTCGGCCTCGATAAAGCCCGGGGGCCGGATCAGGCGCAACACGGCGCGGCCGGTCATGGATTTGCCCGAGCCACTTTCACCCACGATGCCAAGCCTTTCCTTGCCCAACGTGAACGAAATTCCGCGCACCGCGTCGAAGACACCGTTGCGTGTGCGGAACTTCACCCAGAGGTTTTCCACGTCCAGAAGCGGCGCGTCGGTCATGAATTGCCCCCTTTCGGGTCAAGCACATCGCGCATGCCATCGCCCAGCAGGTTGAAGGCCAGGCTGATGGCAAAGATCGCGATGCCGGGGATCGTGGCGACCCACCAGTAGTCCAGAATATACTGCCGCCCGTCCGAGATCATCGCGCCCCATTCCGGGCTGGGCGGCTGTGCGCCAAGTCCCAGAAAGCCGAGCCCCGCGGCCGTCAGGATGATGCCCGCCATGTCCAGCGTCACGCGGATCACCAGCGACGAGATGCAGAGCGGCCAGATATGTTTTGTCACGATGCGGAACGGCCCCGCGCCCTGAAGCTTGATTGCGTGGATATAGTCCGAATTCCGGATCGTCAGCGTTTCGGCCCGCGCGATCCGTGCATAGGGCGGCCAAGCGGTGAGCGAGATCGCAAGCACTGCGTTTTCGATCCCCGCTCCGAGTGCCGCAACGAAGGCCAACGCCAGAATCAGCCGGGGGAAGGCCAGGAAGATGTCGGTGATCCGCATCAGCACCACGTCGATCCAGCCGCCCGCATAGCCGGAAACTGTGCCGACGATCAGCCCCACAAGGGGTGCCACCATAACCACGAGCAGGACGATGTAGATTGAAATCCGTGCGCCATAGAGCAGCCGGGAATAGATGTCCCGCCCCAGGCTGTCGGTGCCGAAGAGGTGCCCGCCTTCGCCCGGCGGCAGCAGGCGTTGCCCGAGATTCTGCGCAAATGGGTCATGCGTCGCGAGGAATGGCGCAAAGATCGCGCACAGGATCAGAAACGTCAGCACGAACAGGCCCATCATGGCCAGCGTGTTCGACCGCAGCGTCAGCCAGCCCTTGTACCAGGACGCGAGCCGCGCCTGTCGGCGCGAGGTCGGCTCATCGCTGAGAAGCCAGTCGCGCAAACCTTGCGAAGTGCTCATTTGGACCTCGGATCGAAGAAGCGGTATAGCAAGTCGGAGAAGATATTGATTGCAACGAAGATCGTGCCGATCACGATCGTTCCGCCCAGTACCGAATTCATGTCATTCGCCAGAAGCGACGTGGTGATGTATTGCCCGAGGCCCGGCCATGCAAAGATGATCTCGGTGAGGACGGACCCTTCCAGAAGGTTGGCATAGGCCAGCGCGATCACGGTCACCAGCTGGATGCGGATGTTGCGGAACGCGTGACCCCAGACCACCTGCCATTCGCTGAGCCCCTTGACCCGCGCGGTCGTTACATATTCCGACCCAAGCTGTTCGAGCATGAAGGACCGCGTCATGCGGCTGATGTAGGCAAGGCTGTAATAACCCAGCAGGGATGCGGGCAGGATGATGTGCGAGAAGGCGCTGCGGAATACGGCCCATTCACCGCGCAGCGCGCTGTCGATCAGGATCATGCCGGTGATCGGTTCGACGATGCCCTGATAGAAGATGCCCAAACGGCCCGGGCCAGCGACCCAGCCAAGAATGCCGTAGAAGATCAGCAAGCCCACGAGGCCCAGCCAGAAGATCGGCATGGAATAGCCGATCAGGCCGACGAAACGCGCAAGCTGGTCGATCCAGCTGCCTTGTCGCACGGCGGCAATGACGCCCAGCGGCACACCCAGCAGAACGCCGATCAGCGTACCGAGGGTCGCAAGCTCCAGCGTGGCGGGGAACACGCGTGCGATGTCGGTCGTGACCTCTTGGCCGGTGCGTATGGATGTGCCGAAATCGCCTCGCAGCACGTCGGTCACATAGATCCAGAACTGCACCAGCAGGGGCTGGTCCAGGCCAAGATCAATGAATGTCTGGTCGTATTGTGCCTGTGTCGCCCGTTCTCCGATCACCGCAAGAACGGGGTCGATCGGCATCACGCGACCGATCATGAATGTCACGAACAGCAGGCCAAGGATCGTCGCGGCCACGGTTGCGACCGTGGCCAGGGTTTTCTTGGCCCAGATCGGGACGGGCGGCCCAAGCCGCCCGCCTGTCTGGTTGACGTTCTGATCCGCCATTTACTTGGTGATGACCCAATAGGAGACCGCCGTCGTCGCGCCACCGGCCACGAAGTTCTCGACACTCGATTGCATGCCGTTCTGTTCGATTTGCTGGAACATCACGCCAAACGGGCTGGTCTGCTGATGTTCGCGCTGAAGTTCACGGTACATCTCGGCGCGGGTTTCGGTGTCATTCTCGACCACTGCTGCAAGAGTCTTTTCGGTCATCTCCGGAATGTCCCATGCGTTCCGCCAAGCAAGGAGGCCGGTTGCTCCTGCCTCGTCCGAATTGTCCGGGTTGACCGCGAAGGTGCCGGCATTGGTGTTGGGGTCGGGGTAATCCGGGCCCCAAGCGCCAAGATAGATGTCATGCTCGCGGGCGCGATAGCGGTCCAACGTTTGTGCGCCGGTGCCGACGATCAGCTCCACGTCACAGCCAAGCTGCCCCCAGGTGTTCTGAAGCGACTGCGCGATGTCCATGCGTTCTTGCGCATCGCGCACCGAGATCTTGATCGGGCCACAGTCAGGAAAGGCCGACTCTGCCAGTGCTGCCTGTGCAGCCTCCATGTCATAGGAGAACGGCGTTTCCTCAAGCGCGCCCAGGAAGGTGCGCGGCAGGAAAGCCTGATGAACTGTGTACTGCCCCTTGAGGAACGAGTTCGACATGCCCTCGTAATCGGCCGCCAGCTTCAGCGCCTCCAGCACCTTGGGATCCGAGAGCATGTCTTTCTTCTGGTTGGCCGCGAAATACATCAATCGGCCGCGCAGCTCGTCGACGATCTTGACGCTGTCGACATCCGACAGGCCCGCCACGTCTTCGGGCGACAGGTTGCGCGCTACGTCGATATCGCCGCGCTCAAGCTGCAGGCGCTGGGTCGCGCTTTCCTGGATGTGCTGAACGATCACCCGTTCCATCGCCGGGGTCTCGCCGCTGTAATTGGGGTTGAGGTCAAGCAGCACGCTTTCGCTCGGCTTCCAGTCGACGACCTTGTAGGGGCCGGATCCGGCGGTGTTGGTGCGCAGCCATGCGTTGCCCATGTCGCCGTCTTCTTCGTTCGCCATGACGGTTTCCATGTCGACGATCCCGCCGATCGTGGCGGTCAGGCAGTTCAGCACGAAAGACAGCGCATAGGGTTTATCCAGCGTCAGCACCAATGTACTGTCATCCGTAGCCTTGATTGTCTGTTCGACATTTTCCGGCGTGAAGCCGAACTGCGTCAGGATGAAGGTCGGCGTCTTGTTCAAGATCACCGCGCGGCGCAGCGAGAATTCCGCGTCCTTGGCCGTGACAGGGTTGCCAGAGGCGAAGGTGTGGCCCTCGGCCATGGCGAAGGTTATGGTCAGGCCGTCGTCGGAAATCTCCCAGCTTTCGGCCAGTTGCGGTTGAAAGCCGGCATCAAGGTCGAGCGGATCGAAGTTGACCAGCTTCTGGTAGACATTCCGGCTGACATCGGCGCCCGCGAATTCAAAGCTTTCGGCCGGATCGAAGGTCTTGATGTCGTCGATCCGGTTGGCGATGACCAGCATGTTCGGCGGTGTCTGGGCAAAGCTGGGCGCGGCAATGCCAACGGCCAGGATCGACGCAACCGCAGCTGCAACAAATGATGGTTTCATTTTATAACTCCCTGTTTATATTGTTATTCGCCCCACGTTTGCCGCAGGATCCGTAGCCAGTTCCCATGTGTGATCTTGGTCATGAGGCCATCGTCCACACCATGTGATCGCAGTGCGGTGAGCAGGCTGGGCAAGCCCGCGCAATCCCCGATCTTGTCCGGGACAAGTGCCCCGTCAAAATCGGACCCAAGGCCCACGCGATCCTCACCAAGGCAATGAACCAGATGGTCAAAGTGTCGGAGCACGATGTCAAGGTCAAACTCCGAGTCCATCCGACCGTCGGGTCGCAAAAAGGCGCTGGCAAAGTTGATGCCCACCATTCCATCGCTGTCGCGGATCATCGCCAATTGCCGGTCCGTGAGGTTGCGCGAATGCGGGCAAACCGCCCAGGCGTTGGAGTGTGTCGCAACCAGCGGCGCGTCACTGATCCGGGCCACGTCCTCAACTCCCTTGGCATTGAGGTGTGACAGGTCCACCATGATCTTCAGGCGGTTGCATTCGCGGATCAGCGCCTTGCCCGCATCGGTCAGACCCGGCCCCACGTCGGGGTCGGAGGGGTAACGGAAGGGCACGCCATGGCCCCAGACAGTGTCGCGGCTCCAGACCGGACCCAATGACCGCAATCCGCGCGCGTGCCACGCCTCCAACTTTTCGAAATCGCGGTCGATCGCCTCGGCGCCTTCGATATGGATAACTGCGGCCATTTCTTCGGCGGGCAGCGCCGCCTCGACCTCGGTTGCGGTCCGACAAATGCGGACGGCTCCGGCCGCGGCGAGGTCAGCCATCGCGTCGAACCCGCGCTCGGTCCAGTCGGTCGCTACGGCTTCAGATATCTGGTCTGGCAAAGCAATTTTATAGGGCGGGTCGCGCATCTCATCATGCCGCGCGGCCTTATCGCCGGGACTGGGCACGAAAATGGCGAAAAAGCCTCCGCCGAATCCGCCTTTCTGTGCGCGCGGCTTGTCGATATGTCCGTCCGAAAGTCCCGAAGCTACGGCGTCAGCGGTTACGTCCCCGCGCAGCAGGCGAAGGACCAGATCATTGTGGCCGTCGAAGACGGGAAAGTCAGTCATGGTATCTCCAGTTTCTCTTGGTCGCCGAAACGATGAGCACAGTTCCAGATGAGCCGGACGGTATAACATGCACCAGCGCGCCGGGAAAAATCAGGCTCAGCTGTGGTTTCAACAGGTCAAATCGATAGTATCAAAGTGATCGTGTGCTGAGCTTCGGCCAAGTCGAACGAGACCGCAATCGGAATACCTGCAAACTCTGACAACCAGCTACGCACGCGAGCGTCGGTCAAAAAACATGCATTCGTGCAAAGCCTGAAGCCGAAAAGCGATGGACGGGTCAGGCTGTCGCGCCAGTGCCCGACAAATATCCCAGATACCAACCTAAGAAAGGCCAGCGCGAGAAACCTACTGACGTTGATCTCGAGCGCTAAGCCGCAACGTCTTGCCGGGCGGCCCCACGCGACGGTCTTAGCCTCGTCCAAGATATGGCAAGATGAACGAAGCGGCAGGAATACGAAAGCTGCCCTGCGGCGTCGGCAGTCCAAAGCAATGGCAGGCCTGAGCCGTCCATGGCGATCAGACTGGCAGGGTCCTCAGGATGCATGCTGCGCCGCCGCAGGTCGGCTTAGAGCCCTGAGCAGATCCTCCCCCTCGACGCGAGATAGGATCTACCGGTCAAAGGTCTTGGCACGTGTGATTTCGTTTTTTACGCTGGTTCTCCGCCAAGAACTTCCCAAAAATCATCACGCAGGTTGTGGTGAGGAAATGGTTCATCGGGAACCTCGGCCCCAAGGAAACCACAGAGCGGCTCCCATCCTTCCGCCACATCGAAGACAAGTAGCCGGTCCGCAGGCAACGCCTCGCACACTTCGTCTGTTCTTTTGCGATACGCGGCCAACCCGCGTTCCTTGTCGTCAAGGACACCGCCGAAAGTGCCCTTTCCTACCAGATCGTTCCACGCCACGAGAATGTCGCGAATATGTGGCGGCAGCGGCAGTTCCTCGTACCGGGCCATCAGCTTCCCAATCGTTTTGTCGAAGCTGGCCCACCATTTCTCTTCGGGGCGTACTGTATGGACGACCTTTGCGTCTGGAAAAGACTCGGCGAGTTCGCGCCAGACATGAGCGCCCGGCCAATCCACTTGAGATCTGTATCCAGCAAAAACCGTTTCCCAATTGACACTTCCGCCAGCCGCAAGCCTCTGCCAAGGGACCACTTGTCCCGGGTTCTCTACGATCTCGTGCATATGATGACACTGTCCGTAGCCCAGCCGTTCCAAAGCGGCTTTCAGTGATTTTGTTCCGGTCCGTCCGAACCCCGAGCCAATTACTTCAAGTGACATGCGATCGCCCCCCATATCAATCCGACTAGTCTTTCCGCTAAATCAAATCCTGTCTACGCTGTTCATCGCGCGACCTTAGGCCGATTGGTGGAGTCTGAACGCCTGTTTAGTCCCGCTCACCTGACTTGGCCCCATGCCGCGCTCAAGGTCCGGCTTTGGTCAGAAATGCTTGACGCTTGGCCAAATATAGCGGGGCGCGGCCCGCTAATAGAATCTGAAACCTGCGCTGCGCCGCGCCCGAACCGTGTGACGTCCCCCACAGGGCAAAGCCCTCAAACACGCAGGATTTCGCCTGCCGCACGGCATCGGGCGATTGAATTTTCAGACAAGGGTGCGGCGCGGTGGTATGTCACGTGACCGGTCATTTGCACCCTCTACGGGCGGCTCGGTTCCGGAGTGTCCTTGTCCGAAAGGCCCAATAATGCTGTCTATCTATGCGATTCCACAGGCCTTCAGCGTCGGGGAATGCGATGCGATCATGGCCGCCATTTCCCAAGCCCCCACCGACCCGGCTCTGCTGGTCGGACGCAACCGTGACGATAACATGCGCAGTGCCGATCTGGTGTGGACCGACGAAATTGACGGGCTGGGTTGGGTGATGGACCGGCTGATTGATCTGGTGCGGGTGGCGAACCGCGATCACTTTTGTTTTGATCTGACCGCATTCGAGGAAAGCCCCCAGGTGGCGATCTACCGCGCAAGCGCTGCCGGGCATTTTGTGTGGCATTCGGACATTGGCGGCGGGCCAGTTTCGGCCAAGCGCAAGCTGACGCTGGTGCTGCAACTGTCGCCGCAGGGCGATTATGAAGGTGGAACGCTTCAGGTGATGCCCGGTGCGCAGGTGCTCGAGGCCAGTCGGGCGCAGGGCTGTGTGACCATATTCCCCAGCTTTACGCTGCATCAAGTGACACCGGTGCGCAGCGGCATGCGCCAATCACTGACCGTCTGGGCGCACGGGCCTGCGTTCCGGTGAAGAGGGCGAACGGGAGATGCGCTGAACGAGCTTGAAAGAAGCCATTGGCGCAGCCGCCGCGAAAGCTCACTTCGTCCCGCTCTAACGACCCTGAGCCACGCGATTATCTCGCTGGCGCAGCAAATGGTCGGTTCGGTGAATCTGCGCTGCGGAGTGGCCGGACACCGCGTATGGCAGCTCTAACCCGGAATCGACGCGGGTCGAGGTTGCAGGGCGGAGCTTCTGCCGCAACGCGGCGGGTCCGCTTCGTGTCCGACGCAGAACCTATTCTTCCAAGGGTGCCAGGGTCACAGAAAAGGAAATCGTGGTGGGCTGGGGTGTGGCACCTTCGGCAACTTTGGGCTCACTCGTATAATCCGCAAGCCGCAGCAGCTCTCCCTCGACCGTGGCGCTGACTTGGTTGTCTTCTGTCATTTCAAAGGACGTCAGCGTTCCCTTGCCGCCATCAGGGCCCATGGACAGAGGGGCGGCGTAGCCCTCTTCATCGAACATCTCGACGGACAGCAGCTGCATGTCACCGGAGCGACGCTGAAGGGTCACCTGAACCATCGGCGAACCGGGCATGCCGTCGTCGCCAACGGTTCGGCCAAGCACGTTGATGGTCAGGAAGCTGCCCATTATCATCTTTTGTTCGGCATTTCCCCGATCGCGTTCGGTATCATACGGGATCACGAGGTTCCGGGTTTCCCCGTCAAGCGTGATGCTGAGCGTGCCCATCTGGTCATAGCGTTCATTGAGTTCCGCTGCTTGGAGAGGTGCGGCCAGCAGCAAGGCAAGCAACATTGGCATAAACACTCTCATTCCAATCTCCTTTGGTTTCAGTGATGCGCTTGGATCGTCGTCGTCGGCTCGGTCTGGAAAGGTTTCTCTGGCAGATCGTTTGAAAATCCGGTGCCGCTTTGCGCAAGCTTAGAGGAAATACGGATGTCGCATCAACAAAGATTGCTCGGAGAAGGCCCCGCTTTCGAGACAGTGAAGAGCGCCAATTGGCTCTAACGCCGCGACGGACATACCCGAAAAGACAGCAAGTTCTTGCTGCCAGCTCAAGATCGCTTTCGCCATGAATGAATTGCCACTTTCATCTGCGCCGCTGGCCTGCATGCTCCGAAAATGCTGCAGGATCGATGAGTGGTCGATCCGGTGGAGCTGCGGTGCCACGTAATGTCTGGCGATGAACGGCAGGTTTGGACCGAGAGCAGCGGCCGTCAAGCAAGGCCAGGGCCGAGTTTCGCCACCAACGAAAGGCATTCTGGTGGAGATGCAAGGAGCAGACATTTAGTCGAAAGCGTATGCTAGGTAATCTTTGGTCTGTCGGATGATGTCTTGGGCCAGTCGGACCAAGCGATGACTGCGGCTATTCGCGCGAGCGAAAGGGCGAAGTGTGACGAGAGCGCGTTCAGCAAATGGAAATGTTGTCGAGTTCATTCCAGCGGGTTGCGGTATCCCGTAAATGGACGTGCGCCACAATCATGTTGTCGCCGACGCCATTGAACGCGAATTACAGCCAACGTAAGCAGGGCAAGGATATCATCGCAGCGTCAGCTGGACATTAAACGCGACGGAGGGCGACCGTCGATTTCGGCGATACTCTCGATTGCTGCAGCGACCCGGAACGCTCTTGGGTCATCGAAAGAGCGTGCGATGATTTGAATTCCGACCGGCATGCCATCCGTATCAAAACCTATCGGCACCGAAAGAGCCGGCAATTCCCCAAGCATATTGAAATGAGCGGTTGTCACCCAATCGTAATCGGAATTCAGATGAACACCGTTCACCCGCATCTTTGTCCAGGGCATTTGCTCGGCGCGGACATCGTTCGTCAAAACCACCGGGCAGATCAGGGCATCGCACGTGTCCAATACCGGTTGCACCGCGCGATAGAGACGCTTGGCGACATCATAGCTGTTCACAAGATCGCGTAAGGAGCAGGTTGTCATGAACTCGGCCGTCCAGCGCGTATAGTCACACAGCAGGTCGCCATGCGCCCGCATCATATCAGCGAACCATGGTGCCGACAGGCAGGCAGAGTGCATCAGGGCGGCATCGCCAATGTTCCGGGGCCAGTTGATGTCGGGTTCTTCAACCACGGCACCATGTCTTTCCAGTTTTGCGATGACGCTGCGGATCGCCGCAACGATTGCAGGCTCGGGTGCGGCCTTGCCAAGATCGAAGGCAACGGCAAGTCGCAAACCGCTTACCACAGGATTGTCGCGCGGCAGCACGACAGTCTCGCGCAGCGATGCGATGTCAGCGGGGTGCGCGCCGCTGATGACATTCTGAAGCAGGGCGCAATCGGCCACGCTACGCGCCATCGGGCCGATGACGCTATAGGTATCAAAACCCTCTGCCGCGTCCGGCACCCTGCCATGTGGCGGCTTGTACCCGACGATGCCGCAAAGCGAGGCAGGCACGCGGATCGAGCCTGCGCTATCGGCACCGACGGCCAGTGTGCTGGTGCCCGCAGCCAGACTGGCCGCGGCCCCACCCGAGGATCCGCCGGGCGTGCGATCAAGGTTCCACGGATTGCGCGTCACCCCCCAAAGCCGCGTGGCGGTGATCCAGCCGAAGGCGAATTCAGATGTTGTTGTGCGGGCATGGATGATCCCACCGGCCTGTTTTACACGTTCGACGACCGGGTGATCGGCGTTAGCGCGATGGTCCTTATAGATTAGGCTGCCGCGCGAATTACAGATACCTTTCTGATCCAGCACATCCTTGATCGTGACGGTCAGCCCCTCCAGCGGGCGCAGATTGGCCGTTCGGGACATGTACCGCGCTTCGGCCAATCGGGCCTCGGCCATCGCCGTATCAAAGAACGTTTCAGTAAAGGCATTGATCTGCGGCTCGATCTGCTCGGCCCGGGCAATCTGCGCATTCAGAAGTTCGACTGGCGACAGCGTTCGATTGCAGAACATCTCAAGCGCTGTCGTGGCGCTGAGATAGCAAAGGTCTGCACCCTCACCCTGATCCATCGTGTGCAACATCATTGCGGGCCCAACCCCGACCGGCGCTGAAAATTGCGGCTGCCTTGGCTGATCAGACGGTCGGCGATGATCGCCAGAAAAGCGATGCCAAGTCCGGCGACGATACCTTCGCCCGGCTGCACCTTGGAAATTGCGACCAGCGTGTCATGCTCCAGCCCGCGCGTACCGACCAGCGAGGTGATGACCAGCATCCCGAACGCAAACATTATGGTCTGGTTGATCCCAAGCATGATATCCGGAATTGCCATCGGAAGTTGCACGTTCGTAAGCTTCTGCCAGCGCGTGCAGCCTGCCATTTCACCAGCCTCGAGGGAGGAGCTGGCAACATTCTGGATGCCTTGCTTGGTATAGCGCACGCCCGGCGGCAGGGAATAGGCGACGATGGCGACCAGACCGGCAAATTCGCCGACGCTGAACAACATCACGACCGGGATCAGGTAAACGAAGCTGGGCAGGGTCTGAAGCGTGTCGATGACCGGTGTGATCACCTGATCGGCACGCGGGCTTAGTCCAGCCCAGATGCCAACCGGCAGAGCAACAATGAGCGTCACGATCACCGCCAAAAGCACAAGGTACAGCGACACCATCGCGCCGTCCCAATAACCGGTCACGGCGATGAAGCCCAACAGGCACGCGCTCATGATGGACAGCCGCATCCCGCCAATCGCGTAGGAAACTGCGGCGATGACCGCGATGAACCCCAGCCACGGCACGTCCAAAAGGAAGGATTTGGTCGGGCGCATGACGTAGGTGATCGTGGTGTCACGCAACGTCTTGATCTGACTGTAATAGGTGTCACCGATCCAAGTGATCGCATCATTCCAGAATGACCCGGTCGAAATCGTGGCGGATTTGGGATAGGCGTAGAGTGCCGGAAAGACCTGCCCCAGCAAAATGAACAAGAGCGTGAAGCCGATCCACCCCAAGATGAGCGGATGCCTTTGCCATAAGGGTTTCTGCACGGCCTCCACATGATCGGGGCGGCTGAGGGCAATCGCGCGCGAGATCCGATCCAGCATGATCGCCATCAAGGTAATGGCAATCCCGGCCTCGACCGCGTTCCCGATCTTCAGCGCTTTGAGACCCTGAAATACCTCGCCGCCGAGCCCGCCTGCGCCTATGACCGACGCAATTATGACCATCGCGAAGGTCAGCATGATCACCTGGTTGAGACCAATGAGCAGGTTCTGGCGTGCGGCGGGCAGCAGCACCTGCCACATCTGCTGCCGCCTCGTGCACCCTGCCATGTCGCCAAAATCGGAGATATTGGGCGGCACGCGCTGCAGCGCCAGCGTCGTCACCCGCGCCATCGGCGGCATGGCGTAGATGACCGTGGCGATCATCGCGGCCACCGGGTTGAACCCGAAAAGCAGCAGGACCGGAACGAGGTAGGAGAATGTCGGGATGGTCTGCATCACGTCGTAGACCGGCATCAAAATCGCGTTCGCCGTGGCGTTTCGATGCCCCAGTACGCCCAGCAGGATACCCAGGACGAAGCTCACAAACACGGCCACGACCACCGACGACAGTGTCAGCATCGACGACCCCCAGAGGCCGAACACCAAGAAGTACACCAGAGAGAAGAACGAGAAAATTGCGACGTTGCGGCCCGCCGTCCACCATGAAAATGCAGTCAGGCCAATGATTACGGCGGGCCACGGCAAGCCGCGATAGACGGCGACGCTGCCGTCGTCGCCGTAAAACTCGAAGCCCTCCGACAGCACGCCTTGCAACAGCTCCATCGGGGCTTTTATCAGGTTTGCAAAACCGCGTGTCATTTCCGCGATGGTAACACTGCCGATGGCCATATCGTTCACGAGGTATTTAACCGCAGTCGTCGTCGCCCCGGCGATGCCGAGAACCCAAGTTTCGGGGTAATCGCGCATCCATGCGAATGCGTCACCGGTCATCAGCAGGGCGACATTGAACAGGAGTGCGGCCCAGATCAGCCCGGATTTCGGGCCGATCCCGATTTTTCCGAGGGGGCGGTTGTGCGTGAGCGTAGTCATGCGGGGGCGCTCTGATTGAGCAGCACCGCCGTCACCGACGCGCGATCAATCGCACCGATGATGCGCCCATCCGGATCCGCCACCGGCAGTGCATCCGCGCCCGCCATCACCTGCTGCGCCACATCCCCGACAAGAGCGCCCGCCGCGACTGGCCCGCCGGTCAGGCCAGCACGCACCGGGCCCATCACCGTCCGCACACTCACGACCTTGCTGCGTGGAACCTTCTCGGTGAATTTGGCCACGTAATCATCCGCCGGATTGGTAATCAATTCCTCCGGCGTGCCGATCTGGACAACCCGCCCGCCCGCCATAATCGCGATACGATCCGCGAGGCCGATCGCCTCGTCGAAATCATGGGTGACGAAAACGATGGA
Source organism: Roseovarius nanhaiticus (assembly GCF_900156535.1). Lineage (NCBI taxonomy): Bacteria > Pseudomonadati > Pseudomonadota > Alphaproteobacteria > Rhodobacterales > Roseobacteraceae > Roseovarius > Roseovarius nanhaiticus. The sequence continues at coordinate 736,568 of NZ_FTNV01000001.1, read as the reverse complement.
TTTTTGCAGCAGGTTCTGAAGGCGGAGAAATTCGTCCTGCATCTCGGCCCGGATCAGCGGATCGAGCGCCGAGAAAGGCTCGTCCAGGAACCAGATTTCGGGCTCGGTCGTCAGGCTGCGAGCGATGCCGACGCGCTGTTGCTGACCGCCGGACAGTTCATGCGGAAGGTAAGCCTCGCGCCCTTCCAGCCCGACCAATTCGACCATCTCGCGCGCCTTGGCATGGCGCTCGGCGCGGGATTTCCCCTGAACCTTCAGTGGAAATGCCACGTTGTCCAGGACGGTCAGATGCGGCAGCAGGGCAAAGTCCTGAAACACCATGCCCATCACCTTGCGGCGCATCCCTATCAGGTCCTGCCGCGACGCGGTCCCGAGGTCTTTGCCGGACACGGTCAACTGCCCCATCGTCGGCTCGATCAGACCTGTCATGCAGCGTAGGATGGTGGATTTGCCCGACCCCGAGAGGCCCATGATCACGAATATCTCGCCCTTGCGAACGTCAAAGCTGACGTCTCGCGCGGCCGGTATCAGGCCGTTCTTGTTAATGATGTCATCATTAATGTTTTGACCATATTTCTTGACAATCTCGCCTGCCTTGGCGCCGTAGAGTTTCCAGACTGACCGGCAACTAATCAGCGCCTCGCCCGATGGCATTTCCTTATCTTCAGTCATGGCGTGAAACCTCGTCTCGCGGCTTGGCGCTTTGCGTATCGCGGGCTTGCAAAAATCCGGCCCGGTTGCATGCGACAAACCGGGCCAGACCTCTGATCGGTATCAAGACCGATTTGTGTCGTCAGTTGATCCAGCTTGACCACACATCCTGGTTGTCAGTCATCCACGAGGCCACTGCGTCGTCCAGAGGAACGCCGTCCACGTCGATGCTGCGAAAGACTTCGGCCATCTGGCTGTCCTGCAATTCGAATGCGTCCATGATCGCCTTGACTTCAGGCTCGTCGCTTAGCAGCTCTGAGTTTGCATAGACCCAAAGCGAGCCGGCCTTGACGCCGCAGTCATGAGTTGCGTCAGGGTTCGTCCCCCAGGACGGATCGGTATAGCAGGTCTCTTCGAACTCTGGGAACTGAACGAATTCGCCCTCGTCGCTCATGAAATACCATTGCGGCGTGTATCCCCAACCGATCACTGGCTCGCCGCGCCGTGCCGCCGCAGAAATCGTCGCAACCATCGCGGCGGAACTGCCCGATGGGATAGGTTCAACGTCGATGCCGAAGGCTTCGGCCATTTCGGCCACGGGCATCACCCAGTCTGCCGGGCCTTCGACAAAGCGGGCGTTGGGTGCGGTTTCGGCCGTGGCGAGTGCTGCGATGCACTCCGGCTCTTTCAGCGCCTTCCAGTCGGGCAGGCCGGGGCATTGCTCCTTTAGGCCGAGGGGATACCACCATCCTTCGGCCGAACTGATGCCGGTCGTGCCGGCATTCTCGGCCTTGCCGCCTTCTGTGGCGCCTTCGCAAAGCTCCCAGGTAGATTGCCAGCAAATCGTGTAGTGCAGATCGCCTGTCTGAATACCGGAAAAACTGGCGGTGTAATCGGCCTGAACATACTCAACGCGGTAGCCCGCTTCGGCCAGCGTGCTGCCAAGAACCTTGGCAATCACATCAGAAGGCGGGTCGCTGACCAGGGGCACGACAATCGGGGCGGTCCGCTCTGTCGCCACGGCTGGCACAGCCAGCCCCGATAGCGCCATAGCCAAGACCCCTAGGTTTGTGGATACATGCAGTTTCATTTGGTCTCTCCCTGTTTTTGTTGGGCTGTGTGCCGGACCTGCTTCGCGAGCTGTCCAGACAGCTTCCATTGACGGACCGCCGCTGTCTTGCTCAGCATTCGCAGGGCAACGCGTTGTGATGCTTTTGCTATGATGCAGAAGGATGCGGCCGCGAAGAAGTCGCTTTTTGCACCTTGAAAGTATACAAATAGCGACAATCTCAGCCGTGACCGCTTAGAATCCTTGCCAAGGATGCCCAGTGAACCCGCTTTCCCCGGGAGGACCGTCATTCGAGGTGGCGGCGCGAATGTCATCGGGGATCACGGCATCATCGTGATCAAACAGACCGCACGCGGACAAGGTCGCGCGAAGATCGATGTCGAGCCCCAGCGCCTCCCACACCACGCGATAGCAAGCGATATCGCGGCTTGTCGCACTGCTGATGCCAAGGCTGAGTCCGGTTAGGATGGCGACCTGATCCATGCGCGCGGGATACAGGATGGTGGTCCACATCATCTGCCCGGCTTTCTGTTCGCGCTCATGCACGAAAATCCGCTCGCCGGTGTGGAAAGCAATACCTGTGTATTTCAGCATCCGTCGCGCACGGCGTTTGGCCGATGCGTAATTCTCGATATTCTTCAGATAGGTAAACCCACGTTCGGAAAAGAGCCGCATCAAGGAGCACTGGATCTTGCCGGGAAATTCGATCGGACGGTAATAGCACCGGTAATACCCGATATATTCGGCCATATCGCGCGAGGCGGACGGGTTGATGCGATGCAGCTTGGAGACGTATTCGCCGAAGGGGTCGATCTCGGGGCCTTGCGGTTTGCGAAGCGCGACAAGTTGACGAAACCCGCTTGGGTCCATCAGGATTTCATGCTCTTCCACACCGAAATAATCGCATATTGCCTGCATGTTGCTCAGGGACGGACGGCTTGTGCCATTCAAATAGCGATGGAACTGCTGCCGATTGATGGCCAACTGCTCGCAAACCCGCGTGATGGATGAGGCATAGCTGCAGAGAAGCTTCAGGTTGTTGGGGAAATTGTCGTTTTGCATCACCTGATCCGGATCGAACGTCGCGCCCTTTGATGGACGGATATCGCTGGCTGAGATTACGTGGCCCGCGCCGTTTTGGCGTTAACTCCTAGCACGAAAACTGAGCAACAGCTTTCATGAAACTCGGCGAAACAGTTAAATTTTGCGGCGGTATTGATGCGTTTGCCCGAACATGTTCCTGCATGAACCCGGCGACTGCCGCGCTCTTGGATGTGGGCTGAAACGCTTCAGCTTGGACTGTCTTCGGCAAAATTTCTTCGCGCAGCTCGGAAGCTGCAACGTTCTCGTGGCACACCGCAATATATCGATCACATGGACAATCGCGCGGACGTCTTTTTTGATGACGCCGTTGTTGAGGGCACCGCGGCAATGGAGTTGCCATTCTAGCTTCTTGCCCAAGCCGCCGATCAAGGACGGGTTCATCATTGAGAGGGTCAGCGCATCGATGATGTGATCGCCCGAGCCGAGGCCCCAACCCCGTCCTGTCAGGCCTCCTGAAACGGGTGCGCAAACGGGTCAGCCGGGGCGAGATTTCTCACGGCATAATCTGCGATCCTCCAAAGGGCAGCTTGGTCCACTGACCGACTGTTCAGACGAGAAGATCGGCGCCGTGCATGAATGGCAAGAGTGTAGGGCCGCGTCGCAGAACAATGATATCCCCGCCAATCACCGCTCTGGACCGTTTGCACCCACAACCAGCGCCGGCATTAGATGCGGCGCATTCTATGAGTAGCCGTCCTAAAGATCTTGCAAAGCATCAAGTGGAGAGGAGTCGAGCCGGACACTCGCGGTCTGGCCACGAACATCCGGTTCGCGGTCATCAGGTCAGTTCATGACGCAAAGGCCAATTTCATCTGACGTCTTACAGGGGGATTGTGGCGGACCGAGGATCATCCTCATATTTCAGTTATCCCATTACTATCAAAGTACTATATGTTACATAAATTTATTAATACCACACTTTATACCACTTGTGGTGAATGTCTGCTTAGGTCTACGCCGCCTATCCGTCACGGCGTCCGGTGTGAAGCTAGCGGCTCAGAGTTGACCTCCCGTCCGATGCCAGCGAGTGACCGATTCGATGGCTTTTTGTTAAATCACTCGCTCTTATAAAGGGAGATCGCGCTTCGAATAGCGTCTGGTGCGCTGGTTAAATTGTCGATAGTCATGCCTTCATGGTTGATGGTCGTTTTTCTCATTTGCGTGATTTGGAGATCCTGGCATCCCTTCTTAGGCGCGAGGCCCTGACGGCAGGCAAATTCAACGACGCGCTAGTTTGTGCGTCGTTACTTGGACGCCTCCATTGGGACAACATTTCTGGCCTTTTTGGTGATGACGAATTGGAAACCAGGCTCTTCGATAGATGGAAATCTGAGCTCCCAGTTCTGTCATCACGAACTACATCAGGTTCAAAGCCAAGAAAGTGGGTTTTTGTCTTGTCACGGGCTTCTGCTGCAGGAGGTCATTCGCGGTTGATGAAGCAGCTATCCAGCGGCTTAGCGCGGTATGATATTGAACAGTCTTTTGTTGTGACTCATAGAGCGACCTTCGGTGTTTTGAATTCCTTCCCCGATCGACTGCAAAACGGGGTGGTGCTGAAAGGCCCCTTGGAAAACAGATTGCGTTCACTTTACACTACGTTGTTGAATGCTGATGTTATTCTTCTGTTGAACAATCCGGACGATATTGGCGCTGCATTGGCTGCTAGAGCTCTTCGCAAAATGAATAAATGCGTTCTCTTTGTTAATCATGCTGATCATGTGTTTTCGTTTGGTCCAGGCGCTGCAGATACGGTCCTAGAAATTTGCGCGACTGGATGGAATACAACCGCTGAACGGCGCTTGCCTAATTCACAGAGCTTTATGGGAATTCCACTTGTGGAAGCGGACTCGGAAACCGTGCCAATCAGGTGCAACACGTCCGGGCCAATTTTATCGATTGGAGGACCTGGCAAGTACAAACCTACAGCCAACCTTAATTTTGCTTCGTTCCTTGAGCGTATTCTGAGCTTAGTACCCAATGACGTCGTCCTGATCGGACCCAGCAAGAAGGAAGACTGGTGGGCTGACCTTTCTCGCAAGTATTCCGGTCGTGTTCATTTGATGGGCATTCAGCCCCCCGAAACTGTTAATTCTGAATTCAAGCGGGCATCCTGCTATATCGACAGCTTTCCGATGGATGGCGGAACAGTGTTTTCAGAGGCTATCATGAACGGGCTCCCTGCATTTGGCCTTAACCGCAAGGCCGCGCTAGGAATCAGCCCAGCGGATGCGCTTCGCTGCGATGGCGTGGATCAACTTGTAGTCAACATTTCACATTATTTGAATACCGGTGAGCGCCCCGCAGGTCTGGACATTGTACAGAACCAGATCCGGGAGGAATTCTCTAACAAGGCCGTTGCTGACCGACTTTTTGAAGCTGCATCTGGAACGTACGCACCTTTGCCAGATTTTCTTGTCGCAATGGGCAATAGAAGTCCGGATTACAACGCGGAACACTGGCGTGAAAATGGCAACCTTTATTGCCCCAAAAGATCCTGGCGCAAACTTTCGATCGGGATGAAAATCCGGATGTTGCGGAGTATTGGAAAACTTGGACTCAGCCACAGTATAGTGAAAGAACTCAGATATCGCCTAATTTTTGGTTAGCCTTCCCAAGAGATTAGCTTCGCACAACCAAAGCCTTCACGACCGTAGTTATTGCCATTGTAGAACATGTAAGTGTGTCCTGAAGACGAAATTACAGCAGGGTACGCCATCATTTCAGAATCCCACTCAGTCTCTGAGAAACTCAAGCCCAATTCATCATCTTTACGTATCCATGAGTAGCCATCGTCGGATTCCGCATATGCCAGTTGATAGGCTCTGGCTTCGCTACCCTTACCGAAGAACATGCGATACTTCCCCGCCTGATTGATTACATATGGACGGCCAACGCGGTGTTCCCCTGGGGATATGTCGACAGCCACATCGCCAAAATCTGGGAAGTGTATACCGTCTTCCGATTCCATATAGCGAATATTGTAGACTGGCAGCGTCTTGCTTTTACCAGACACGAACTCGCTGCCACCCCCGTACCAAATTCGCCATACTCCGTTTTCGCGTAAAACGGAATGAATGGCGCGGAATAAGGCTTCAGCCGGTGTTCGATCAAGGATCGGAACCTGAGAATACCGGGAGAAAGAGGCGCCACAGTCTCTGCTGATAGCAAGTCCACAAAATGCTTGGAAACGCACTTTTGCCCCACGAAGGTATCCCGCATAGTACATGCGCAGTTCATCTTCGGTATCAACAACAGCACATGGCACCACGCCGTGTTGATCAAAAGTGCCGAAATCTCCAACGTCGAGCACAGGGTCTTCGGAAACGCCAAGAACTGTCGTTGGATCATCTTTTGCAACGTCGACATACCCTGCTCTGCTAACCCCGTCGTCGTCCCGAAAGCCACAAAAAACGCGAATTCTGTCAGAAAGAGCTACAGGCGTAGGCTGCAGAGCTGAATGCTTTGCCCAAGATGAGCTGCCGTCAGGACCATATACCAAGCCCAACTTTTCCCACTTCATGTCACGTCTCCTGATAAGTTGTAGATGCTGTTAATGCCTTGCAGAGTCGTTTTCTCGCACCCTCGTAACTTAACTCAAAGTTACCAGAGAACGGTCTGGCAGAAACCGCGACCGCCTAATCGTATATCTCTTGCCCTTCAGCCACTCCCGTACGGCTTTCGACTCGCCCGGATAGCGCGCATCATTCAACTCGTCGAACACCAAAAGGCTGCCCGACAGTAGCCGCTCTTCCATTGCTTCCAGTGCTGCCTTCGTTGGTTCGTATAGGGCCATGTCGAAATAGGCGAGCGCGACGAACGCCTCAGGATGCTCATCCATGTATGTCGCAACGGTATTACATGCGTCACCTTGGACAAGATTATGCTCCACAGCGTGCCCCATAGCGTTCTCGGACCGATGATATGCCAGCAGCTGGGCGAGGTAATCTTTATAGTTATCAGGAACTGCGTAGCCATCGCCCTTCACGGTTTCAGAACGCTTATCAAGGTCTGTGATACCCTCATAACCATCAAACGTGTCGAACCCGACGAAGGCTCGTGACGCGTTGTAGGGCTCTAGCATTGCGCGCATTGATTCGAACACGACGAGATCTTGACCCAGCCATGTGCCCAAAACGTAGATATCACCTGGAACCGTCAGGATTTCGTTGTAAATTTCATGAAGGAAGAAGATCTTAGCGAGTGCCGATGACCGGGCGAACAGCCCAAAATTCGTTAGAAGCGTGGCGTCATCAAAGGGCCGCATGTCAAACAACTTGTGCAGTTGCTGGCGAGCTTCCTGCTGCGACTGCGATGTATTGTTGTGAGGCAGAAAATTTTGGTTACTCATAATGCACTCCATTTGCAACATCAGTCCTACTAAAGCCGCGCCAATCGTGGCAAGCAGAATGGCTGCGCCAGACATGCGTAATTTCCGCTACCATGGTTTGCCAATGACTAAAGTTGCGGCTCTTTGGATGCATTTTGATTCCCCCTGCTTAACTGCCCATTTTAGGTGCATTCTTGATGCTCAAAAGGTCGGATGACCTCAGGTTTGGCTTAGGCGAGCGTACTCGTAGACTTACTGCTTCGCAGTCACCGACCGACGAACTTGCTCAACACAAATTGGTGGGTAGCGCTTAATCTGCTTAGCTGACATTGCCGCAAACAGCGGCGAACGGCTGGCTTCCGCCCAGACATAGCTTCGTCTCGGTGAAGATACCAACCCATGACGTCAATCACCAGCCATTCTGGCGATTAGCTCCATCTGCCGCTCGGGTGACACTGGAAGATATGAGTTGAACGTCGTCGCCATGTTTTCATGGCCCAAGTTCATTGACCACGCTTTCCACTCTTCCATCGTCTTACACTTCTCGTTTCCGAACTTCACCAAAGTTTTTCGCAGAGAGTGCGGCGTGTATTGCGGCATCTGCACCGCTGCAAAGGCGCTGCGGATGATGGCGTTGATCTTCGCTGATCCGGCATAGCCTTCGCGCGCGAGACCCATATTCGCGAATCCCTGCCCCGCCACGACGCCTATTTTCGCTTTGGGGAAGAGCGGATCTTCCGGGCCGAACAGCTTCACATCTATCAGGTATCGCACCCAAGCGATGAAGCACTCCCGATAGCACGCATCAACGGGGAGAAACTGGCATTGGAAGGTCTTGGCGGCTTTCGTTTTCACCTCCCGCGCGTCATGGTAGACGTGGCCCAGATCCACATTGACGTGTTTTAGCTTCATGGAAGCAGCGGCGCCGTCCCGTGCACCTACCAGCATCAGGAAGGCAAAGAGTGCCTTGTCGCGCCTGTCGAAATCGGTCTCAACGGGCATAGCCTGAAACGCGTGCGTGGCTTGCTGCATTGATGGATAGGGGATGGCGCGCGCCGTATGAGCGATGCGCCCCGCCTTGATCGTGTTGTTGAAATATTCGACATCGGCATAAGTCAGGACGCGCTTGTATCCGGGCTGACTGACCAGCCAGTGAAAGAATGCCTTCACCAGCCGCAAGGTGGCATCGACCGTCGAGTGTGCCAACGGCCTGCCCGTCCGCTCGTTTTTCTGCTTCGCAATGTAGGCCTTGAAATTAGCTGCCTGCTGGCGATGAAATTTCTTGAACGGTTTGACCTTGGTGCTTTCCTCGAACTGCCGGATCGCGGCCATTGCCTTGTCGATGGACTTGCCATCTTGGCCTTTCGCATTGTGCAGATAGCCCGAGTAGTCGTGTTTGATCCGCTCGTTCGCCTCGATATATTTTGCCATGGCTCGATCCTCTCGGTAACCCTTGTTTTGCCCGTCATTTCCGCCGGATTAAGCGACCCGCCGGAAGTGGTGTTTCACGTTAGCTTTGCGGGGTTCTCTTAGGGTCAGCATCTATCGCGTGTTGCGATGGTCAGGATCTCGATCAACTCACTGAACATCTTGAACGATACAAACTTGTTGCAAGGCGTCTCACAGACTCCACACAGCACCACCAGTCTTCCCCGTGTAGTGTTAAACGGCACATAGTCCGCCATCGCTCCGTAGGGCGCGCGTGGGGCGCGGCACGACATGCAATAAAACTCGTCCAGCGCGAGTTTCCGGGATTTTGTTGACATCCGACTTTCAATAAAACGCTTGAGTTCACGCCCGAGGATCAGATGTGGTTTTTGACTATCGAGCACCGCAAGCCCTACCTCACGCCATGCGCGCACTGTGTGGGCAGTGACACCCAACGCATCGGCGGCGCTCTCATATGTGTACTGGCGATGAACCTTGACCCGACGCGCAGATACGCGCTTGGCCATTAGTCGCGTCTCACCTTAGCGGGCTCAAAGCGGTTTGCCTCAGCCCATTCGTTCAGATCAGCACCGCGATAAATGATCTTGCGGCCTAAGCGGTAGAACGCCGGGCCCATCGCCTTGTGACGCCACTGCGCCAGCTTGTCGCGATCACCAATGATGTTGAGTTCGGGGTCGCCAAGAACGTAGTTGCGGTTTTGCTCGAATAAGGTTGCCATGCTTCCAATCCCTTTCTGGTGGACTAGATACGTCTAAGCACGTTTCCCTTGTGTTGAGAACAAATCATGAAACCCCTTATCACCAAGGCCAAAAGGTCTTAGTTTCGGGGGCTTTTCGTCAGCAAATCGGCGATCCGGCTTTTCGTTTCTTGTCGCCCTTCGATGCTAGGGCGCGGGTCCATGCCGAGTAGCCCACCCATTGTATTAACCGGCGGATTAATATCGGCTTCCGTGAGTTGCTCAATCGCCCATTCTGCGGCTTTCCGCACCGCTGCTTTAATTCCAAGTACAGCAAAGATTTCTTCAAGCGCCCGACCAAAATCCGTTGAGGGGTGGTTTCCATCCCTAGCCGTGCCGAAAGGTGGCTTCTGTCGCTTATGAAAGGCGTAGAGGCGCGCCAACCTCAGGGCTATGGTTCTGGCGTAGTAGTTTGGGGCGCGATAGGGCAGGCTCCAAAATTGTTTTTCTTGATCTATCAGCTCTTTAAGCCGTTCTTCATAAACAATAATCATCCGAAATATGACGAATAGAGAATTGAAGTAAAACCCTGTCTGAACCATGTTTTGCAACGTCAGATCACGCGCAGTTTCAAATTCGTCGAACTCCTGCGGCTTTCTTGCGCCCGCATCGACGGCGGACTTCAAGCGGTCAATCATTTCTTGGTGCTGGGCATCATCCTTTGAGCCGCGCAGTTCGTTGAATGCCGCCTCCAAGTGCTCGACAATGGACGCAACCGCATCTCTCTCGTTTACAAAGTCTTTTTTGCTGTCATGTATGTTCGGCCTAGACGTATCTAAACGTGGGCGTTCCCACGTAGCATCAAATGCAAGCGCATTGCGCGGCCTTGGCCCGATCAACCGATCAACGACTGCTTCAACCCGTTCTTGTTTCGAATCCTGGTGCATAAAGGGGACGGTAAGCGCCCCCTTTCAGCATTTCAATCTTGCTCAACAGCATCTCTACCAAATGGGTCAATGGTCAAAAGGTGGCGTTGGCGACACCTTTCTGTATTTCAAATTTTCGTGGCGCCGGCGAAGCTGACCACTTGCCCGCCAGTTCCAGTAACGAAATCAGACCATCGCACCATCAAAACTCGCCGCTTGTCCAACAGGTCAGACCGCGCATAAGCCCGTTCAACATTCGACCCGACCGTATGCGCCAGACTCATTTCTGCCACCTCGCGCGGCACATTCGCCACCTCAGACGCCCAGTCGCGGAAGGTAGATCGGAAGCCATGCACGGTGACGCCCTCAGTTTGCATCCTGCGTAGCAGCATCAGCATCGACATGTTCGACAGCGGCTTATGCCGTTTCTGGCCCTCAAACACGTACTCGGATCGCATCGCTCTCAAAGGCTCAATAATAGCCAGCATCTCATCCGTCAGCGGAACTCGGTGATCCACACCCGTCTTCATGCGGATCGCCGGACAGGTCCAAAGTCGTGCTTCAAAGTCGATTTCTTCCCAGCGAAGTCCCAGCGCCTCGCCAGTCCTTGATCCGGTCAGACAGGTGAACATCAGCGCCTTTGCGGCCATCGCATTGCGTGTCTTCAGGTCAGCGTAGAAGGCAGGCACGTCTTGCCAACGCATTGCGTTGTGGTGCTTAGGCTTGGCTTTCACCTTGGGCAGCGCGTTCGCGTCCTTGATCGCGGTTACGGGATTCTCATCAGACCGAAATCCTCTAGAGCGCGCCACGTCCAGCACCGTCTTGATCCGTTGGGCCAATCGCTTTGCGGTCTCGTGCTTTTCCGTCCAGATAGGCGCGAGGCACATCATCACTTCGGGCTGGTCGATGCTATCAATCGGCATCCGGCCTATCTTGGGAAATGCATAGTCCCGTAGCGTGTTGATCCACTGCTGCCCATGCTTCGCGTTTTTCCATGTGGGCATCCGGTCAATGTGGACCTGCTTGGCGAACTCCTCAAAGGTAGGCACCTCTTGGCGCACATTGAAACGCGGGTTCAGTCCCTGTTTGGCCATACGGCGATATTCCAGCGCGCGCTCGCGTGCCTGATTGAGCGTCACGATGTCAGCACCACCCAAACCAAAATCAGTGCGCAGCGGCGCACCCTTCTTGTTCCTCTGACCCTTGACCACCACCCGTACGATCCAACGCCTCGCACCGGAGGGATCGACCACCAGGTAAAGGCCGTTCCCGTCACCATGCCGCCCAGCGCCAAGGTTCTCCACTAACTTCCTGGTCAGCTTACCTGACAGAGCCATTCTGAAATACCACAATCCATACCACTCAATGAACGAGTATATGCGCCATCGAAAGAAACTCAAGGCGAACGACGCGTCGACCTAAGGCCTAACGATCAAAAGAAAAAGGCCGCCCAAGGCGACCCATTCAAACCATACAAAATGTGGTGGTGGCGGACCGAGGAGGATTCGAACCCCCGACCCCTTGATTCGTAGTCAAGTACTCTATCCAGCTGAGCTATCGGTCCACGAGGGGAGGCATTAAAGGCTGCGTTCCGGGTTTGCAAGCGCCGAATGGCAGAAAATCACGCTGATCTCAGGTCACCTTTGGGCAATGTAATGACAAAGGCGGTGCCGTCCGGGCCGGTATATTCCAGCGCCAGGCTTCCGCCGTGGCCGCGCACCAGCTCGAAGGAAATCGTCAGGCCAAGGCCCGAGCCGCCTTTGGTGGCGCCGCCTTGAAACGGCGTAAAGAGATGCTCGCGCGCCTTGGGTGGCAGCCCGGGGCCAGTATCGCTGATGCGGATCGTGACAGCCTCGTCGGTCTCATCGGCCTGCACGTTGATTTCGCCCGGGCGGCCACTGGTCACGATGGCCTGGCGCGCGTTGCGCACAAGATTGGCGATCACGCGGTAAAGCTGTTCGGGATCGGCCCTCAGCTGAAACCCCGCGCGCACATCCTCGGAAAAGCTGATCTCGGCGTCGCCTGCCGACAAACGCTCGCTGTCGATCACATCCGTGACGATATCCAGCAGCGCAAAGCGTGACAGGCGCGGCGGTGGCTCTTCGGCTTTGCCATAGGCCAGCGTCGATTCGCAGAGGTTCACGGCGCGGGTGATCGAGTTGACCAGCTTGGGCGCCATGCGCTTGACCATCGGATCCTCGGACGTCTCCAGTCGGTCGGTAAAGAGCTGCGCCGAGGTCAGAATATTGCGCAGATCATGGCTGACCTTGGCGACCGCGCCGCCAAGACCCGCAAGCCGCTCCTTCTGGCGCAGCGCGCTGGTCAGCTGCGTCTGCATCAGGGCCAGCGTTTCTTCTGCGGCGCGCAGCTCGGTGATCGAGGAGGAGGGCGCGATGACGCCGCGCGCGTCCTCGGGCGCATTGGCATAGGCCCGCATCGAGCCGACGACTCGGCTGATCGGTTTGACCAGAAACACCCGCACGGCGAGGAACAGAAGAACCGCGGTGATGATCGAGATGACCGCCGACAGCACCAGAATGCGAAGGCCGTAGTCTATCATCGCCATGCGCAGCGAATTCGTCTCCATCGTGACTTCGATCAGCATACCGGCGCTGCGCACGGGCATGCCGATGATGCGCACCACCTCGGCCTCGGGGCGCCAAAGACGGCTGAGTGCGTCGCGCATCAGCTCGAACGCGCCCGCGTCGCGCAGATCGAAGGTGCGGGTGATGGGCGTGGGCAAGGGCGAGGACAGAACCAGCTGGCGCGCATCGTTGCGGCGCAGCACGACGTTATAGACCCCTGCATTGGCCAGCAATTCATCCTCCAGGTCGGGGCTGATTTCGTCGCCCGCAAGCCGAGCGAGCGAGGCGATCTGCGCGCGCTCCAGCCGGGACAGCAGGTAGTCCTCGCGGAACCGCGCGATGGACGGCACGAAAATCAGAACCTCGGCCAGCATCACGAAGATTGCCGTCAGGATCAGGAACCTGCCCGAGAGTGAATTCATGTCGTCCTAACGCCCATCTGACCGCCTATGGCAGCCAGCGCTGCACAAAGCGCACAGCCCGCTTGACCCAGAGGCTGTCGAAAAGGCGCGGGCTGAAATAGGCGCCAGCGGCCCGTTTGTTGACTTCGCCGATGGTCGGATACGGGGCTACCATCCCTGCAATCTGGCTCATCTTCATGTTATTTGCCAGCGCCAATGCCCAAAGGCCGATCAACTCGCCCGCATGCGCGCCCGCTATGGACGCGCCGACCGGGCGGCCCTTGACCACCATGACCTTGATCAGGCCGCGCGTGGTGCGCTCGGCGATGGCGCGGTCATTGTGGGAATATTCGTGGCGCACGACCTCCAGCTTGCCTCCGTGCGCGTCGCGCGCCTGCGCTTCGGTCAGGCCCACCTGCGCCAGTTCAGGTGCGGTATAGGTCGCCCAAGGGATATGGCTGGTCTTGGCCTTGGCGGGGATGCCCAGCACGGCCGAGCGGATGATGATGCCCGCATGGTAATTCGCCAGATGCGTGAATTGCAGTCCGCCTGCGACGTCACCGATGGCATAGGCGCGGGAATTGGTGGTCTTCAGCCGGTCATCTACCTTGATGCCCCGCTTGGTGGTCTCGATGCCCGCCTTGCCGAGGTCCAGCCGATCCACGTTGCTCTTGCGGCCCACGGCCATGAGCAGATGAGTGCCCTTGAAGACGCGGCCATCCTCGGCCTCGACCTCGATCGCACCGGCCTTGCCGCGAATCTCGGTCGCCTTGGCGCCTTCTTCGATTTCAACGCCCTCTCCTCGCAGCGCGTCCAGCACGATGGCCGCCGTTTCGGGGTCGTCATTGGCCAGCGCCTTTTCGCCCTCGATCACCGTCACACGACTGCCGAGGCGGCGATGCGCCTGCGCCATCTCCATTCCGATGGGGCCGCCGCCGACGATCAGCAGGTGATCGGGCCTCTCGCGCAGATCGAAAAGCGTCTCGTTGGTCAGGTAAGGCACGCTGTCCAGCCCCGAAATGGGCGGCACCAGCGGGCTCGACCCCGTGGCGATCACGATGCGCCGCGCGGTAATGACGGTATCGCCCGCCTGCACCTCGGTCGGCGAGATGAACGCGCCATATTCGCGGATCACCTCGACACCCAGCCCTTCGAACCGCTCGACGCTGTCGACGGGCGCGATGGTGGCAATGACATCCGCGACGTGATCCTTGGCCGCGGCATAATCCACATCTGGCACTGCATCGGCGACGCCGTATTGGGCGGAATGCGCCTGACCATACGCGGCCTTGCCGCTTGCGATCAGTGCCTTTGACGGGACGCAGCCATAGTTCAGGCAATCTCCGCCCATCTTGTGCCCTTCCAGCAGCACGACGCGCGCGCCCATCTGCACCGCACCCGCCGCCACCGACAATCCGCCCGAGCCGGCCCCGATCACGAGGATGTCCGTCTGAATGCTTTTCATTGGTTCAAATACCCTTTTTGCCGCGCACGGCCTTGATGATGATGGGCAAGGCGGCCAGCGCGCTGAGGCCCAGAAGGGGGCCGATGATCTGCGGCTCCCACAGAAGGCTGAGATCCGGGCTCTCGCCGCGGTCGAAGACTTCGCCCAGGCCGACGCCGATCCAGGTAAAGACCAGCGCGCCGGGGATGATACCCAGCGCCGTCGTCCACACAAAGTTCCGAAATTTTACGCCCACCAGCGCAGGCAGCAGGTTGGCCACGAAAAACGGTACTGCAGGCACCAGTCGCAACAGAAACAGAACGCTCACCTCATTCTCGTGCAAGCCCTCCTTGATACGCTTCAGCGTGCCCTCGCCCGCCTCCATCCGCGCCGCCAGCGCGCGGCCCAGCCCCATGCGCGCCGCCTGAAAGATGGCGATGGCACCCAATGTGGCTGCGATTACGTTGAATGCAGTTCCAAAACCGAGACCAAAGAGAAACCCGCCCGTCACCGACGCAACGGCCGCACCGGGCAGCGAAAAGGCGACGATGAGGAAGTAGATGCCGATAAAGCCTGCGACCATGAGGGCGAAATGCGCATCGCGATACGTCAGCAGCGCCTCACGATTGTCGCGCAACGTCTCGAAGCTGAGATAATCGCGCAAGGTGAAGGCGCCTATGGCCGCGACCGCCAGAATGACGGCCAGCGGGGCGTGGCGCAGCACCGGATGCTTGCGCGCCGGGGCCGCGTCCTTGCGGGCCTCTTGGTGAGCCGTCTTTTCCATCTGGGTAGCCTTTCAGGGGTTGGGCGGTGTGCGGCATAGATGACGCGTCCGAGCCACGTAAGATAGCCGTATCACGCGGCCTTGATTGCGCGTGACCGTTTGCCACCTGCATGTTGCAGGCTCTGGGCACCCTTGTAACATCGGCTGTGGATCACGCGCCGATTTGTTGCAAGAAATGGCCGTGCGGGGTTTGACTTGGTCAAATTGGCCTACTATAGACCGGGCTTCGGACATACCCGGATGTTTGCGCGATTCCCGTCAGGGCGTGCCTTTGTCCGCACAAATTTGGAGACGGAGCGATGAAACGCACCTTTCAACCCTCGAACCTCGTGCGCAAGCGGCGCCATGGTTTTCGCGCGCGCATGGCCACAAAGGCCGGCCGCAAGATCCTGAATGCGCGCCGCGCCCGTGGCCGCAAGTCGCTGAGCGCCTAAGCGCCAGCGTAAGGACGACGACATGACACCGCCGGAGGCCCCCGATCATCAGACCGGGACGACGCCCCCGGCGGTTTCGTCATGTTCAGCGGATGGCTCGGCTGAGATGAGCGTCCTCAAAACCCGCAAGACATTCCTGATGGCCGCGCGTGCCGGGCGGCAGGGGACTGCCTCGATGATGGTGCAGGCGCGCGAGCGCCGCCCGGAGGAGGCCGCCAGCGGTATCCGCGTCGGCTTTACCTGCTCCAAGAGGGTCGGCAACGCCGTGGCGCGCAATCGAGCCAAGCGGCGCCTACGCGAGGCCGCCCGCGCCGTCCTGCCGGACCACGGCAGGCCCGGTTGGGATTACGTGCTGATCGGCCGGGCCGAGGCGACGGACAAACGTCCCTTTGACCTTCTTAAGGGCGATCTCGTCTATGCTTTGCGCAAACTTCATGGCCCGCGCGAATGACCCCCCTCGCCTGGCTTTTTGCGCTGCCGGTGCGGGGCTATCGTTTGATCTTCAGCCCCTGGGTCGGCCATGGCTGCCGATTTCACCCTACCTGCAGCGCCTATGCGCTGGAGGCGCTACAGCGTCACGGCGGCATCAAGGGCGCATGGCTGACCGCGCGGCGCATCGCGCGGTGTCATCCATGGGGTGGGTCCGGCATAGACAACGTCCCCGAGTGACATCCGCCTATTTGGTTTGCGAGATCACACCACAGGCCACGCGGTCGCCAGCCTCGGCCTCGGTCTCATAGGTGTCTGGCTGCGCATGGATCACGATGGCCGACCCTTCCTCGTCCATCATCGGCGCGTCGCCCCCAATGATGCTGAGGCGCGCGCTGTAGAACTCAGCCTTCGCCTCACCGTTGCTATGCACATAAATGTTCGGCAAGTCGCCCGCATGGGCGCCGCCTTCGGCCATCAGGCCGTGATCATTCCCGGCAGGGGCATAATGCCCGCCAGCGGCCTGAAACCCGTCATCGCAGCGACCGGCCTCGTGGACGTGAAAGCTGTGCCAACCGGGCGCAAGGCCCGACAGCTCGGCCTGAAAAAGCGTGCCGTCCCCGGCTTGGCGGATCTGAACCACACCGGCATCCGCGCCTTGGGCGGTTTTCATCATTGCCATCGCCGCGGAGTCGGCAGCGATGACGGGGGAAGCAAATCCCAGCGCGGCGGCGGTCATCAGGGAAAGGCGGGTCATGGGTCATCTCCTCTTTGTCTGGATCATTTCGTGGCCAACGCCGCCGCCCCGTCACACGTTCCGGCCCTTGCCGGGTGATCTAATCTGAATTAAAGCCTGTCCATGCTGGATGATGCCGACGATATTCACCCGCTCTTTCAGGGCGCGCCCCGCAGCACGGAGTTCCGCAAACTGCGCAAACGCATCGTGCGTCACACGCGCGAGGCGGTGGACCAATATGGCATGGTCGACCGCGCCGCGCCGCGCGCCAAATGGCTGGTATGCCTGTCGGGCGGCAAGGACAGCTATACCTTGCTGGCCGTTCTGCACGAGTTGCAATGGCGCGGCCTGCTGCCCGTAGATCTACTGGCCTGCAACCTGGATCAGGGACAGCCGAATTTCCCGGCGACGGTCCTGCCCGAGTTTCTGAAAACCATGCAGGTGCCCCACCGGATCGAGTATCAGGACACCTATTCCATCGTTGTCGACAAGGTGCCGGCGGGCCGCACCATGTGCGCCCTATGCTCGCGGCTGCGGCGCGGCAATCTTTACCGTATCGCGCGCGAAGAAGGCTGCTCGGCCGTGGTGCTGGGCCATCACCGCGACGATATCCTCGAGACGTTCATGATGAACCTCTTTCACGGCGGGCGCCTCGCCACGATGCCGCCGAAACTGGTGAACGAGGATGGCGATCTTTTCGTCTATCGCCCGCTGGCCCATGTGGCCGAGGCCGATTGCGAGCGATTCGCGAGCGCGATGGGCTATCCAATTATCCCATGCGATCTGTGCGGCAGTCAGGACGGTCTGCAGCGCCAACAGGTCAAGCAAATCCTCGACGGATGGGAGAAGAACAGCCCCGGACGCCGCCAGGTGATGTTCCGCGCCTTGATGAACGCGCGACCGTCGCATCTTCTTGACCCTCAGCTGTTTGACTTTGCGGGGCTTTCCATTGGGTCGGTAAAATCGGACGCAAATTCGGATGACGTTCCAAAACTGCGTTAAGCGCCTGTTGAGGTCCCGTGCGTAGAACGGTTGGCAGCGGGACTTTGAGGGTTAGCCGAATGCCGTCCGAAAAATCAACCTGGCTTGACGGGATCACCACAACTGTGCGGACGGCCCTTTCGGGACGTGTCGCGATCGCGCTTTTCCCGGCGGTCGTGCTGGCCGGCTTCTGGCTGGGCGGTGAGCAGATGCTGATCATGCTCGCGCTTGGCTATCCGGTCTGCCTGCTGTTTTCGGGATTTTACGGCCCGGCAGAGGGGGCGCCCCTGCCCGGCGATGACGATGAAACCGCGTTCGAGCATGTGATGGACGCCGCGATGCGGCGCGCCGTGCAAACCTCGCGACGTACCGGATGCATCCTGCTGGAACTCGATGAATTCTCTGACATGCGCGAGCGTTACGGCATCGCCACCAGTGATGCGTTGATGGATCAGATGATGGGCCGTGTCGCCGGGGCCCTGCGCGCGCGCGACACCGTCCGCCAGATCGAGGATGACCTGCTGGCCGTCTGCCTCGCACCGGTGCGCCAATTGGATCTGGGCGTGATGCTCCAGATGGCCGCGCGCCTGCAGACCCAGATCGAAGCGCCTGTCGTGATTGATGGCGTGACCGCCTATGTCACCGCCTCGGTTGGCCTTGCGCTGGATTCAAGCGTGGCAGAAGCCTCGGGTCCGGGCTTGGTCGCCGGCGCGACCACCGCCCTTGCCGAGGCGCGCCATCACGGCCCCGGATCAATGCGCGCATTCAGCCGCGACATGACATCCCTCGCCGTCACCGCGGCGCCCGACTTGCTCAAGGCGGCGACGGAGGCGCTGGAGAATGGGCAGATACAACCGTGGTTCCAGCCCCAGATCTGCACCGACACCGGGCGCGTCAGCGGGTTTGAAGCGTTGGCCCGCTGGATTCACCCCGAGCGTGGCCTCATCTCGCCCGCAGATTTCCTGCCGCTTCTCGAGCAGGCGGGCGCGATGGAGCGTTTGGGCGAGGTCATTCTTTATAATAGCCTGTCGGCGCTCAAGATCTGGGACGAGGCGGGCCTGGATGTGCCGCAGGTCGGCGTCAACTTCTCGCCAGAAGAGCTGCGCAATCCGCGCCTCGTCAAGAAAATCGAGTGGGAACTGGACCGCTTCGATCTGCCCGCGCGCCGCCTCAACGTGGAGATCCTGGAAACCGTCGTGGCACTGTCGCCAGACGACACGGTGGTGCGCAATATCGCGGGGCTGGCGGATCTGGGTTGTCCCATCGACCTGGATGACTTCGGCACCGGACATGCTTCGATCTCATCCATCCGCCGGTTTGATGTGCAGCGCCTGAAAATCGACCGGTCTTTCGTGATGAAGGTCGACCGCGATCCCGAACAGCAGCGCATGGTCTCGGCCATCCTCACAATGGCCGAGCAACTGGGTCTCGGCACTCTGGCCGAGGGCGTGGAGACAGCGGGCGAGCACGCGATGCTGGCGCAGCTGGGCTGCGGCCATGTCCAGGGCTACGGCATCGGCAGGCCCATTCCGCTGGACGAAACGGTGGCTTGGGTCACGCGCCATATGGCGCGGCTCGAGGCGCCGCCGACCATCGGCCGGCAAATCGGCTGAAAACACGCCAAAACCGGCGAGGCGAGGTGACTGCGACCGGGAATCCCCTTGACCTTTGGGGCCGCACTCTGTTGAACCCTCCGGGTGACCCGCCAAGCCGGTGGCGCGCGTGAAATCGGCCAGTCCGATGCGCACGACACGGCCCGAAACGCGGTAAAGTTGCGCGCGCCCGTGCGCCCGGCGCCCCTTGGGCCGCGCGGGTGCGCGGCCCCCTAACAGATGAGTGGCAGCCCGGAATGGACGATCAGAACAAGAACCTAATTCTCGCCACCGTGCTGAGTTTCCTCGTGATCATGCTGTGGTTCGTCCTGTTCCCCGCCCCGGAGGAGCCTCTGACGCCCCCCACGGATGTAGCCGAGCAGACTGCGGCCGGCGACGCGGACATCGCAGCCACTCCCGGCGCGATCGAAGGCAGCGGCACAACAGGCGACGCCGAGGCGCCCCAAGCTGCCGACGCGCCGCGCGTCGCCATCGACACGCCCAGCCTGAAAGGGAGCATTTCGCTGCAGGGCGGGCGCATTGACCAGTTGTCGCTCAAGAATTATCGCGAGACGATCGAGGAGGACTCTCCCATCGTCAGCCTTCTGTCGCCGGTCGGCAGTGATGCGCCCTATTACGCCCTCTTCGGGTGGGCGCCCGGCGCTGGCCTGACGCCCGATGGCGTGCCGGGCGCCAACACGATCTGGCAGGTCGCCGAAGGCGAGACGCTGACCCCCGGCAGCCCCATCACCCTGACGTGGGATAATGGCGCTGGCCTGACATTTACCCGAGTGATCTCGGTCGATGACAAGTTCATGTTCGACATCGAGCAATCGGTGCAGAACGACAGTGGCAATGCCGTTTCACTTGCGCCTTACGGCATCCTGGCCCGCCACGGCCTGCCCGCCGATCTGCGCAACTTCTTTATCCTCCACGAGGGTGGCATCCGCATGGCGGACGGCGAGCTGACCGAGACGGATTACGACGATTTCGACCCGATCAGCAATGTCAGCACCATCGCGGTCGAGCAGGACGGCTGGACCGGCCTGACCGATCAATACTGGATGACCACGCTGATCCCGCGCGACACCGGCGGCTTCAACGTCACCACGTTGCAGGACACCCGCCGGGACATCTATCAGACCACCGCGCGCATGCCGACCCAGCAGGTCGCCCCCGGCAACAGCGCCACCACCCGACTCGAGGTTTTTGCCGGCGCCAAGGAATGGGAGACGATCCGTCACTACCAGAACGAGGATGGCGTTGACCGCTTTCTCGACTCGATCGACTGGGGCTGGTTCTTTTTCCTGACCAAGCCGATCTTTGCGGTGCTGCACTACCTCAACCAGCTGATCGGCAACATGGGCTGGGCCATCATCGGCCTCACGCTGCTGATCAAGGCGCTTCTGCTGCCTTTGGCCTACAAATCCTACGTCTCGATGGCCAAGATGAAAGAGCTGGGCCCGCAGATGGAGAAGCTCAAGGAAGAGGCCGGCGACGACAAGCAGAAGATGCAAAAGTCGATCATGGAGCTCTACAAGCGCGAGAAGGTGAACCCCGCCTCGGGCTGCTTGCCGATCCTGCTGCAGATCCCGATCTTCTTCTCGCTCTACAAGGTGATCTTCGTCACGCTCGAGCTGCGCCATGCGCCTTGGTTTGGCTGGATCGAAGACCTGAGCGCGCCCGATCCCTCGTCGATCCTGAACCTCTTCGGCCTACTGCCATTTGCGCCGCCAAACCCTGAGTCGGTTCTGGCGATTCTGTCGCTGGGCATCCTGCCGATCCTTTTGGGCATCTCGATGTGGCTGCAGCAGAAGCTGAACCCGACACCAACCGATCCGACGCAAAAGATGATCTTTGCCTGGATGCCTTGGGTCTTCATGTTCATGCTGGGCCAGTTTGCCAGCGGCCTCGTGATCTACTGGATCGCGAACAACACGATCACCTTCGCGCAGCAATACGCGATCATGCGCACCCAAGGTTACAAGCCTGACGTTTTCGGCAACATCATCGAGGGCTTCAAGCGCAAGCCCAAGGATGATGCCCCCGCAGACAAGAAGGCGAAGGCCAAGGGCGACAAATCGTGACACGCGTTGCCGCAATCTGGCGCCACCCGATCAAGGCCCATGGCTTTGAGGCGCTGGAGCGCGTGCATCTGGCCGAAGGCACGACCCTGCCTTGGGACCGCCGCTGGGCCGTGGCGCATGAGGCGGCGGCGCCCGAGGCGGATGGCCGTGGCTGGGCACCCTGCGCCAACTTCTCGCGCGGGGCCAAGGCGCCACAGCTGATGGCGATCTCGGCAACGAGTGATCTGGAGGCGGGCAAGGTGACGCTGCGCCACCCTGAGCGCGGCGAGCTGACATTTGATCCCGATGCCGATGCGGGCGCATTTCTCGAATGGGTGCGCCCATTGATGCCTGAGGGCCGCGCGCAATCAGCCGCTGTGGTACGCGCGCCGGATCAGGGCATGACCGACAGCGATTTTGCGTCGATCAGCATCATCAACCTCGCCTCGGGCGCTGATCTGGGCGCGCAGCTGGGCCAGGATCTGTCGCCGCTGCGCTGGCGCGCCAATATCCATCTCGACGGGCTGGAGCCGTGGGCCGAGCGCGGCTGGGTCGGCCGGATCTTGCGCATCGGCGGCGCCGAGCTGGAGCTGCGCGAGGAAATCACACGCTGCCGCGCCACCACCGCCAATCCCGAAACCGGCGCGCGCGATGCAGACACGCTCGGCGCACTCAAGGCGCTGGGGCATCAGGAGTTCGGCCTATACGGCGTCGTCACGCGCGGTGGCCAGATCGCCGTGGGCGATGCGGCGGAGGTGATCTGATGGACAGTCTGCCCTTCCCCATTGCCGAGGAGCCGGACCAGATCACGTCCGAGCGGGGCCGCATCCTCTTTGCCGGAGAGACCGAGTTTCTCAAAGGCGTCGTCGCCATGTCCGGCCTGCCCGATCCTGACCGGATCGAGGTGTGCTTCGCCGGGCGCTCGAATGTGGGCAAATCGACGCTGATCAACGCGTTGACGGGACGCAAAGCGCTAGCGCGGGCATCGAACACGCCGGGCCGCACGCAGGAGGTGAACTTTTTCACCCTCGCGGACAGTCATTACCTCGTCGATCTGCCGGGCTATGGCTATGCCAACGCGCCGCTGCCAGTGGTGGAAAAATGGCAGGCCCTGCTCAAGCGCTACCTCTCGGGGCGCCAAAACCTGCGCCGCGCCTTTGTGCTGGTCGACACGCGCCACGGCATCAAGGCGGTGGACCACGAGATCATGAGTCTGCTGGACAGCTCGGCCGTGACGTTCCAGGTGGTGATGACCAAGGCGGATAAGCTGCGCGGCACCGAGCTGGAGACGATCCTCAATCAGGTGCGCGGCGAGCTGAAGCGCCATCCCGCCGCCTTTCCCGAGTTGATCCTGACCTCCAGCGAGAAGGGCGACGGCATCGCCACATTGCGCGCGACGATCGCGGGCCTTGTGTGAGATCGGCCTGATCGCTTGCAAGCCTCGCCGCGCCGCCCGATAGTCAAAGGCCCGAGGACCAACAGATGAAGCAACGTGATATGAACCGCGACTGGATTTCGACCGCCCGCACCCTCAGCGAGGCGCTGCCCTACCTACAACGCTACGACGATGCGATCGTCGTCATCAAGTTCGGCGGCCATGCCATGGGCGATGACGAGGCGATGGAGACCTTCGCGCGCGACGTCGTGCTGATGCGCCAGGTCGGCGTAAACCCGGTGATCGTGCATGGCGGCGGCCCCATGATCAACGAAATGCTGGAAAAACTGGCGATCAAGTCCGACTTCGTGAACGGCAAGCGGGTGACCGACGAGGCGACCATGGAGGTCGTCGAGATGGTCCTGTCGGGCCGCGTGAACAAGCGGATCGTGCAGGCGATCAACGCGCAGGGCGGCCGCGCCGTGGGCCTGTCGGGCAAGGATGCCAATCTGGTGATCTGCGATCCGGCGGATCCGGCCCTCGGCCTTGTCGGCGCGCCGTCGCAGGTGGATCCGGGCATTCTGCACACGCTGTTCAAGGACGACGCGATCCCGGTGATCGCCCCCCTGGGCGCGGGTCGGAGCGGCGAGACCTATAACATCAACGGCGACACCATGGCCGGCGCCATTGCCGCCGCGCTCAAGGCGGATCGCCTTTTGCTTCTGACAGATGTGGACGGGGTGCGCGACGCCTCCGGCCATGTCATCACCGATCTCAAGGCCGACCAGGTGCGCGCGATGACCGCCGATGGCACGATTTCGGGCGGCATGATCCCCAAGACGGAAACCGCGCTCGATGCGATTGCGGGCGGTGTGCGGGCGGTCGTCATCCTTGACGGGCGCGTGCCCAACGCGCCGCTGCTGGAGCTGTTCACCGAACATGGCGCAGGGTCGATGATCCGCGCATGACGGATCTTGCGGCCATCACGGATGCGGCAAAGGCTGCGCATCTGGACGTGATGGGCGGGCTGCATGAGGGGGACGGCACGGTGATCCTCTTGGGTCCGGCGCGCGGCTTCTGGACCGCGCTCAAGGCCAGCCCCGAGTGGCAGGACGGCACGCCCGACCCGGTCGATCGCTGGTCGCTGCGCGTCATCGGCGCGCTGGCGGCGCGCCTGAGCGCGGAGCCGCTCTTTCCCTTCGGCGGGCCGCCATACCTGCCCTTCCTGCGGTGGGCCACCGACACGGGCCGGGCGTGGCAAAGCCCGGCGGGGATGCTGGTGCATGACGTTCAGGGCCTTTGGGTGTCGTATCGCGGCGCACTGCGTTTCGCGGCCAAGATCGCCCTGCCCGCGCCCTCGCCAAGCCCGTGCGAGACCTGCGCCGATCAGCCCTGCCTCAGCGCTTGCCCCGTCGATGCGCTGAGCGCCGCGCGGGGCTATGACGTGGCGGCCTGTCACGGATTTCTGGACACCCCGGCGGGCGCCGATTGCCTGACCAATGGCTGCAAGGCCCGTCGCGCCTGTCCGGTCAGCCAGGCATTCGGGCGCGACGCCGAACAATCGGCCTATCACATGAGCCGCTTTCACCGCTGAGCCGCATGCAAAAAAGGGCGGCCCGATGGACCGCCCTTCGCATTTCTTACCAAAGTGTTCAGTGACCCAGGATCTGGCTCAGGAACAGTTTGGTCCGCTCGGATTTGGGGTTGTTAAAGAATTCCTCGGGCTCGTTCTGTTCGACGATCTGGCCCTGATCCATAAAGATCACGCGGTTGGCGACCTGCCGGGCAAAGCCCATCTCATGCGTGACGCAGAGCATTGTCATGCCTTCCTCGGCCAGCTCGATCATGGTGTCGAGCACTTCCTTGATCATCTCGGGGTCGAGCGCCGATGTCGGCTCGTCAAAGAGCATGATCCGAGGCTTCATGCAAAGCGAGCGCGCGATGGCCACACGCTGCTGCTGACCACCCGAAAGCTGGCCGGGATACTTGTTGGCCTGATCGGGAATTTTGACTTTCTCGAGGAAATGCATCGCGGTCGCCTCGGCCTCGGCTTTGGGCGTCTTGCGGACCCAGATGGGGGCCAGCGTGCAATTCTCGAGAATGGTCAGGTGCGGAAAGAGGTTGAAGTGCTGAAAGCACATGCCGACCTCGCGCCGGATCTTGTCGATGTTCTTGATGTCGTTCGACAAGCGCGTGCCATCGACCTCGATCGTGCCTTTCTGGTGCTCTTCCAGCGCGTTGATGCAGCGGATCAGCGTGGATTTGCCCGAGCCCGAAGGCCCGCAAATCACGATCCGCTCGCCCCGGTTCACCGTCAGATCGATATCGCGCAGCACGTGAAAGCTGCCATACCATTTGTTCATGTTCTGGATCGAGATGGCGACCTCGTCCGAGACCTTCATTTGAGCTTCGGCCATGAGAGATCTCCCTTAACGATGACCGGTCTGAAGCTGACGCTCCAACCATTGTGAGTATTGCGAAATGCCGTAGCAAACGACGAAGAAGAGGAGCGCGGCAAAGCTGAACAGCTCCCAGTAAACGCCGTTCCATTCGGTCGAAGCCAGGATCGGACCGCGGATCATGCCGACCAGATCGAACATCGAGATGACCGAGACCAGCGTGGTATCCTTGAAAAGGCCCACCGCGATGTTGACGATGCCGGGGATCGAGATCTTGAGCGCCTGCGGCAGGATGATCAGCCGCATCGCCTGCGGGTAATCGAGGCCAAGGCTGTCGCCCGCCTCATACTGGCCCTTCGGCAGCGCGGCGAGGCCACCCCGGATCACCTCGGCGATATATGCCGAGGCAAACATGGTGATCATGATGATCACGCGCAGGATCAAGTCAAAGGTTGTGCCCGGCGGCAGGAAGTAGGCCAGAACCACGTTGGCGACGAAAAGCAACGTGATCAGCGGAACGCCCCGGATGAACTCGATGAAGACGACGCAGATGCCCTTGATCAGCGGTAGGTTGGACTGCCGCCCCAGCGCCAGAACGATGCCCAGCGGGATCGACAGCGACACGCAGGTCACGCCGAGAATCAGGTTCAACATGAAACCGCCCATATCGCGGGACGGCACGACCTCGAGCCAAGGTGTCTCGGGCGCGATCAGCCCGACGATAATGCCGCCAAGCCACCAGACAACGGCCGCGGCACCGATCGCGCCAAAGAAACCGGCGGCAAAGTTGCCTTTGACCAGCCGTGCATAGGCGATGTAGCCGGCGACAAAGCCCAAGAGCGCAACGATGGGGATCAAAACCGTGCCGCCCCAGATCAGCCAATAAGCCAGGAACGGGTAGAGCCCGGTAAAGATCAGCAGCTTGCGCGGCAGCTTGAAGAACATGACCGGCGCCAGCGCCACGAAGAGTAAAATGAACGAGATGCCCGGACGCCAGTATTGATCGCTGGGGTATTTGAACCCGAAGAGAAGCTGGTTCCAACGCTCGGTCAGGACCGAGAAGCAGGCACCGACCTCGCCCTGCAGCACTTCGCGGCAGGCCGAGAGGCTGGGCGTGGTCCAGACCCCGTTGCTGAGCCACGGCCAGACCGACGCGACGATCAGATAGATGAAGTAGAGCGCGGCGATGGTCAGCGCGCCGTTGGCCCACGAGCTGAAGAGGTTTGCGCGCATCCAGCGCACAGCTCCGGCCTCCGCCGCCGGCGGGGGCGATGGGGGGATTGCGGTGTTGCGGACGAAGGCGACGGATTCTGCGTGCGTGTCAGACATATTACCGCTCCTTCAGCTTAACGGAGTTGTTGTAGACGTTCATGATCGCCGAGATCGACAACGAGATGGCGAGGTAGAACAGCATCAGCAAAAGCACGCACTCGATGGCACGGCCCGTCTGGTTCAGGGTGATCCCGCCCAGCGTCGCGGTGACGTCGGCATAGCCGACGGCGATGGCCAGCGATGAGTTCTTGGTCAGGTTCAGATATTGCGAGATCAGCGGTGGAATGATGACGCGCAGCGCCTGAGGCAGCACCACGAGATTCATGATCCGGCGCGGGCGCAGGCCGAGCGCGGCGGCGGCCTCGGTCTGGCCGTGGCTGACCGCCTGGATACCGGCGCGCACGTTCTCCGCGATGAAGGCGCCGGTATAGATCGACAAGGCGAACCACAGCGCAATCAGCGGCGCACCGATCTTGATGCCGCCTCCGAAGTTGAAACCCGAGAGCACAGGAATATCGAGGCCGATGGGACGCCCAAGGATGAAAAACATGAGGATCGCGGGCACGAAAATGATCGCAACCGTGGGCCAGCCCATGGGCAGCAGCTTGCCCGTGTCAAAGAGCAGCTTCTTGGCGTAGGCGCGATAGGCGAAGGCCGCGATGATGGAGAGGATGAAGGTGACGACCACGACCATGGAGCCGGGGTTCCAGACGGGCGCAGGAATATAGATTCCACGATTGGTGAAGGCGATGAGGCCCATCAGCATCGTGCTGTCGGGCGTCTCGCCACGAAAGGCACTGGGTGCGGGCAGCGACACGGTCATGATCGCGTAGATGATCAGGATCCAGATCAGGACCGGCACGTTGCGGAACGCTTCGACATAGGCGGCCATGAGGCGCGAGACGATCCAGTTCTTGCTGAGGCGCAGAACCCCGGCAATCACGCCAAAGATCGTTGCCATGATGCAGCCCAGAACCGCGACCAGAAGGGTATTGAGGATACCGACCTTGGCCGCCTGCCAGTTCGATGACTGGCTGTCATACGGGATCAGCGCCTGGCCCACGTCATATCCCGCCGCCTCATCGAGAAAGCCGAAAGAGATGTTCAGGCCCGCAGCGCGCAGGTTCGAAACGAGGTTATAGCCCAGATACGAGAATGCTGCGATCAGAAGGAGCAGGGCGATCGCCTGAAAGGTAAAGGCCCGATAGCGCGTGTCGCTCAACAGTTGAGATACGCGGAATCCGCCCGTGTCGGGGTCGGTAATGGTGCTCATGTGACTTCCCTGGTTTTCCGGACGATCGGTGTCGGGGATGGTTTTTCCGTCCCTCGCATCGCGCGGTTTTTATCTCTGATGTGCCTTGGAAAGGTCGAGGGGCGCGGACCATGCCGCGCCCCTCAGGTCGTTCTTAGCGGAAGGGGGGCGAATACAGCAGGCCGCCGTCCGTCCACTGTGCGTTCAGACCACGCGCCAGGCCGATCGGGCTACCTTCGCCGATGTTCTTCTCGAAGATCTCGCCGTAGTTGCCGCCTGCCATGATGGCGCGCTTGGCCCACTCATTGTCCAGACCCAGCATCTCGCCCAGGTTGCCCTCGGTGCCGAGGATCCGGTTGACTTCGGGTGCATCGCCGGCCTGTGCCGACAGCTCGCCGATATTGGCGCTGGTGATCCCGGCTTCTTCGGCGGCGATCAGAGCGTTCAGAGTCCAGCGGACGACATCGGCCCACTCGCTGTCACCGTGGCGCACCAGCGGTGCGAGCGGCTCTTTCGAGATGATTTCGGGCAGCAGGACGTGATCGCCCGGCGTCTCAAACGTCGCGCGCGTCGATGCCAGACCCGACATGTCGGTGGTGTACGCGTCGCAGGCACCGGCCAGATACTGCTGGTTGCCTTCTGCGTTGGTTTCGATCGGAACCGGCTCGTAGCTGATGTTGTTCTTGCGGAAATAGTCAGCAAGGTTCAGCTCGGTTGTGGTGCCGGTCTGCACGCAGACGGTCGCGCCGTCCAGATCCTTGGCCGAGCTGACGCCCAGCGCCTTGGGGACCATGAAGCCCTGACCGTCGTAGTAGTTGACGCCGGTGAATTCGAACTTGAGATCAACGTCGCGGCTCAGCGTCCAGGTGGTGTTGCGCGCCAGCATGTCGATCTCGCCCGAGGCCAGAGCCGTGAAGCGGGTCTTGCCGGTTGTGGGCACGAATTCGATAGCGGTCGGATCGTCCAGAACGGCGGCGGCGACAGCGCGGCACAGCGCGACGTCAAAGCCTTGCCATTCGCCATTGGCGTCCGGAGCGGCGAACCCGACGAGACCGGTGGTCACGCCGCAGTTCAGCTTGCCGCGTGCCTTGACGTCATCGAGGGTCGCAGCAGCAGCGGCACCGGCAGAAAGGCCGGCGACTGTCAGCGCACCAAAGATTACGGATTTTTTCATTTTTACCTCTTCCTGATTTTCCACCCGTTCAGTCAGGGTGGTTCAATAGATCCATGATGGATCATAGCATAACGCAGAGGGTTGCACCCCCCGAGTGGACCAGAGTTTGGCGGGATTCATTCCAAAAGGTCAAGGGCCGCATGACGAAAAATGATGTTTCCGCATCTGCGCTTACTCTGCGTCAGGCGGCTGTTTTAGCGCCTATTTTTCACTGGCAAGACAATAGAATTCCTGAGCGTGCAAAAACGCGCTGCGCTTGATCGCCGCAGCATCTTCGGCCTCCTCGTCGGCGCCCCATAACTCTGCCTGCCATGCCTCATCGAGGCGCGAGATCTCCCACAGCTCGGCTGCCGGGCGCGCGCCATGCTGCACCGCAAGGCCTATGATCAATGAGCCTGAGAGCGACACCAGATCATGCAGGGCAGTCAACTGGAATACGCCCTGACCGCGCACGGCGCTCCGCAATCTTTGAACGACGTCAGGGTCCTGCACATGGGGCATGATGCCCTCCGCGATCCGCAGACGCGCGTTCAGGGCCGAATCGGCCCAATCCAGCAGCGGGTCCCATTCTTCGGCCTGGCGCAGCACCAGCTCTTGTGGCGATGTGGCGCGATAGCACAGCAGATCCGTCTCGCCATAGGCGGCGATCATGTCGGCCACTTCGGCATGCTGATGTGCCACCTTGTCGATGGCGGCATTTGCCGATCGCGTCATGGGCATCTTGCGCGGGTCGATCTTTTCCTCGATTGCGTCCCATTCTGCGGCGATGGCAGCGGCAAGCGCCGGGGTCGGCACCACCAGCGGCGCCTTGGCGGGCGTCTTGACCGCACGCGAATCCAGCGCAACACCGTAGCCCGCATCTTCTTCGGTCACGCGCGCGTCGGTCCAGAATCGTTTCGCCGCCCATTCACTCATGCAGGCACCTCCGATTGCAGATTGGGCCATTTGCGGGACAGGCAGGCAGGCAGGTCATCCCAACTGCTCAGCAGGTGATCGGGCGCCAGATCGGCAGCCGGGTGGTATCCCCAACTCACGCCGATCGTGCTGATCCCGGCCGCGCGCGCCATGTCCATGTCATAGGTCGTATCGCCGATCATCACCGCGTCGCGGGCGTCGATTCCGGTCTCGCTCAGCGCAGCGTGCAGCATTGCCGGATGCGGCTTGGAGGGGTGATGGTCCGCCACTTGATGCGTCACGAAGAGGCCATGCAGCCCATGCCCCTCGATCAGCTTGTCGAGGCCGCGGCGCGACTTGCCCGTGGCGACGCCCAGCAGCAGATCGTCGCGGGCAGCAAGGCTGTCCAGCATCGCCCGCGTGCCCGGAAAAAGAGGCGAGGATTGCGCGGCGCCCGCCTGCGCGCGCAAGCTCATGTAGCTGCGCTTGTAGGCCTCGACGAGCGCGTCATGCGTCGACGCGTCCAAATCAGGCGCCAGCCGCGCCATCGCCACATCCAGCGACAGGCCGATGATGCCGCGGACCGCCGGATCCTTCGGCGCGGGCGCGCCGATCTCGGCAAAAGCGTGGCGCATCGAGGCGATGATATCGCCCTGACTGTCCACCAATGTGCCGTCCACGTCGAATATGACGAGGCGCAGGGTCATTCCAGCTCCTCGAACGGGTCGGCGGGCACATCGGCGGGCGACCATTGGAACGTATCCCACGTGTGCTGCATATGCTGCGGCAGCGGCGCGGTAATATGCAGGATGGCGCGTGTCACCGGATGCTCGATCTTGAGCGAGCGGGCATGCAGGTGCAGCTTTTTCGAGATGTCGCCGCCCAGTTGCGCGCCCCAGCCATCACCCATGTTTTCCTGGCTTGATCCACCGTATTTGCCATCGCCAACAACGGGATGCCCCAGCTCGGCCATATGCGCACGCAGCTGGTGGGTGCGGCCCGTCACCGGGACCAGAGCACACCAGCAGGCGCGGGCCCCTACCGCTTCGAGTACAGCGTAATCCGTGGTCGCGTGCTTGGCGCCGGGGGTGTCGTCCACGTCGCGCGGGTGCAGGGCGTGCATCTTCTCGCCCTCGCCCTTGGCGCCGTGACCGGGCGCCTTGACCAACCCGAATTTGATCGTCCCCATGCGCGGGGTCGGCACGCCCGCGACGGCGGCCCAGTAAAGCTTGCGGGTATTGCGGTGCCGGAAGGCCGCGGTCAGCCCCTTGGCCGCCTCGCGCGTGCGCGCCAGCAGCAGGACACCGGACGTGTCCTTGTCGAGCCGGTGCACGAGACGCGGTTTTTCCTCGAGGCCAAAGCGCAGCGCCTCGGCGAGGCCATCGACATGGCGTGTCGTTTTCGATCCTCCCTGCACCGGCAGGCCCGGCGGCTTGTTCAGGGCGATCACATGATCGTCGCGATAGATCACGCAGGCGCGGATCATCGCTGCGTCGGCGTCGGTCACATGGGCGCGGGCGCGCGCCGTCGCCTCGGCAGCATCGGGCAGAGGCGGGATGCGCACAGCCTGCCCCGGCTCCAGCCGGGTCGCGGCCTTGACCCGCCCGCCATCGACGCGCAAATCGCCCTTGCGGCACATCTTCTCGATGCGGCCTTGCTGCAGATGCGGAAACTGGCGGCGCAGCCAACGGTCCAGCCGCTGATCCGCATCGTCCTTGGACACATAAATCGTCTGAACGCCGCTCATGCGAGCATTCCTTTCATCAACCAGATTCCGAGGGCCAGCGCCCCGATCGACAGCCCCACCGACAATCCCACATAGGCGAGCATCGCCGCCACCTCCCCCCGCTCGATCAGCGTCCACGCCTCCAGCGAGAAGGCCGAGAAGGTTGTGAAGCCGCCCAGTATGCCGGTCATCACGAACGGGTTCAGCGCCGCATGCCCCCGTTCGAGCGACCATATCGCGAAGGCGCCCATCAGGAACGAGCCGATGACGTTGACCCCCAGCACCGCCACCGGAAAGCCAGGCGTGGCCATGCGTAGCGCCAGCAGTCCCGCACCGTAGCGCAAGATGGCTCCGATGGCGCCACCCAAGGCGACCGAGAGGAAGGTCATGGACATGCGCGCTCTGTCGCGCGGCGCCGGGTTGTTGTCAAGGTCGCGGCACCGGGGGGCGCGTGCGAAACGGCTTGTTTCGCGGGGCTGGCCCGGTAACATCACGGCGGATGATGCGGCGAAAGGCCCCTTGATGACCGAAACCCCCGAGGCGCTGCTGCGCCGCCTGTTCGACCGCGCCGTGGCCGTGGCCGATCCGATGCAGAGCCTTCCCGCCCATCTGCCGCCCCGCCCGGCAGGCCGGGTGGTGGTGGTCGGCGCGGGCAAGGCCTCGGCCCGGATGGCCGAGGCGGTCGAGGCGCAATGGGGGCCCTGCGAGGGTCTGGTGATCACGCGCTACGGCTATGGCCGCCCGTGTGCGGGGATCGAGATCGCGCTGGCCGCGCATCCCGTGCCCGACGAGGCCGGGGTAGAGGCGACCGCGCGCATGCTGGATCTGCTGGAGGGGTTGGGCCCGGAGGATTTTGTACTGGCCCTCATTTCCGGCGGGGCCTCATCGCTGCTCATCGCGCCTGCAGGCAATATCACACTGGCGGAAAAGCAGGCCATCAATGAGGCGCTTCTGGCCTCGGGCGCGCCCATCGGCAGGATGAATGCGGTGCGCAAGCATCTGAGCCGGGTGAAGGGCGGCGGTCTGGCGGCGGCGGCCTATCCCGCGCGCATGCTGGCGCTGATGATATCGGACGTGCCGGGGGATGATCCGGCGGTGATCGGATCAGGGCCGACGGTGGGCGAGCCGAGCGCACCGGACGCCGCGCGCGCCATCCTTGAAGAGCATGGCATAAAAATGCCCGCGTCCGCACAGGCGGTGCTGGCAGGGCCGCGTTATGCCTTGGAGCCTGATGATCCACGCCTCGCCCGGACCGAAAACATCGTCTTCGCCGCGCCGTCGCACTCGCTTGCTGCCGCCGCAGCAATGGCCGAGGCAGAAGGTCTGGACGTGCAGATCCTCGGTGACGATATCGAGGGCGAGGCGCGTGAGGTCGCTCTGAACCACGCCAGATTAGCGATTGAGGCACAATGCGCGCTCGCCTCCGGCGACAGGCCCATCCTGATACTGTCCGGAGGCGAATTGACCGTCACGCGGCGCGGAGACGGCGTCGGCGGGCCGAACGCGGAATATGCGCTGGCGCTTGCCATCGCGCTTAAGGGCGCGCCGGGCATCTACGCCATCGCCTGCGATACCGACGGGGTCGACGGTGCCGCCGAAGTGGCGGGCGCAATCATCGGTCCCGGCACGTTGCAGGCCGCGCAGCAAGCCGGCGTCTGCCCCGAGAAGGCGCTGGCGCAGAACGATGCGCACCGCTTCTTCGCCGCTGTTGGTGGGCAGGTGATTACCGGGCCCACGCTGACGAATGTCAACGATTTCAGGGCGATCCTGATCCGGCCCGGCGCGTGATGCATCGCGCGTTCAATCCTTGCGTGCGTTGAATAGCTCGGAAATTGTGCTACTTTTACCTCAACTCGATTGCGGCATTGCCACCCGCCGCATTGCCAGATGAGGATTCGCTGCCATGTTTCGTCGCCAAATCATAACTGCCGCGCTGGCGCTTGCACTTGTGCCGATGGGTGCGGCCCTGCCCGCGCAAGAGGCCGTGATGAGCGCGGAGGAGGTCGAAAACCTGCTGACCGGAAACACCGCCGCAGGGGTTTGGGACGGCGTTCCCTACAAGTCCTATTTTGGCCCCAACGGCACGACGATCTACGACCCGGCAGACGGCGATGCGCTGGTCGGCAAATGGCGCGTCAATCCAGAGACCGGCCAATTCGAAAGTTTCTGGGCCGCCGTCGGCTGGACCGCCTATTCGGTTTTGCGTACCGACCGCGGTTTGGCTTGGGAGGTGGACGGCCAGACCTATCCATTCGAGCTGGTCGAGGGGCGCGAGTTGGCCGAATAGGCCGCTCTGCCTAGCCGCGCCACTCCAGCAATGTGATCTGCGTGTCGCCGTATTTGCGCCGGTCCTTTTGCCCCATGCCCTTGGGCGGGATGACTGGCGCGCTCTCCTCCCAGACAATCAACGCGCCGGGCGCGATCCAGCCGCCCGCCAGCGCCGAAGCGAGTGCCGCCTCCCCCAGCCGACGCGCATAGGGCGGATCCAGAAAGACGAGATCCGCCGGGGCGCCTTCGACCGCGCCCAGCGCGCAGGCGTCGCGGCGCAGCACCCTGGCGCGGGGTGCGGCCTTGGTCAGGCCGATATTCTCTTGCAAGAGACCCAGCGCGGCGCGTCCATTCTCGACAAAACGGGCCGAGGCCGCGCCGCGCGACAATGCCTCGAGACCCAGCGCACCGGTTCCGGCAAAGAGGTCCAGCACATCGGCGCCCTCGATCGCGCCAAGGCTGGCCAGCATGTTGAAGAGACTCTCGCGTACCCGGTCCGAAGTGGGGCGCAGCTGCGCCGCCGCATCCCCCTGCCCCAGATCCGCCAATTTGCGCCCTCGCGCGCTGCCCGCGATGATCCTCACGCCAGCAGCGACTTCAGCTCGACCTTCGGGTCGGCCACCGCCTCAGGCGCGGGCGAGCGGCCGGCGTCGATCAGACGCTTGCCGACCATGTAGGCGCGCGGCTCGTTCATGGCATCGACGGCCAGCAACTTGCTTCCTTGGAAATACCAGAAGGACGCAGCATGCGCGCCGGTCGCAGGGCGGGTGACGATCCGGTCATATCCGGCGCTGAGGCCCGCAATCTGGAGTTTGACGTCATACTGATCGGACCAGAACCAAGGCTGGGGGACATAGGCGTGCCCCGCACCCAGAATGTTGTCAGCCACGCATTCTGCCATGTCGATGGCGTTCGGCACGCTTTCCAGACGCAGACGCGCGCCGCGATAGGGGAAGGACGCGCAATCGCCTGCAGCCCAGATCGCCGGATCGCTGGTGCGGCCCTCGGCATCCACCGCGATCCCGTTGTCGATGGTCAGGCCAGCCTCCTCGGCCAGCGCGGTGCCGGGCGCGATACCCACTCCGACGATGACGAAGTCGACGTCCAGCTCGCTTCCGTCGCTCAGCCGCGCGCCGGTCACACGGCCCTCGCCCAACAGGCGCTCGAGGCCGACTCCCTCACGGATATCGACGCCATGGGCGCTATGCAGATCGCGGAAGAAATCAGATGTCTCGGGCGCGGCGACGCGTTGCAGGATGCGCTCTGACATCTCGACCAGCGTGACCTTCAGCCCCCGCTTGGCCGCGACAGCCGCCGCCTCGAGCCCGATATAACCGCCGCCCACGATCAGCACGCGCGCGCCTTCGGCAAAACGCGGCGCCATGGCATCGGCATCGGCGAGGCCGCGCACCACATGCACCCCGTCCAGATTGCCTCCGATGGCGGCGGGCAGGCGCCTTGGCGCGGAGCCTGTGGTCAGCACGAGCGTGTCGTAGGGCACATCCTGGCCGCCCACGCGCACCCTGCGCGCCTCGCGGTCTATCGCCTCAACATGCGCGCCGAGGCGCAGATCTACGCCCGTTTCTTCGTAGAATTGCAGGGGCCGCAGATACAGGCGCTCCAGCTCCAGATCGCCCATGAGATATGCCTTGGACAGCGGCGGGCGCTGGTAAGGCGGCGCGGTTTCTTCGCCGATCAGGGTAATGCGGCCTTCAAAGCCGCCTTTGCGCAGGCGCGCGACCAAGGATGCACCGGCCTGCCCGGCCCCAACCACGACGATATCCGACATCAACGCTCTTCCGATCTTTTTCCCATGGCTTCACCGCCGCGCAGCCTATATCGCTTGGGTATCACAGCGCAAACTTTAGGCAAGGACCCCATTATGAGCATTTCCACCGGCGACAAGATCCCTTCGGCAACCCTGACGCGCATGGGCGAAAACGGCCCCGAGGCAGTTGATCTGGCCGCTCTGACCGCAGGGCGCAAGGTCGTCATCTTTGCGGTGCCGGGCGCCTTTACCGGCGTGTGCCACAACGCGCATGTGCCCAGCTTCGTGCGCACCAAGGATCAATTCGACGCAAAGGGTGTGGATGAAATCATCTGCGTCACCGTCAACGACCCGTTCGTCACGGGCGCATGGGGCGAGGTCACCGGCGCCACGGCGGCGGGCATCACCATGCTGGGCGATCCGATGTCGAAATTCACCCAAGCCATGGGCATGGATTTCACCAATGAGGATGCAGGCTTGATCGCGCGTTCCAAGCGTT
This sequence comes from Roseovarius nanhaiticus, assembly GCF_900156535.1. Taxonomy (NCBI): domain Bacteria; kingdom Pseudomonadati; phylum Pseudomonadota; class Alphaproteobacteria; order Rhodobacterales; family Roseobacteraceae; genus Roseovarius; species Roseovarius nanhaiticus. The sequence continues at coordinate 700,287 of NZ_FTNV01000001.1, read as the reverse complement.
ACGCGATGGTGGTCGAGGACGGCACCATCACGGTCCTGAACGAGGAAGAGAACCCCGGCCTGTGCGACGTGTCCGCGGGCGAGGGTCTGCTGGACGCGATGTGATCCGGCGGCTGGCTTGATTTTGGAAACGCCCGGCGCGCGACATGCGGCCGGGCGTTTTGCGTTATGGCTGCGCGCTCAGGCGCTCAGCTCGAAACGGCAGCAGTCGCCGCCCGGCTGCGCGCCGCAGCGCGTCTCGGTGCAGGTCGCGTCCGGCGCGACCAACGTGCGGTAGAGCTGCGCAAACACGCTGGCATGCCAGTTGCAAAGGCACGCGTCGCTGACCTCGCCCCGGATCAGGGGATTGTCCACGATCTCGAAGGTCCACGCATCGACGACCTGCAACTGCCCCGAGCCGACGAAGGTCCACGCATGTCCGGCAATGGCGCGCGACAGAAGGCGCGCGGCAAGCCTTTTCGGCAGGGCCTTGAGCAGGGTTTGCGCAGCGGGCGGGATACGGTGGCGCAGAATGTATTGCGCCGTTTCGACACCCGCATGTGCGGTCAGGGCTGGGGCAAGCTCCGGCTCCTCTCGGCGCAGCTGGTGATGCAGGCGCGCCGCATCTCTTTCGGGGATCATGCGGCTGCCATCCGGCACCTCAAAGATCCCGGCGGCGGCGAGTGTACTGGCCCGCCGCTCCGGACCACCCAGACGGTCGAGCACGGGCAGAAGCTGCAGAACCGCATTTGGCCCGATCAGCCCCGGCGCGCGCTCCGTCCCCTCAAGCATCGTCCATCTGCCGGTCGCCGCCGCCACAGATCTTGACCTCGGCGCCGTTGGGCATCTTGAAGCCCTCGGAGCGCGTTATCGCACGTGCCTTGCCTTGGGCGCGCAAAGCTTCGCGGCGCTCGGCCGCGCGGGCGGCCTTGTCGGCGGACGCGTCCCAATCCTCCATCTGCGCCTCGGCAAGCTGGCGGGTCTCATCAAAGTGGAAATCGACGGACTTCCTGCTTTGCGGCCCCCAATACCCGGCCTTGCCCAGATCGTAGAAGGTGCGCTGATAGCCGGCCTTTAGAAAGGCGTAGAGGCAGCCCAGCAGGTAGCGCCGGCGAAACCCGGTGCCGCGCCATGGGTAATGGAACAGCGCCTTGCGACTGTAGAAGCGGCGGTAGTTGTTCATCACGCCGTCCAAGAGCTCGCCACGCTCCATCGCGGCGGGCTTCATGATGGGCGTGACGAAGTTGTATTTCGAGAAGTCGAAGATCTCGACCTGATCCTTCAGCTCCTGAAAGAGCGGCGTGAAGGGCCAAGGCGTATACATCGCCCAGTTGGCCAGATCCGGCTGCCAGTCCCACGCCATGCGAAAGGTCTCTTCCAGCGTCTCGGGTGTCTCATTGTCCAGCCCGACGATGAATTGCGCCTCGACCAGGATATCGGCCTCGCGCAGTAGGCGAATGGCGGTCTTGTTCTCTTCGACCTTGGTTTCCTTGTTGAAGACATCCAGCTTCATCTGCGCCGCCGCCTCGGTGCCGAGACTGACATGCACAAGACCCGCCTCGCGGTAGAATTTCAGCAGATCACGGTCGCGGTAGATATCCGTCACCCGCGTGTTGATGCCCCATTTCACGCGTTTCGGAAGGCCGCGGTCGATCAATTCCTGGCAGAAGGCGACAAATTTCTTCTTGTTGATGGTCGGCTCTTCGTCAGCGAGGATGAAGAACCCGACACCGTGATTGTCGACTAGATCCTCGATCTCGTCGACGACGTCCTTCGGCTCGCGCACGCGGTAATCGCGCCAGAATTTCCACTGACTGCAAAATGAGCAGGTGAAGGGGCAGCCGCGCGCGAGGTTGGGGATCGCAACGCGCGTGCCAAGCGGGATGTAGATGTATTTCGACCATTCCAGAACGGTCCAGTCCGGCTTGATCTTGCTGAGGTCTTTGACCGTCGAGGCCGCCTGCGTCGCGACGATCTTGCCGTCATCGAGAAAGGCGAGGCCCTTGATCTTGTGCCGGTCCGCGGGAAAGCGGCCATCCTCGATCGCAAGCATGAGCTCCGTGCAGACCTCTTCGCCCTCGCCGCGCACGATCACGTCGATCCAGGGCGCCTCGCTCAGAACCTGCTTGTACATGAAGGTGGCATGCACGCCGCCCATGACCCGGACGGCGTTCGGCGCGACATCGCGGGCAATCTTCAACACGTCTTCGGCGCGATAGATCGACGGGGTAATGGCGGTGACGCCCACGACATCGGGCGCGAAGGCCTCGATCTGTCTGGCCAGATCGGCATCCGTCAAACCATCGGTCATCGCATCGATGAAATGCACTTCGTCGAAACCCGCCTGCCGCAGATGACCGGTCAGGTAGGCGACCCAGGCGGGTGGCCAAGTGCCGGCGATCTCAGCGCCGCCGGACCGATAATTCGGATGAACGAAGAGAATGCGCATGCTGACCTCCAAATGTGTAAATCTAGGCTTACACATTTGGTGTCATTTATATTTGACACAGATCAATTCGATATCACGGAGGCTGCGGCCTCAGCTGGCCAGTATATCCATCTTGCGCGCCAGCTTGGCATCCAGCGTGCTCAGCCCGTCCACGTCATGCGTCGTCAGCGTCACGGTGACGGTGTTGTAGACATTGCTCCACTCGGGGTGGTGATTCCATTTCTCGGCCCAGACGCCCGCGCGGACCATCCAGCCCAGCGCATCGGCGAAATCCGAGAACTTGAAGTCCTTGGTGATGGCATCGCGTCCGTCGACCATGCTCCAGCCGTCCTTCAGCAGCGGCTCGATCATCGTGGTGCGGGCTGTGTCGCTGAGTTTCTCGGTCATTCCTGGTCTTCCTTCTGTTCCTTTCTGAACGGCCCGTAGGACGTCAGAACCTCAATGTCTTCTTCCACTGCCGCGCCCTCGGCCCGCAGGTACTGAGCCACCGCCTCGGCAAAGCCGGGATCCCGGATCCAATGCAACGAATGGGTCGCCACCGGCAGATACCCGCGCGCCAGCTTGTGCTCGCCCTGCGCACCTGCCTCGACGCGGCTGAGGCCATGGGCCAGCGCAAAGTCGATGGCCTGATAATAGCACAACTCGAAATGCAGACACGGGTGGTCCTCGGTGCAGCCCCAGTAGCGGCCATATAACGCCGACGCGCCGATGAAGTTCACGGCACCCGCGACGGGCGTGTCGCCGTCCATTGCCAGGATGAGCAATATGTCGTCCCGCAGCGTCTCATGCGCGATCTCGAAAAATGCGCGCGTCAGGTAGGGCGTGCCCCATTTGCGCGCGCCGGTATCTTGGTAGAATTCCCAGATCGCGTCCCAGTGATGTGGCTCGATCTGGCCTCCCGTCAGCTGCACGATCTCGCCGCCAAAATCCTGTGCCGTGCGTCTCTCCTTGCGGATATTCTTGCGCTTGCGCGCACTCAGCGCGGCGAGAAACCCGGCGAAATCGCCGAAGCCTTCGTCGTGCCAGTGAAACTGCTGCCCCGTGCGCCGCATCAGGCCCATCTCGGCGCCCGCCTGCGCTTCGGCCTCGGTGCAGAAGGTGACGTGCAAAGACGACAGGTTGTTCTGCTCGCCGATCTGCACCGCGCCCTGAATCAGCGCCGCCCGCCCCACATCCTCAAAGCCGGGACGGGTCAAAAACCGGCGGCCCGTGGCCGGGGTAAAGGGCGCCGCGATCTGCAATTTCGGGTAATAGCGCCCGCCCGCGCGGTGATAGGCCTCGGCCCAGCCGTGGTCGAAAACATATTCGCCCTGGCTGTGCGACTTGGCATAGAGCGGCGCGCAAGCGATGATCTGGCCATCCTGCTCGGCGGTCAGGTATTGCGCCTGCCAGCCGGTGCCTGGCCCGACCGAGCCGCTATCCTCCAAAGCCTTGAGGAAACGATAGGTGGTAAAGGGATCATTCGGACGCGCGCCATCCCCCGCCTCGGGGCAGGCGCATGCATCCCAAGCGGCGGCGTCGATCCCGCCCAGATCGCCATGCGCGCGGATGGTGATTTCGCCCTGTGCCGTCATGCCGGATCCGCCCTGCTGCCCACGCCCTAACCTGTGCCCGGCGCGCCGAAATTCAAGCGGGCAAGGCGGGCAGATACCCCTCGAAGGTGATATTCTGCGCGATGCGCCCGGCGGTCTTTGCCGCCTCCTGGCTGCGAATGGTCCAGCAAAGGATATCGGCGCCCGCCGCTTTCAACTCGGCCACGCGGGGGCGATCCAGATCGTCCCATTGGTGACTGATGAAACTGGCGCGCGCGGCCTCCATATCGGGGATTGCGCGCAGGCGGTCGCGGATCTGGGGCGTCAGCTCGGGGCAATGATCGGGCGCGTAATCGCAAGTGACGATACCGCGCGGGATCGTCGGCGCAAGTTTCGCCAGCCAGATCACGCTATGAGGATTGAAGGACATGAGCGCGACCGCGCCTTCATAGCCCGCCAGGTCGCGCACCACAGCCTCTTCCAGCATGCCGTTCGTCTCACCCATCTGGCCGTGCTGATCCTTGACCTCAATCAGCAGCGGCACGCGCCCGGCGACGAGCGCCAGCACCTCGGCCAAGGTCGGAATGCCCTCATCGGTGCCGTTCAGCGTGATACCGGCGAGGCCCGCCGCGCTATGCGCGCGGACCGGTCCGGCGCCGTTCGTGAGGCGATCCAGGTTGTCATCGTGGAACACCATGGCGACACCGTCGGACGACATCTGCACGTCGATCTCGATGCCGTAGCCATGCTCCATCGTGGCGCGAATCGCCGCGCGCGAGTTTTCAAGCCGCTCCGAGCCGGGGCGATGCAGCGCGCGATGCGCCAGAGGAACGGCCAGAAAGGCCGGGTCGAGCCGGATCATTTGATCTGGAAAACGCCTTCGATTTCCACGGCCACACCCAGCGGCAGAGAGGCCGCCGAGACCGCGGCGCGCGCGTGCTTGCCCGCATCGCCAAGCGCCTCGCCGATGAAGTCCGAGGCGCCGTTGATTACCTGCGGCTGCTCGGTGAAATCGGGGGTCGAGTTGACGAAACCGCCCAGTTTGACCACGCGCACCAGCCGGTCCAGATCGCCGCCACAGGCCGCCTTTACCTGCGCCAGAAGCGCGATGGCACAGCTCCGCGCCGCATGCGCACCGGCGGCGACATCCAGATCATCACCCAGCTTGCCTGTCAGCAGGCCGCTTTCATCGCGCGAGATCTGGCCCGACACATAAAGAATGTCGCCGACCTGCACGTAAGGCACGTAATTTGCCGCAGGGGCCGGTGCGTCAGGCAGGGTAACACCCATCTCTGCCAGCTTGGTTTCAAATTTGCTCATGTGCCTCGTCCTTCGCGCTGATGATTTGGCGCAAGCTAACGCCGTGCGCATGGGATTAAAACGGCAAAAACGCCTGGCGCGCCCGCCCGCTCACCCCGGAGCCTGAGGACCGCGCCGCTTGCAAGAACGGCGTTAAAATTGTAACTCGCGGTCTTGGGGATGTTGCCGCACTACGCGAACTTGCGTCGTATTTGTGCAACGCATCTGCGTCAATCGGCTACCTGCCCCATGCCCAAGACACCATCTTACCCTAAATGCCGTTTATTCTTTTTGCCCGCAACGAGCCTTGAAAGTGACCCGGTGACCCGCATTTCTTATTCGATAGCCTCCCGCTGCGCCATTGCGACCGCTCTTTTGGCCCTTGTCGCCGCTTGTGGGCACCAGCCCGATCCGGCGGTGACGCGCGGCGCGCCGTATGATCCGTATGAGCAGTCGAATCGCATCAATCACGAGCGCAACAAGAAGCTGGACCGCGCCGTGCTCCGGCCCGTGTCGACCGGCTATAGCGCCGTTATGCCGGACGTTGCCGAGACCGGGATCAGCAATTTTGCGACAAACCTTTCGCTGCCCGGCGCGATGGTCAATTCGGCCCTGCAGGGCAACGGCGTGGGACTGACATCGGATTTCTACCGATTTCTAGTCAATACCACCGTCGGTCTTGGCGGCCTGATCGACGTCGCGACCGAGCTGAACATGCCGGCGCGCACCGATGCTGATTTCGGCCAGACGCTCTATACTTGGGGCGTTCATGAGGGGCCTTATGTGCAGTTGCCGCTGATTGGGCCATCGACCAGCCGCGCTGTTGGCGGGCGGGTTGTCGATATCTTCACCAATCCGCTGGGCTACTGGATCCAGGATCCCGAGAGCTATTATGCCGTTGGCACTCGCGTGTCGAAAGGCATGACCGCGCGCACGCGCTACAGCGGGGCCATCGATTCCGTTCTTTACGAGAGTGCCGACAGCTACGCGGCGACCCGGTCACTCTACCTGCAAAATCGTCGCTTTAAACTCAGCGGCGGTGGAACCGGCGACATGCTGGATCCGTATGATACCACGGGCGGCGCCCCCGCCGGGACCGCCGTCAGCGCAGATTTCGAGGATCCCTATGACCAATAAATTCACCCGCCGCGGCCTGATCGCCACCGGATTTGGCGCCGCGGCTTTCGCCGCCCTGCCGCAGGGCGCACTGGCCCTCACCGATGCGGGCGCGCGCGCCCTCGTCGACAAGGCAGTGGCCGAGATCAACCGCGTCATCGCCTCGGGTCAGCCCGTCAGCGGCATGATCCGCGATTTCGAGAGCATTTTTCGCCAATATGCGGATGTCGACTTGATCGCGCGCAGCACCTTGGGCGCCGACGCCAACCGCGCCAGCCCCGCTCAGCTGGCCGCCTATACCGAGGCATTCCGTGGCTACATCGCGCGCAAATACGGCAAACGCTTCAACGAGTTTGTCGGCGGCCGGATCGAAGTGGTCGGCGTCAAAGCGGTTAAATCGTGGCACGAGGTGCAGGCCCGCGTGGATCTGCGCGGCGAGGCCCCTTTTGATGTGCGCTTCCTCGTTTCAGGCCGCTCGGGGCGGGATCTGTTTTTCGACATGGTGATCGAAGGCATCAGCCTGCGCATCAGCGAGCGGACCGAGATCGGCTCGATGCTGGACCGGCGCCAGGGCAATATTGACGCCTTGATCGCGGATCTGCGTCAGGCGGGCTAAGCGCAAGCACTCAACTGCTCTCAACGCGCGGTCCTCAATCGGGCCGCGCGTTTTTTCATGCCCCGTTCAACCGCCCAGCAGACGGCGCAGGATATTGGTGATTGGCCCTTCGCGGTTATCCCGCGGCGCCGGGACGGGATTGCCTTGCCATCCACGATCCGTCTGGGTGCCCTGATCGCCCTGATACCCTTGGCCCCCTTGCCCCTGATAGGACTGGCCACCGTAGGTCTGACCCTGCGACACCTGCGGCGCGGGCGGTGTCGGCTGCGTCATCGGCAGCGGCGTCGCCGGCATGCCTTCGTGGACGCGCGTCATCACCTCGTGCCAGATCTCGGCGGGCAGGCCGCCGCCGGTGACGCCGGTCAGCGGCGTGTTGTCGTCATAGCCCATCCAGACACCGGCGACGTAATCGGCGGTAAAGCCCAGGAACCACGCATCGCGCGCCGCCTGCGTCGTGCCGGTCTTGCCCGCGGCCTCGCGGCCCGGCAGCTTGGCGCGCGCACCCGTTCCCGATTCGACCACGCGGCTCATCATCCATGTCAGTTCGCGCGCGGCCTCTTCGCGGATCACCCGCTCGCCGATGCCGCCGCCCGCGCCCATGACCGCCTCATCCTGGCCCAGCAGCTTGAGCTCGACGAGGCCGTAAGGCGTGACGGACGAGCCGCCATTCAGGATGCCTGCGAAGGCGCCCGTCATCTCCAGCAGGGTACTTTCGGACGCGCCCAGCGCGAGGGCGGGGCCAGCGGCCAGATCGCTCTCGATACCGAAATCGCTGGCCACCTTGCGCACCAGATCGAGGCCGACACTCTCGGCAACTTTCACGGCGGGAATGTTGTAGGATTGCTCCAGCGCCTTGGCGAGCGTCACACGCCCGTGGAAGCGATTGGTGTAGTTGCTGGGGCACCACTCACCAGAACCGGCGATATTGAGGCAATAGCGCTCGTCTACGACGGTATCGAGGCTGGAATACCCCAGCTCGAGCGCTGTGGCATAGACGAAGGGTTTGAAGCTGCTGCCGGTCTGACGGTTGGCCTGCGTCGCGCGGTTGAACGCGCCCGAGACTTTGGTCTGGCGCCCGCCCACCATGGCGCGCACGGCGCCGTCGGCGCTCATCACCACCACGGCGGCCTGCGCCTTGGACCCGTCGCGCAGCTTTTCATCCAGAACGGCGTGCAGCCCCTGCTCGGCGGCGCGCTGAATCCGTTGATCCAGCGTCGTGCGGATGATCACATCCTCGGTCGTGTCGCGGGTAAAGAATTCGGGGCCCGACGACATGACCCAATCGGCGAAATAGCCGCCCGCCTGCCGCTCGGCCGCCTCCGAGAGCTCGGCCGGGGTGGCGAGGGCCAGCGCGGCCTCGCTGTCGGTCAGATAGTCCTGCTCGCGCATGAGGCGCACGACCGTGGCGGCGCGGTTCTGGCTGCGGGCAATATTACTGGTCGGCGCCAGCGTCGAGGGGGCGGTCAGAAGACCGGCCAGCATCGCACCCTCTGCGGGGTTCAGCTGGGCCGCGCTCTTGCCGAAATAGCGCTGCGACGCAGCCTCGGCCCCGTAGGCGCCGCCGCCCATGTAAGCGCGGTTGAGATAGATCGAGAGGATCTCTTCCTTGGTATATTTCGCCTCCATCGCCAACGCATAGATCGCTTCCTTGCCCTTGCGGGCCAGCGATCCACGGCGGCAATCGGCCTCGTAGGCAGCCTGGCTTTCCCATTCGGCCTCGACATATTCATTGCCGAGGCACAAAAGCTTGGCCGTCTGCTGCGTCAGGGTCGAGCCGCCATGGCCCGAGAGCGGCCCGCGCCCCTCGCTGAGGTTGATGCGGATGGCGCTGGCGATGCCGATGGGGTCGATGCCCGGATGCAAGTAGAACCGGCGATCCTCGGTTGCGATGACTGCGTTGCGCAAATGGGACGAGACAGCGCCCGCGTTGACAGCACCGCCAAACTGATCGCCGCGCCAGGCGAATACATCGCTGTCGCGGTCCAGCAGCGTGACCGACCCGCGTGCGCGGCCATCCAGCAGCGCCGACGCCTCGGGCAGCGTGGTATAGACATAGCCCACGGCGATACCAACAATGATCAGCGCGATCGCACCCAAACGCCAGCCAATGCCCCAAACCACGCGCCAGACCAAGCTCAAGAGGCCAAAGATGGCACGCGTCACCACGTTGCCACCGCGCGGCGGGCGCGGGGCCTTGCGCGCACGCGTTTTGCGCGGCTTGGCCGCCGGTTTCGGCTTGGTCTTGGGTTTGCGCCTGTCGGCCACCAAGGGTGGCTTGCGCGGTCCTGATGTGCTCATGCGTGCCCTGCTCGGCCAGAATTGCGGAGCTTTTACCCCTTTGCTTGGCGCCAGACTAGACCAGTTCGCCCGGGATGTAGAGCTATCATGCGCCGCGGCGGCTGATTTTTACCGCTTTTCACCCGCGCGGCGCCGCTGGTCGAATCAAGGAACGCCATGCTAGGTCTTGTGGCATGACGCATCACGCACCCCATATCGGCCTTGGCCCTGCGCAAACCGGCCCGATCATCCGCCAGCTGGACGAGGCCGCGATCAACCGTATCGCCGCTGGCGAAGTGGTGGAACGGCCCGCATCCGCGGTCAAGGAGCTGGTTGAGAACGCCATCGACGCGGGCGCGACGCGCATCGCGGTCGAGATCGCCGATGGGGGCAAGACGCTGATCCGCGTCACGGATGACGGCTGCGGCATGGCGCCGGATGATCTGCCGCTGGCACTGGCACGGCACGCGACGTCCAAGATTGACGGCAGCGATCTGCTGAACATCCACAGCTTCGGCTTTCGCGGCGAGGCGCTGGCCTCGCTCGGCGCTGTCGGGCGCCTGACCGTCACCTCGCGCGCGGCAGGGCAGGATGGCGCCGAGATCAGCGTCACGGGCGGCAAAATGGGCGCCGTGCGCCCCGCCGCGCTGAATGGCGGCACGGTCATCACGCTGCGCGATCTTTTCTTTGCCACGCCCGCACGGCTGAAATTCATGCGGACCGACCGGGCCGAAGCGCAGGCAATCGGCGATGTGATCAAGCGGCTGGCGATGGCCGAGCCATCCATCAGCTTCACCTTGCGCGACGTGTCGGGCGGCGGCGATGGGCGGCTGACCTTTCGCGCCGATGCCGAGACCGGCGATCTCTTTGATGCGCTGCATGCCCGCCTTGCCCGAATCATCGGCAGCGAATTTGCGGACAATTCCATGCGCATCGACGCCGAGCGCGAAGGGTTTCGCCTGACCGGCTGCGCGGGCCTGCCCACCTACTCGCGTGGCGCGGCCGTTGCCCAGTATCTCTTCGTCAATGGCCGCCCGGTGCGCGACCGGATGCTGCTGGGCGCATTGCGCGCGGGCTATATGGACGTGCTCAGCCGGGATCGGCATCCCGTCGCCGCGCTTTTTGTCGAGTGTGAAGGGGCGCTGGTGGATGTGAACGTGCATCCCGCGAAATCCGAAGTGCGCTTTCGGGATCCGGGCACCGTGCGCGGCCTGATCGTCTCGGGCCTGCGTCATGCGCTGGCCGAGGCGGGGCATCGCGCGTCCTCCACCGTGGCCACCGGCACGCTGGGCGCGTTTCGCCCCGAGGAGCGCGGCCAGCAACCCGGCGCGCGCGTTTACCAGATGGACCGCCCCTCTGCGCAGGCCCGCACGGCCAGTTATGCCGCGCAAGCGCCCGGCTTTGCCGAGATGCAGGGCGATTACAGCGCCCGCGCCGAGCCGGCACCAGAGCAAAGCGCGCCGGTGGACACGCCGCTGGGCGCCGCGCGCGCGCAGGTGCATGAGAATTACATCATCGCCCAGACCAAGGATGGCATCGTCATCGTCGATCAGCACGCCGCGCATGAACGCCTTGTCTATGAGCGGCTGAAACGCCAGCAGGAGGGGCACGGAATCGCCGCACAGGCTCTGTTGATCCCCGAAATCGTCGAACTGAACGAAGGCGATTGCGCGGTCCTGATGGACGCGGCCGAGGATCTGGCAAGTCTCGGCCTCTGCATCGAGCCTTTCGGCGGCGGCGCGATTGCGGTGCGAGAGACGCCTGCCCTTTTGGGCCATGTCGACGCTGCGGCGCTCATCCGCGATGTGCTGGACGAGTTGACGGACCAAGGCAGCAGCGAGACGCTGCGCGCCCGCATCGACGCGATCCTCAGCCGCATGTCCTGCCATGGCTCCATCCGCTCGGGGCGCAGGATGCAGGCGGATGAGATGAACGCCCTCCTGCGCGAGATGGAGGCCACGCCCATGTCCGGGCAGTGCAATCACGGGCGCCCCACTTACGTCGCGCTGAAGCTGAGCGATATCGAGCGGCTTTTCGGGCGCAGTTGATGCAATCGCAGCTTGCGGCGTCCTGGACGTTTCTGCCATTCTGGAACAAATGCCGAACACAAAGGTAAGAGCATGGAAGAGGTGCAGCAGATCATCGCGGCGTGGGATATTGCCGTCTGGCAGGGTATCGCCGCAGTCGCCGCCGCTCTGGTCGTCATTCTGGGGTTGGTCGCGCAAGCGGCAGCGCGGCGCGCCAAGGCCATCGAGACAGATGCGCATCGGCTGCAGGCCGAGATTGCCCGGCTGGAGCCTGTCGCCGCCCGCGCACATGAGCTGGAAGAACGCGCCGAGGGTCTTTTGACCGAAGTCTATCAGGAGCAGGTCAAGGCCGCCGAGCTGCGCACGAAGCTCGCCAGCCAGCAAGAAACACATGACGCGCGCATCGCCGACATGCAGGCCATGCGCAAAGAGATCGAGGACCGCTTTCAATCGCTGGCCTCGGGAGCGCTGACGCAGAATTCCGAACGGTTCCTGTCGATGGTCACCGAGCGCTTCCAGAAGCACAAAGAAACCGCCGACCACGATCTGACCCAGCGCCATGCCGCGATCCGCGATCTGGTCAAGCCGCTGGACGAGCGGCTCGGCAAGTTCGACGCGCGCATGACCGAGATCGAAAAGGCCCGCAATGAGGCCTACGGGACGATCAAGCAGCAAGTGCTGAACCTCGCCGAAGGGCAGCGCGATCTGGGCACCGAGACGCGCCGCCTGGTGCAGGCTCTGCGCGCGCCCAAGACGCGCGGGCGCTGGGGTGAAATGCAGCTGCGGCAGGTGTTCGAGATGGCCGGCATGACCGAACGCGTCGATTTCCATCTGGAGAAGAGCTTTGACACCGATGAGGGGCGCCGCCGCCCCGATGCCATCGTACATATCCCCGGCGGCAAGAGCATCGTGATCGACGCCAAAACGCCGCTTTCGGCCTATCTGGATGCGCTGGAGGCCGAAACACCCGAGCAGCAAAGCGTCTTCATCAAGCAGCACGCGGTGCAGGTACGCAAGCACGTAAATGACCTGTCGTCCAAGGCCTATTACGACACGCTGGGCGCCACGCCGGATTTCGTGGTGATGTTCATCCCGGGCGAGACCTTCGTGTCCGCCGCCGCCGAGGCGGATCCGCAGCTGATCGAATACGCGTTCGAGCGCAAGGTGCTGATCGCGACGCCGGCCACGCTGATGGCGCTGGTCAAATCCATTGCCTATGGCTGGCAGCAGGACAAGATGGCCGAGAATGCCGAGGAGGTGCAGAAATCCGCCAAGGAAATCTACGATCGCCTGCGCGTCTTCGCCGATCATCTGGCACGCGTGGGCCGATCACTCGGACAGTCGGTCGATCACTACAACAAGGCGCTGGGATCGCTGGAGGGGCGCGTTCTGCCCTCGGCCCGCAAATTCGAGGAGCTGGGCGTCGTCGCCGCCACGTCGGACAAGATCGAGCGCCCCGCCAGCGTCGAGCAGGAGCCGCGCCGTCTGACCGCACATGAGTTCACCGACGATGAATAAATCCTAGCTGGTCTCCAGGCAGTGACGGCGGAACGCGCGTTTCAGCATGTCCAACTCTTCGCGCAAGAGCGTCATCTCGGTCCGGATATCATAGCCCAGCGCCTCGCCCGACATCAGCGCAAAGCTGTTCAGCACAACATCCGCGCGCTTGTCACGGATAAGGAAGGTCTGAATCCCGTCGGTGATCACTTCGGCGGGGATGGGCACGCGCACCACCCAATATCCCGCCTCCTCATTCTCGATCACCTCAACCCCGGCAAGCGGACGCTCAAGATGCGTCACCTCGATGTCGGGCTGGGTATTGCCGTCGCCCTCATGCGTCAGCTGGCCCTCCCAGACACCCTCGAAAAGCCGGGTCTTGATCAATTTCAGATCGCTCATATCGCTTCCTTTCCGGCTTGGCCGATCAGAATTCCGCCCGCGGGCGGCGGCTGAAGGTGAGGTCGCGCAAGATCACCTGGCTCATCTCGGGGTTCTCGAAGATCAGATCGACCCAGGCCCGCTCGATCCGCTTCTCGTTCAGCGCCGAATAGGCCAGGTCGAATTCGACGATGATCTCATCCTCGTGCAGCGGCAATTCGCGCACGATCTGTTCAGTGTTGGGGCCATGCTTGATGTTGAGCCGCGCAAAGATCTCGAGCGGTTTTTCCAGCTCGACGATCGTCGTCATACGCAAAAGGTGGCGCTTTTTCAGCCCGTCCACCGCACCATGCGGCAGATCCAGCACGACCGACAGAAAAGAGCCGTCGAAGGCAAAGACATCCATGCGCAGGCCATAAGGCGCCAGATCGGCCTCGCGCGTGTTGCGCACCTGCCGCAAAGTCAATTCGGACCGTGCGCAATCGTGAAACAATGTCAGCTCGTCGCCCAGCTTGGACTTGGTGGGCGCAGCGGACATGCCGGGATACGCCAGCGGCAGGTTCCAAAGCGCGGGGCGCCAGGCCCAGTCCGTCCCGTGAGGTTTGGGGAACGCGTTGGAGCCAATCATTGGCAGGGCCAGCCGGTTTTCTGCAACGGCAGTCATTTCATGAAGTGAGAACAAGAGCTTGCGTGCCTTGCTCCGTTCGCGCCTCAACTCATCCAAGGGCATTTCGGGTGCGCGCCGTGCGGCACGAGCCCAGCGGCGCAGGCCGCGACGATGCACGATCCAATCGACCAAAGCACTACGCATCCGCATTTGTCACCGCCCCTGCCTGCCCGTGAGGTTCGTTATCCTGCCTCACCCATACCTTCTATAAGATTAAGCCGGATTGCGAAACAATCCCGACAGCATGGATTTCAGGCCGCGCCCTGGGCTTTTTTCGGGACGGGCGACCTTCACGGGCGCGGCGCGGTCCGTGGCCACAGCCTGCCCGGGATTTCCGGGCGCGGGGGTGACGGCACTGACCGGGCGCGGCGATGGCGGCGGTAGGGCCATGCGCTGCGGGCTGGCCTCGCGCATTGCCTCGCTTGCCGCGACAAGAAGATCATGCCCGACCTTGCCCGAGACACCACTGCTTGGCTCGCCATAGGCGGCCAGCGCCACGACATGACCGTTGACCAGCATCGCCGCCCGCCAATGGCCCGGATCGACGCCGGGCATCAGATCCTCGCCGCCGCGCGCCAGCTGGATCAGCGATATGCCGTCGCCGTCGATCTGCCGGGTCACACCCGCCTCGTCCCACGCGGCGGCCAGGCGGCGCGCGCTGGGCTGCTGGGCGCGCCCGTCCCGCGCGAGGACCGATACGGTCACAATAGCGGGGGCCACGGCGGTCATCTGCGGCTGGCCCAGATGGGCGCAATCGGCCATCAGGACAAAGGCACTGCCGCGCCCCGTCTGGACGCTGCCCGGATCGAGGCAATAGCCCGCCGGGCTGGCCGCCACCACATCGCCACCGAAAAGCGCTATGCGCCGCGGCGGGGCATCGCGCGTTTCGCTCTCGGGGATCATGCGCGCCATGCCCTCGCCGCCCAGACAGGCGGCAAGGGGAAGGATCATTGCAGAGGCCTCAACGATCCGAAGGGCGCCCGATAACCGGCGCAAGGCCCTTAGATATCCATGTAGATGTGACGCTCGGCCTCGGCGCCGGGATGGGTGACCGCGCCCTTGTAGGTCGGTCCGACAAGCTGCGCGAATTTCCAGATCGCCCCAGAGGCATACATCGTCTCGCGCGGGCCGGCCCAGCCTTCCTTGCGCTTGGCCAGTTCCTCGTCGCTCAGATCAACCGTCAGCGCGCCCTCCACGGCGTCGATGGTGATCATGTCGCCGTTTTTCAGCAGGGCGATGGGGCCGCCATAGGCGCTCTCGGGGCCGACATGGCCGACGCAGAAGCCACGCGTCGCGCCGGAAAAACGGCCATCGGTGATCAGCGCGACCTTCTTGCCCATGCCCTGACCGGAGAGGGCCGCCGTGGTCGCCAGCATCTCACGCATGCCCGGCCCGCCAGCGGGGCCTTCGTTGCGGATGACGATTACTTCGCCTTCCTCATACCCGCGCTTCTGCACGGCCTCGAACGCTTCCTCTTCGGACTCGAACACTCGGGCGGGTCCGGTGAAGACCTGCCCCTCGGCAGGTATGCCCGCGACCTTCACGATGGCACCCTCGGGCGCCAGATTGCCCTTGAGGCCGACGACGCCGCCGGTCTTGGTGATGGGGGTCTCGATGGGATAAATCACCTTGCCATCCGCCTCGCGGCTGATCAGGTCGAGCTCTTCACCGATGCTGCGGCCCGACGCGGTGATGCAATCCTCGTGGATAAGGCCAGCCTTGCGAAGCTCCTTCATCACCACGGGAATGCCACCCACATCATAGAGATCCTTGGCCACATGTGCGCCGCCCGGCTTGAGATCGACGAAATAGGGCGTGTCGCGGAAGATGTCGCAGACATCCTCGAGGAAGAAATCGATGCCCGCCTCATGCGCAATCGCCGGCAGGTGCAGGCCCGCATTCGTCGAGCCACCCGTGCAGGCCACGACGCGCGCCGCATTCTGCAACGATTGCAGCGTCACGACATCTCGCGCGCGGATGTTCTTCTCGATCAGGTTCATCACGGCGCGGCCCGACGCCTCGCCATATTGATCGCGGCTCTCGTAAGGCGCAGGCATGCCCGAGCTGTTCATCAGTGCAAGGCCGATCGCCTCGGAAACGCAGGCCATCGTATTGGCAGTGAACTGGCCACCGCAAGCGCCTGCACTGGGGCAGGCTACGCGCTCGAGCATGTCGAGCGCCGCATCGGACATGGTGCCGTTCTGGTGGCGACCAACGGCCTCGAACATGTCCTGGACGGTCAGGTCGCGGGTGCGGAAATCCTCGGGGATCTCGTCCACTTGCGGCGCGCGCCCCGGCAGAATCGAGCCGCCATAGATGAAGACCGAGGGCGTGTTGAGACGCACCATCGCCATCATCATGCCCGGCAGCGACTTGTCACAGCCTGCAAGGCCCACGATGGCGTCATAGGCGTGGCCGCGCATTGTCAGCTCGACCGTGTCGGCAATCGCCTCGCGCGAGGCCAGCGACGAGCGCATGCCCTCATGGCCCATCGCGATGCCGTCGGTGACGGTGATCGTGGTGAATTCGCGCGGCGTGCCGCTTCCGGCTTTCACGCCCATCTTCACCGCTTGCGCCTGACGGCTGAGCGCGATGTTGCACGGCGCGGCCTCGTTCCAGCAGGTAGCAACGCCGACGAGAGGCTGGTGAATCTCTTCCTCGCTCAGGCCCATCGCATACATGTAGGACCGGTGCGGCGCCTTGGACGGGCCTTCGGTGACATAGCGGCTGGGCAGTTTGGACTTGTCGAACTTGGTCATGGGGGCCTCGCGAAACCGGTGCTGTAAAAAATGCTGCCCGAGGAATAGGCGAGCGGCCCCTTTGGCGCAAGCGCGCGGGTGCGGCGGGATGGCGATTGCGCACGGCCACCGGCGGGGATAGCGTCGCGCCATGCGATATCCCGGTTACGCTCCCCTTGTCGAACCCGCGCGCCGCAGTGCCGCCCTCTGGCGGCTCATGGTCGGTATTGTGCTGATTACGGCCGTCTTTCTGGCGCTGTCGCTGATCTACGGCTTTTTGATCACGCAGTTCATACCGATCGAGGCTTGGGGCGAAGACGGGCTCGGAATCGAGCAAGCCACAACGCCCCTGGGCGCGCTCGTGAATCTCTACGCCTTCGGACTGTTGATCATGGCGCTGGCCCTCGTGCTGCCACTCATCCACAAGCGCGGGCTGCGCAGCGTAATCGGCCGCCCTGCCCTGGCACTGCGCCAAGGTGGGCGCGTCCTGCTCTACATGCTGGGCGTCTATGTGGCCGCGTCGCTGGTGCAACTGATCGACCCCATCCCGCTGACGCCGGGGCTGGATCCGTCGCGTTGGCTGGCCCTGTTGCCGTTGACGCTGTTGGGCCTCTTGATCCAGACCGGCGCCGAAGAGGTGGTCTTTCGCGGCTATCTGCAAAGCCAGCTGGCCGCACGGGTGCGTCACCCGGCCGTTTGGCTGGTGCTGCCCGCGCTTCTCTTTGGAATGCTGCATTTCCAGCCCGGCATCATGGGAAATGCGGCATGGGTCATCGTCGTCTGGGCGGCGCTTTTTGGTATCGCCGCAGCAGACCTGACCGCGCGTTGCGGCACATTGGGGCCGGCCATCGCGCTACACTTCGGCAACAACTTTGCCGCCATCGCCATCAGCGCTCCGACGGGGTATTTCGACGGGCTGGCACTGGCCACCTACCCGTTCGGACCCGACGACACGGCACTTATGCTGCAATGGATGCCGATGGATCTGGGCATCCTGCTCTGCTCGTATCTGGCAGCGCGGCTGGCCCTGCGCGTCTGATTGCAATTCCGCGCGCCCGGGCTTAAATCAGGGCGAACCGCGACAAACAGGCAGGCCACATGAACTGGATCACGAATTACATGCGCCCGCGCATCAACTCGATCTTCTCGCGCCGCGAGATGCCCGAGAATCTGTGGACCAAATGCGATGAGTGCGGCTCGATGCTGTTCCACCGCGAGATGAGCCAGAACCTGAATGTCTGCACCAATTGCGGCCACCACATGAATATCGCGCCGCGCGCACGGTTCGAGGCATTGTTCGATGGCGGCACCTTCACCGAGGTCGCGGTGCCTGCACCCAAACCCGACCCGCTACATTTCCGCGATCAGAAGCGGTATCCCGACCGGCTGAAGGCCGCGCAGAAATCCACGGGCGAAAAAGAGGCGATGCTGGTCGCCACCGGCGAAATCGGGCGCACGCCAATCGTCGCCGCCGCGCAGGACTTCTCGTTCATGGCCGGGTCCATGGGCATGTATGTCGGCAACGCGATCATCGCCGCAGCCGAGCAGGCGGTGAAGCTGAAGCGCCCGCTGATCCTCTTCTCCGCCGCGGGCGGCGCCCGCATGCAGGAGGGGATCTTGTCCCTCATGCAGATGCCGCGCACGACGGTCGCGATCCAGATGCTCAAGGAAGCGGGCCTGCCCTATATCGTGGTGCTCACGCATCCCACGACCGGCGGCGTCACTGCCTCCTACGCAATGCTGGGTGACGTTCAGATCGCCGAGCCGAACGCGCTCATCTGCTTTGCCGGGCCCCGCGTGATCGAGCAGACGATCCGCGAGAAGCTTCCCGAGGGCTTCCAGCGCGCCGAATATTTGCTGGATCACGGCATGCTGGACCGCGTCACGCCCCGCCCGCAAATGCGCGAAGAGCTGATCACCATCACCCGCATGCTCCTGGGTCTGCCGCCGGTTATCGCTGGCGATCTGCCCGCCCCGACTTTGGAGGAGGCCGAGCCGCAGGGTGCCGAGGCGACAGCCAAACGCGCTGCCGACGCCAAGGCCGCCCCCGCGCCCGAGGCGACGACCAAGAAATGAGCGGCGCAGGATCGGACATCATTCTCGAGAGGATGATGGCGCTTCACCCCAAGATCATCGATCTCACGCTCGACCGCGTCTGGCGGTTGCTGGAGGCTTTGGGCAATCCGCAGAATGACCTGCCCCCGGTGATCCACATCGCCGGGACCAATGGGAAGGGCAGCACGCAGGCCATGATCCGCGCGGGGCTGGAGGCGGAGAGCAGCCGCGTCCATGCCTATACCTCGCCCCATCTCGCCCGGTTTCACGAGCGGATCCGACTTGCCGGGAGCCTCATCACCGAGGACGCGCTGAGCACAGTTCTGGACGAGTGCTATACCGCCAATGGCAGCGATCCGATCACCTATTTCGAGATCACGACCTGTGCCGCGCTTCTTGCGATGGCGCGCACACCCGCCGATTACACCCTGCTCGAAGTGGGCCTTGGCGGGCGGCTGGACGCGACGAATGTGGTGGCGCGGCCCGCGCTCACCATTATCACCCCGGTCAGCATCGACCACGAGCAATATCTGGGGAATACGCTGGCCAAGATCGCGTTCGAAAAAGCGGGTATCATCAAACGCGGCGTGCCCTGCATCGTCGGCCCGCAAGCGGATGAGGCGCTGGACGTGATCGAGGAGGTCGCGGCGCGTCACGGCGCGCCCGTCATCGCCCACGGCCAGCACTGGCATGTCAGCGCCGAGCGAGGCCGCATGATCTACCAGGACGAGAGCGGCCTCTTGGACCTGCCCCTGCCCAACCTGCCCGGCGCGCATCAGATAGAAAACGCGGGCGCCGCCATCGCCGCCCTGCGGCATCTCGCCAAAGGCGATCTTGCCACCGAAGCTGCCGTCACGCGCGCCGAATGGCCCGCCCGCATGCAGCGCCTCGACCGCGGCGCACTGGCCGAGGCCGCCCCACGCGCCGAGCTGTGGCTGGATGGCGGCCATAATGCGTCCGCCGGGCAGGCGCTGGGGCGCCACTTGGCCAGCCTGCCGCCCCGCCCGACGCACCTGATCTGCGGCATGCTCAATACCAAGGATATCGGCGGCTACCTGCGCCCGCTGGCAACCGAGGCGAGCAGCCTCACCGCGCTGTCGATTCCCGGAGAGGCGAACACTTTGCCCGCCGAAGTCACCGCCGCCGCCGCGGAGGCGGCAGGCCTGACCGCGCATGTCGCGCCGGATCTGCGCGCAGCCCTGGCGAGGATCACGGCGGAAGATCCCGAGGCTCGGATCCTGATCTGCGGCTCGCTCTATCTGGCCGGGCATGTCATGCGCGAAAATGGCTGACGCAGCGTAAATTTTTTTCTTGGGCTAAATACCCGAAAACGAGTCTCTTTTTGCGCTGCACGGCTTTCTGCGCGCTTTCGAGACCGCAAAACCGGCGCATAGCATGTTGACCGATTCGCGGCTTTGCGCCTATATCTTGCGCCACCATCCAAATCTGGATGTTTTATCACAGTTTGACCCTTGCGCCGGAGAGCCCGTCCCGATGCCACGCCGCTGCCAAGACCGCGACATGCGCTGGAAGGTGGGTCATATGATCCGTGCGGCGTTCTTGTCGCTCGGGTTTCTGGGCATCACGGGCGCTCTGATCGCGGTTCAACCGACTTCCAATCTGGGCAGCCAAGCCGCGGAAGAGCCGGCTGCGGAGGGCATGACAGTGCCAAACAATCTGATCACGGCGACGGGCCGCGTGGACAGCCAAGCGCTGACGCGAAGCGCGGCGCTGTTGGTGGGGCAGCGGATCACCCCACCAAAGAGTTAAGACCACAGGCAGACGGAAGCGACGCGAGCAGAATGATCGAGGGGCCGAACCAACGGCCCCCTTTCATTTTTACGGTCTATGTTGTGGCCAGGTGCCAAGAAAATTCAAATTTTCTTGGCAAAACTCAGGAAAGAGTTTTGGCCCGAAACGCAAAAACCCGGCGCCTGTAAGGCACCGGGTTTTCATTAATTCTTCCATAGCCTGGCTAGTGCAGCTTGGCACTTACCGTCTCAATGCCATCGTCGATCAGCTTGTTCGCTTCGGCGGCGCTCATCTGTTTTGCGATAACCTCGCGCGCGGCGGCGATCGCGATGGTGGCCGCCTGGTCGCGCACTTCGCGTACTGCATCCGCCTCGGCAGAAGCGATGCGGTCTTCGGCGGCCTGCATGCGGCGGGCGATGGATTTCTTGAGGTCTTCGCGGGCCTGCTCCGACGCTTCGGTCGCTTCCGTTTTGGCCTGAGCCACGATCCGGTCGGCCTGGGCCTGCACGTCCTTTTGCTGGCGCTCATATGTAGCCAGCAGCGCTTGCGCCTCTTCGCGCAGGGCGCGGGCCTCGTCCAGCTCGGATTTGATGCCATCCGCGCGCTTGTCAAGCATCTCGCCAATCTTGCCGGGCACCTTCAGATAGGCAAGCACCGCAAGAAAGAGGATGAACGCAATCATCACGACGAAGTTGCTGTTCGACAGCGAGAAGAACGGGCCTGATGCGGCCAGGGCGGGGCTGGCGGCAAAGAGCGCGATCAGCGATGCAATCATGCGCATGGGATCAACCTTTCATCTGCGAGGCGACGGCGGCGTCGACGGTCTTGGCATCGGCCTTACCGCCCATCGCCGCGACGATTTCCTTGGCGGTATCCTTGGCAACAAGCTTTACGGATTCCAGCGCATTGGCGCGGATCTCGTCGATGGCCTTTTCGCCCTCGGCGGTCTTGGCCGCGATTTCGGCATCAGCCTTTGCCATCGCCTGGTCGAGGTCGGCTTTGATGCCTGCCTTGGTTTCGGCAATAATGTCGTTTGCATTGCTGCGCGCGTCGGCCAGCGCCTTCTCATAGGCGGCCTCTGCTTCGCTCGCCTTGACCTTCAGGTCTTCGGCGGCGGCAATGTCATTGGTGATGGTGCCCTGGCGCTCGGCCAGAACGGCTGCGATGCGCGGCAATGCGACGCGCGACAGCACAAAGAAAATGATGACGAGGGTAACGAGCAACCAGAAGATCTGATTGCCGATCCAGTCAGGGCACAACTGCGGCAGGCCGATTGCTCCGCCATAGGAGTTGACGCACTGGCTGGCTGTTGCAGCGGCGGTCTCGGTAGCCATTCGTAGTGTCCTTTCTCAGGAGCCTGTCTGTAAGAGAGGGTGAAGGGCACGATGCCCTTCACCCATCCCGTAAGGATCAGTCTACCGGGTGTTCTTAGACGGCGAACATCAGCAGAAGCGCGACGAGGAACGAGAAGATCCCCAGTGCTTCGGCGAATGCGATGCCGATGAACATGGTGGCCGTCTGGCCAGCGGCGGCCGAGGGGTTGCGCAGGGCGCCCGACAGGAAGTTGCCGACAACATTGCCCACACCGACGGCTGCGCCGCCCATGCCGACGGATGCCAGACCTGCGCCGATGTATGCGCCCATTGTTGCGATATCGCCTTCCATGAGATGTCTCCTTACTGTGGAATTTGCGGTATTTCGGTCGTTCGGTCCGGCAGGATCACCCTGCCGGTATTTCAGCCTGCGGATCAGTGCGCCGGGTGCAGCGCATCCTTGAGGTACACGCAGGTCAGAATGGTAAAGACGTAGGCCTGAATGAAGCAGACCAGCACTTCGAGCGCGTAGATCGCCGAGATCGCGAGGATCGAGAGCGGCGTCACGGCAAGGCCAATGCCCGTCGAGATGATGATCATCGGGGCAAAGGCCGCGAACACTTTGATGACGGCGTGGCCGGCCATCATGTTGCCCGCCAGACGAATGGAGTGGCTGACGGGACGCACGAAGTAGGAAATGACTTCGATCAGCGCCAGGATCGGGCGCAGCGGCAGCGGCGCGGCGCTGATCCAGAAGAGCCCGAGGAAGCCTGCGCCATGCTTGACGAAGCCGATCACGGTCACTGACACGAAGACCAGAAGCGCCAGAACGGCGGTCACGCCGATGTGGCTGGTCGAGGTGAACGAGCCAGGAATGAGGCCGACGAAGTTGGCCATGACGACGAACATGAAGATCGTCATGATGTAGGGGAAATACGGCAGAGCGTCGCGGCCCGCGACATCTTCGACCATCTTGCGGATGAAGCCGTAAGCCAGTTCGGCCACCGATTGCATGCGCGTCGGAATCGACTGGCGGCTGGACGAGCCGAGAACCAAAAGCCCCATGGTGGCGAGGATCGTGATCGCCATCCACAGCGTGAGATTGGTGACGGTAAACAAACCGACGGGTCCATCACCGAAAAGCGGCGCGATGATGAACTGGTCCATCGGGTGGAAGACCAGACCGGTTGCTTCGCCGGATGCTGCTTCAGTCGCCATCTTTCGCCCTCTCGTCTTGGCCTGTCTCGGCCATTTGTGTCTTGGCCTGATCGGCCTGCTGTTTGCTCTGGATCTCTTGCGCGCTGCGGATCATCACCTTGATCCCGGCCGCGAGGCCCAAGAGCGTAAAGATCACCAGAAAGATGGGCAGCGTGCCCAACAGGCTGTCCAGCCCATATCCGATGCCGAAACCGATCAAGAGACCGGAAACGAGTTCTATGACCATCCGCCAGGCATGTTGTGCCTGCGAATAGTGCTCATCCGTGTGCGGCTTGACCTCTCTCGGCGCCTTGAGCGCGTCGATCCGGGCCTCGAGATCGCGAAGTCGGGCGCGACGGTCGGGGTCAGTCACTGGGCAAGCCCCTGCATGCGGACGTTTGGCGCATTGCTATGCGGCAGGGGGCGCCGAGTCAAGCGACAGTCAGATCCCATCAAGGTACTGTTCAGATTGAGTATTTTTGGAACAATGAAAGCAATGCTGAGGCAAGCTCGGTGCAAAGGCCGACAATTTGGGTGTGCAAAGCTCATTCAACCTTTCGGTTGAGAAAGGCGCGCGACAGCTTGGGCGCCGCGCGCCGACACCTAGCGGATCACGAAGACCGAACATTTGGCGTGCTGCGCGATATAGCCGCCGTGGGAACTGAAGATATGCTCCATCACGCCGGGCTGATGCGAGGCCATGATGACGAGGTCTGCTCCGATATCGTCGATCGCTTGCATCAGCTTGCGCGTGGTATCGACCGCAGGATCGGTGGATTGCACGGGATGCGCCTCGACCTCGGCGCCGTATTGCTCGCGCAGGGACGCGGTGAAATCCGCAAGCGTCTTGCCGAATTCGCCTGGGTTGTGGCCAAGCGTGCTCGGCAATTCGCCGCCCACGCTGACGACATGAACCGTCGCGCCATGGGCCTTGGCCATTTCACCGGCGACGGCCAGCGCCTTTTGCTGCTTGTCCTTGTGAACCAGATCGACGGGGACCATGATGGTCTTGAACATGCGAATTCCTTTCGTATTGAAGTGCAACTGCCGCGATAGTGCCTGCCTGCGTCAGTACCGCATTTGATCTGGCGCAACTCACATGGGGATTGCATGACCGCATCACTGGATCTGACCTTCGCGGCACTGGCCGATCCGACCCGGCGCGCAATACTGTCCATGTTGCTGGAAGACGATATGGCCGTGACGGACGTCGCCGAGCCATTCGATATGAGCCTTGCGGCAATTTCCAAGCATCTGGGTATTTTGGGACGTGCCGGCTTGATCAGTCAAGAGCGGCGCGGCCGCGTCAAATGGTGCAAGCTGGAGCCGGGTGGGCTGCGGGATGCGTCAATCTGGATGCAGGGGTTCGGTCAATTCGAACCTGTCGACTTGGACGCGTTCGAGATCTTTTTGGCGACGGAGCTTGGAGCCGAGCCGGATGTGGACACCCAGAATCAGGACTAGCGTGCGGCGTGGGTAGAAACGCGGGGCTGACCGGTAATGCGATCAACCCCACGAAAATTTTATATCACAATACGAAGCTGACGATGGCCAGAACGATGACGACGAGGCCGACGAGATAGATAATATTACGCATTTTATGTCCCTCTTTGCATTTACGTTGGGGTTCAAACGCCAAGCGGGACAAAATGGTTCCGACCCGACCCTGTCGGCGGGCAGTCAGCGCGCCGGCGCCTCCTCATTCTTGAGCAGCATCACAAGGGCCGTGATGGTCAACGCCACCCCCACAAGGACCAGCGCGGGCGGCAACGGCTGGCTTAACGCCGCCTGCCAGCCGATCACCCAAGTTGGCAAAAGGTAGGTATAGGCCATTACCTTGGCGCTGGGCAGCTTCAGGGACGCGTATTGCAAAAGCACGATGGTCAGCGCGGTTGCAAAGACCGTGATATAGGCCAGTGTGATCCAGACGATCAGCGGCACCTCACCCCAGGCCATCGCCGCAAGATCCTGTGCGCCCAGCCCCGTCATGATCAGCGCCGCCGCCGCGATCGTACCGAAGGACATGACCGTTGCCGATTGCCCCCGGTTCAGCCGCCGCACCAGCGGCGTGTAGATTGCGTGCGCCGTGCAACCCCAGAAAAACAACGCCTCGCCAGCGCCCATGCGAAATTGCAGAAGCGTGTGCAGATCAGCGCGAAAGATCACCCAAAGGGCGCCTGCCGCGCCGACGGCCAGCGCGGCGCCCATGCGCGGCGTCATGACTTGGCGCAGCAGCAGGTAACCGGCGATGCCCGAAAGGATGGGCGACAGGGTGAACACCGCCGACAGGGACACTGCAGGCGCCGTCTTGAGCGCCTCGAACATCAGTACGAAATAGCAACTCAGCAGACCGCCCAGCAAAAGATAGCGCCACGGCGCCTCAACATCGCGGCGGGTGACGCCGATGCGCAGACAGGTCCAGATGCCCAGCACCACCGCCGCCATGGAAAAACGCATCGCGTTCATCGCCGCCGGAGCGATATGCGGCGCCGCCAATGAGCCCATCGCGAACGAGCCCGCGATCAGCCCGGAAAAGGCCAACATCGCCAGATGGCCGCGCCACGCATCGCTCACGCGCCGGTCCAGCCCGGCACGCGCGCCTTGAGGAACGCAGTCAGCGCCTGAACCTTGGCCGTGCGGTGCAAGTCCATGTGGCTCAAGAGCCAGAGCGGTGCAGCCCATTCCCTGCGCGGCGGGGCGATGCACACGAGATCGGGCAGGGAATCCGCACGCAGGCAGGGCATGAAGCCGATACCGATGCCCGCCTCGATCGCGGCCCATTGGGCGTGCACGTCATCGCTGCGCAGGACTACGCTGGCCACAGGGATCTCCGCGGTCATCCAACGCGCGTGGGGCGCGCGGCTGTCCAGATCGGCGGCGCCGACCATGCGGTGCCCGGCCAGCGCCTCGGTCCCGTCCGGCTGCCCGTAACGCGCGATGTAGGCGCGCGCCGCATAGAGCCCCACCTGCTGGTCGAAGAACGGCTGAACCACATTGTCCGGCTGGTCGGGCGCGGCGCCCGCACGGACGGCCACATGCGCTTCGCCGTATTCGAGTCGAAACAGCCGGTCCCCGGTCAGATATCGCAACGCCACCTCGGGATGCTCTGCCTGAAAGTCGGCCAGCGCGGGCAGTAGGAAATGGTTGAAAGCCGCCAAAGACGTAACCACCAGATCCCCGCTGACATCACCGCCATGCCCCTTGATCCGGCCCGCCAACTGGGCAAAGCGGTGGTCGGCCTCCTGCGCAACGCTCAGCAGATCAGCGCCCGCCTCGGTCGGGGTG
The DNA here is from genome assembly GCF_900156535.1 of Roseovarius nanhaiticus. Lineage (NCBI taxonomy): Bacteria > Pseudomonadati > Pseudomonadota > Alphaproteobacteria > Rhodobacterales > Roseobacteraceae > Roseovarius > Roseovarius nanhaiticus. Next base: position 674,108 of record NZ_FTNV01000001.1, on the reverse strand, counting down.
TAGCCGCGCGCATGCCTTTGAAAGAGCCTTACGCCCAGCCGCGCCTCGAGCGCGTCGATATGGCGGATGACGGTGGCATGATGCACGCCCAACGCCTCCGCCGCGCCGCTGACGGTGCCCGCACGGGCCACGTGGTAGGCCGTCCTGATCTCGTCCCAGTTGTCCATGGCAGCCTCTTTGCCGGGTCACTCTACCATCAACCGCAATGGCGCCCCTCACTTCAAGAGCAATCGGGATGGCGTGCGCCTCGGCCCTGCCCGGCTTGACTCGGCCGCGCGCCGCCTCTAAAAGCCCGTCAATTCTCCGGAAGCGTCCCTGTCTTCCGGTCCCTTGGCCCATGCCGGGATCGCCCTCCGTCAGCGCGTCTGCGCCCACGGGGGCAAAACTGGTTTGGCACGTGCTTGCGGCAGGAGCGATAAGAGATGTTTGAAAATCTATCCGAACGCCTCTCAGGTGTCTTCGACCGCCTGACCAAGCAAGGCGCGCTCAGCGAAGAGGACGTGAAAACCGCCCTGCGCGAAGTGCGCGTCGCCCTGCTGGAGGCGGACGTGTCGCTGCCCGTGGCGCGCGACTTTGTGAAAAAGGTGCAGGACCAGGCGACCGGCCAGTCGGTGCTGAAATCCATCACGCCGGGCCAGCAGGTCATCAAGATCGTGCACGACGCGCTGATCGACACGCTGCGCGGCGAGGGCGATCCCGGCGCGCTCAAGATCGACAACGCGCCCGCGCCCATCCTGATGGTCGGCCTGCAGGGTTCAGGCAAGACGACGACCACCGCCAAGCTGGCCAAGCGCCTGACCGAGCGCGAGGGCAAGCGCGTGCTGATGGCCTCGCTTGACGTCAATCGCCCCGCCGCGATGGAACAGCTGGCCATTCTGGGCAAGCAGATCGGCGTCGATACGCTCGCTATCGTGCCGGGCGAAGACCCCGTGCAGATCGCCAAGCGGGCCAAGACGCAGGCCAGCCTCGGCGGCTATGACGTCTACATGCTCGACACCGCAGGGCGCCTTCATATCGACGCCGAGTTGATCGCGCAGGCCGCCGCTGTGCGCGACGTGGCAAACCCGCGCGAGACGCTGCTGGTGGTCGATGGCCTGACGGGTCAGGACGCGGTCAACGTCGCGACCGAGTTCGACGACAAGATCGGCGTGACCGGCGTGGTCCTGACCCGCATGGACGGCGACGGGCGTGGCGGCGCCGCGCTCTCGATGCGCGCGGTCACGGGCAAGCCCATCCGCTTCGTCGGCCTGGGCGAGAAGATGGACGCGATCGAGACCTTCGAGGCCGAGCGGATCGCGGGCCGCATCCTTGGCATGGGCGATATCGTCAGCCTCGTCGAGAAGGCGCAGGCCACGATGGAGGCCGAGCAGGCCGAGCGCATGATGAAGCGCTTCCAGAAGGGTCAGTTCAACATGAACGACCTGCGCATGCAGCTGGAGCAGATGCAAAAGATGGGCGGCATGGAGTCGGTCATGGGCATGATGCCCGGCATGGGCAAGATGGCCAAACAGGTGCAAGAGGCGGGCTTCGATGACAAGATCATCGCGCGCCAGATCGCCCTCATCCAGTCGATGACCAAGAAAGAGCGCGCCAATCCGCAGATCCTGCAGGCCAGCCGCAAGAAACGCATCGCCAAGGGCGCGGGCCTTGAGGTCAGCCAGCTCAACCAGCTGCTGAAAATGCACCGCCAGATGGCGGACATGATGAAGAAGATGGGCAAGGGCGGCATGCTGAAACAGGCCATGAAGGGCATGTTCGGCAAGGGCGGCGGCCCCAGCCCCGAAGAATTGCAGGGCATGGACCCCAAGGCGCTCGAGGCGGCGGCCAAGAAGATGGGCGGCGGTATGCCCGGCGGCTTCGGCGGCATGGGCGGCGGTGGCGGTCTTCCCTCGGGTCTGTCGGGTTTCGGCAAAAAGAAGTGATCATGCTTTCATTGTTCCAAAAATACTCCCTCCGGAGGCATCTGGCCTCTGACTCTCACGCCCCCAATACGCTGCGAGTGGACCCATGCTGAACGCTATCCCCCGCCTTGAGACCGAGCGCCTGATCCTGCGCGGCCCTGCCGAGCAGGACATCGAGCCCACAATCGCGTTCCTGATGGATCCCACCCGATCCGAAGGTTTCGGCACCGAGCCCAATCGCAGCCGCGCCTGGCGCTGGTTCGCGATGAATCTGGGCCATTGGGCGCTGCGCGGCTACGGCTATTTCATCATCGAGGACAAGGCATCCAGCCTGCCTTGCGGCCTTGTCGGCATCTGGGCCCCCGAGGGCTGGCCGGAGCCTGAGCTGGGCTATGTCGTCTTCGACGGCTTCGAAGGGCGCGGCATCGCCTACGAAGCAGCCATTCGCGCGCGCGAATGGGCATACACCGATCTGGGGCTGGACAGCCTCGGCTCGCATATCGTGCCCGGCAATGCCCGCTCGATCGCGCTGGCCGAGCGGATGGGCGCGCGCTACGAGCGGACCTACACCAACCCCTACATGGGCGAGGACATGATTTACCGCCACCCCTCCCCCGCCGAGCTGGGCCTCGCCGCCGCGGGCGCAAAGGAGGGGCGCGGATGACCCCGCATCTGGCAGATACCCCGGTGCTGACGACCAAGCGTCTGACCCTGCGCGCCATCGGCCCGCAGGACGTGGAGGCTTGCACGGCATTCATGGCCTCGGACCGCGCCAAGTACATGGGCGGCCCCTACAGCGCGCATGATGCCTGGGTTCAGACCTGCCGCTTTATCGGCGAATGGGTCGTGCGCGGCACCGGGCTTTTCGCCATTTGCCTCAAGGGCTCGGATCAGGCCATCGGCGAGGTCGGCGTTTTTAACGCCGAGGGTTATCCCGAGCCGGAACTGGGTTGGGGTCTTTGGGATCCCGCTCATGAGGGGCGCGGCTACGCCAAGGAGGCTGCGATCGCCGTGCGGGAGCACCTTTATGCGGATATGGGCTGGTACACCGTGGTCAGCTATATTGACCCGGCGAACGCGCCCTCCATCGCCTTGGCCGAGCGTCTGGGATGCACTTTGGACAGCGGCGCGCCTCTGCCCGATTTGCCCGATTGGGGTGGCACGCTGATATACCGCCACCCCGCGCCCGCCGATCTTGGCCTGGGCGCCGGCCACAAGGAGGCGCGCGCATGAGTGCCGATGCCGCAAAAGCCGCACAGCTTCTCAAGGATCACCGCGACAGCATCGACAGGCTGGACGCGATCCTTGTCTACACATTGGGCGAGCGGTTCAAGCACACCCAATCCGTCGGCCGCCTCAAGGCCGAGCATGACCTTCCCCCGTCCGATCCCGCGCGCGAAGCCGCGCAGATCGCACGTCTGGAGGATTTGGCGCATCAGGCCGATCTGGACCCGGAATTCGCCAAGAAGTTCCTGAACTTCATCATCGCTGAAGTCATTCAGCACCACAAACAACACCAATCGTAACCCAATCCACTCTCAAAACCCCAAGGAGACTACCCCATGGCCATGAAAATTCGCCTCGCCCGCGGTGGCAGCAAGAAGCGCCCCCACTATTCCATCGTCGCCGCCGACAGCCGCATGCCGCGCGACGGCCGCTTCATCGAGAAGCTGGGCACCTATAACCCGCTTCTGCCGAAAGACAGCGAAGACCGTGTGAAGATGGACATCGAGCGCATTCAGGCGTGGATCGAGAAGGGCGCGCAGCCGACCGACCGTGTCGCGCGCATGCTCGAAGCCGCCGGCGCACGCCCCAAGACCGAACGCGCCAACATGAAGAAAGCCGTCCCCGGCAAGAAAGCACAGGACCGCGCCGAAGAGCGCGCCGCCAAGGCCGCCGCCCTCGAGGAGGCCAAGAACGCCCCCGCCGAGGAAGCGCCCGCCGCAGAGGCGACCGAAGAGGCCGCCGCCGAAGAGTAAACTCGGCTCAAAACCAGTCGGGAGCGCGCTGGAATGTCTACGTTCACACCGGACTTTCAGGCACGGCTGGCCGATCTGATGCGCTGGCGGCGCGATGTGCGCCGCTTTCGCACGGATCCCGTGGACGAGGCAGTGCTAACGCGCTGCCTCGACGCGTTTTCAATGGCCCCATCCGTGGGCCTGAGCGAGCCTTGGCGCATCGTCGAGGTCGTCAGCGATACGGCCCGCTCCGCCGCCTGCGCCAATTTCGAGGCCGCGAATGCCCGCGCGTTGGCCGGGTACGAGGGCGAGCGCGCACAGATCTACGGCACGCTCAAGCTGTCGGGGATGCGCGACGCGCCGGTGCAGCTCGCCATCTATTGCGACGAGGAGACGGACAAGGGCGCGGGCCTCGGCGCCGGCACCATGCCCGAGATGCGGCGCTATTCGGTCGTCGGTGCGATCTGTCACTACTGGCTGGCCGCGCGGGCGCAAGGTCTCGGCGTCGGGTGGGTGTCCATCCTCGACCCCGCCCGTCTGGCGCGCGATCTGGATGTGCCCGACGGCTGGGATCTGGTCGCCTATCTCTGCATCGGCTGGCCCGAGGCCGACAGCCTGACCCCCGAACTTGAGACCGCCGGGTGGGAAGAGCGCACAGGCGCGCCCGCTCCGCTGCGGCGCTGACGCGGTGCTGCGCAAACCGATTTTCTGGGCGCTCCTCTTTGCCGCGGGCTGGGGCTATGCCAAATATCAACACGCGCTGGATTGCGCCGCCGCGGGCGGCGAAGTGCGGCGCGGCCTTTGCGAAGGAGAAACGCGATGAGCGACGACATTAAGGGCGCCGATGGCGACATGATCTGCATCGGCGCGATTGCCGGCTCTTTCGGGGTGCGCGGCGAGGTGCGGCTTAAGAGCTTTGCCGCCGTGCCCGAAGATATCGCCGCGTACGGGCCTCTGACGCTGGAGGATGGCGCGGCCCATACCGTCACGCTGACCGGCCAGACCAAGGGTGGCTTTACCGCGCGCCTGTCAGACATCCGCACCAAGGAGCAAGCGGATGCCCTGCGCGGCAAGCGCCTGATGATCGCGCGGGCCGCCCTGCCCAGCCTGCCCGATGACGAATACTATCACGCAGATCTGGTTGGCCTTTCGGTGTATGACACCGGCGGCGCGCTTTTGGGCGAGGTCAGGACGGTGCTGAACCACGGCGCGTCGGACCTTTTGGAGATCGCGCGGCCCGGCGCGCCTGAAACGGTGCTGCTGCCCTTCACCCAAGTCTCTGTGCCGACGGTCGATCTGGCCGGGGGCCGTATCGTGGCCGATCCACCCGAGGGGCTTTTTCCGGACGCATGAGAGCGCGTTTGGCACGGGAACCATCGCAGGCGCAGGCGGGTTTGTGAGCCATGGGCCGCATGGCCCGCCCGCCTATCGAAAGGATTGTCTCATGCTGGAATGGATCCTCATTCTACTGGCTATCGCCGCCATCGCCGCCCTTCTGGGGTTCAACCGCCTTTCGGGCCTCGCGCTATCGGGTGCGAAACTATTGATCATCGTCGCCCTCGTATTGTTCCTTCTGGTGCTTTTCGGCGTCATTGCCTTGGCCTGACGCGCCAAGGAAGGTGGCCCCTCAACCCACTATACCGACGGTAGCAGCGCCCCGCGCCACTCTTTGCCGCGGGGCGGCCTGACGCGGTTGGTGCCACGCTCGGTCGTCGCCGCTTGCCAAACTTGCGGGCGCCGGGCTATGGCCTGCGCATGTCGAACCAGACCACGCCACCCGATCGGTCCCATGGCCGCAAATCCGTGACGCTAAGCGCAGCGCCGCGCGATCTGATGTCCGGCCCGCAAAGGCTGGCCCGCGCGTGGCGCGTGCAGGTGATCACGCTGATGCCGCAGGCCTTCCCCGGCATCCTGGGCGAGAGCCTGACGGGCCGCGCCTTGCAGGACGGTCTGTGGGAGCTGGAGACGCATGATCTGCGCGAACACGGCATCGGCAAGCACCGCAATGTCGACGACACGCCCGCAGGGGGCGGCGCGGGCATGGTGCTGCGCGCAGATGTCATGGGCGCCGCCATCGAGGCCGCGCAGGCCAGCGCCGCGCCAGGCAGCCCGTTGATCTATCTCAGCCCGCGAGGTCGCCGCTTTGACCAGCAGATGGCGCGCGATCTGGCGGCGGGGCCGGGGATGACGCTGATTTGCGGGCGGTTCGAGGGTCTGGACGAGCGCGTGATCGCGCATTACGGCGCGATCGAGGTCTCCTTGGGGGATTTCGTGCTGACCGGCGGCGATATCGCCGCGCAGGCGATGATCGACGCCGCGCTGCGCCTGCGCCCCGGTATCCTTGGTAACGAGGCGAGCGCCGTGGAGGAAAGCCACTCCAGCGGCCTTCTGGAGCATCCGCAATACACCCGCCCCGCCGAATGGCAGGGCCGCGTGATCCCCGATGTGCTGACCTCGGGCAATCACGGCGCCATCGCCAAATGGCGCCAGGCCGAGGCCGAGCGCATCACGCAAGAGCGGCGGCCCGATATGTGGCAGCGGTATGAGGCGGCCAGGAAACGGCCCGGCGAGTAAGCGAAGAGATTTGGCCGTTTCGCCCGTCTGCCCCGCCGCACCCTTGCATTGCCCGCGTATCTGCCGTATTGCCCGCGCACCCCGTCTTGGCTTGGCCGAGTCGGGTGCCCTATGGCGTGCGCCTTGCCGGATGATCCTAGCATCCGGGCCAGCCGCGCCGCAGGCAGCACAGATAATGACGATCCGATCTGGGGCGGACTTCTGGGCATCGGCTCAGGGGGATCCGGTCAAGGGCCACCAGCTCTCGGGGCGCGAAACACTTTGCGGACAAAAACCGCAAGCAAACCAGGAGTTCAGCGATGGATATTATCGCTCAGATCGAAGCGGAACAGATTGCCGAGCTTGGCAAGATCATTCCCGATTTCAAGGCCGGCGACACCATTCGCGTCGGCTTCAAGGTGACCGAAGGCACGCGCACCCGCGTTCAGGCCTTCGAGGGCGTCTGCATCAGCCGCAAGAACGGCGAAGGCATCGCCGGCTCGTTCACCGTGCGCAAGATTTCGTTCGGCGAAGGCGTGGAGCGTATGTTCCCGCTCTATTCGACCAACATCGACAGCATCGAGGTGGTTCGCCGTGGCCGCGTCCGCCGCGCCAAGCTGTATTACCTGCGCTCGCGCCGCGGCAAGTCCGCGCGTATCGCAGAGGACACCACCTACAAGCCCAAGAAAGCGTAAGGACCGGTACGATGAAAAAAGACATCCACCCCGATTACCACGAGATCGACGTCAAGATGACCGACGGCACGATCCTAAAAATGCGCTCGACCTACGGCAAGGAAGGCGACCAGCTGTCGCTGGATATCGACCCCACCGTGCACCCGGCCTGGACCGGCAGCTCGGGCCGTTTGATGGACAGCGGCGGCCGCGTGTCGAAGTTCAAGAAGAAGTACGAAGGTCTTGGCTTCTAAGTCTTATCCTTCTTCAGAATTTGCGAGACGCCGCTCCTTCGGGGGCGGCGTTTTTCGTTGCCGCGTGGCGGCTCTGGATCATCCGGTGCACCGCGCCTATATGCCGGTGATGGATCACAAGGCCTTCATATCGCAGCTCTCGCCCGACACGCTTGCCGCACTGAGCGCGGTCGAGAACGCCGCCGGACTGCGCCATCTTGCAGGCCATACGGCGCTGATCGGGGCGCTCGCGCTCTGGATCGCGCTTGGCTGGCCACTGTGGCAGGTGGCCGTGCTGCTGCAGGGCATCGCCATCTGCTTTCTCTTCACGCTGGAGCATGAGACGACGCACAAGACCCCGTTCCGCAATGCGCCCCTGAACGAATGGGTGGGGCGGATTTGCGGCGTGCTGCTCCTCCTGCCTTTCGAGTGGTTTCGGTATTTCCACCTGGCCCACCACCGCCACACCAACGATCCGGACAAGGACCCCGAGTTGCTGTCCGGCATGAAGCCGGAAACGTGGGGCGACTATATCCGCCATGTCTCGGGCCTTCCCTACTGGCTGGGCATGGCACGGGTGACGTGGGACAATGCGCGCGGGCGGATGGATGCGTCCTACATTCCGGGGCGCGCCCGGCCCCGCATCATCCGCGAGGCGCGCGTCATGCTGGCGATTTATGCCGGGGTGCTGGCCAGCCTCGCCTTCACCCCGCTCCTTTTCTGGATCTGGCTCCTGCCTGTGTTGGTGGGCCAGCCGTTCCTACGCCTCTACCTCTTGGCCGAGCACGGGCGCTGTGCCTTCGTGTCCAATATGCTGGAGAACACGCGCACCACCTATACCAACCGGATCGTGCGATTTCTGGCGTGGAACATGCCCTATCACATCGAGCATCACACCCTTCCCAACGTGCCCTTTCACCAGCTGCCCGCACTACATGCGCATATGCAGGGCCATCATGGGGTGACGCAGGCCGGCTATGCCGCCTTCACCGCGGACTACGCGCGCGATCTGCGCTGAGGCTTGCGCGCAAGGGGGATGCGCGGTAACTCGCGGGCATCACAGACGATAGGTGCCCCGATGGACGATCTGCGCGACAAGTATATCAGCCTGATTGCAAATGCCGGCGACGAGGCCGCGCTGGAGGATCTGCGTGTGCAGGCCGTCGGCAAGAAGGGCGAGATCAGCCTCGCCATGCGCGAGCTTGGCAAGATGAGCGCCGAAGAACGGCAGGCTGCCGGTCCCAGGCTGAACGCGCTGAAGGACGAGATCAACAGCGCGCTGGCGGCCAAGAAAGAGGCTCTGGGCGACGCCGCGCTGGACGAGCGTCTGCGCGGCGAATGGTTGGACGTCACGCTACCGGCGCGCGGGCGGCGGCAGGGCACCATCCACCCGATCAGCCAGGTGACCGAGGAAGTGACCGCGATCTTTGCCGACATGGGCTTTGCCGTGGCCGAAGGTCCGCAGATCGAGAGCGACTGGTACAATTTCGACGCGCTGAACATCCCCGGCCACCACCCCGCACGGGCCGAGATGGACACGTTCTATACCCATCGCGGCGAGGGGGACGAGCGCCCGCCGCATGTGCTGCGCACCCACACCTCGCCGGTGCAGATCCGCGCGATGCAGGATCAGGGCGCGCCCATCCGCGTCATCGCTCCCGGCCGCGTCTACCGCGCCGATTACGACATGACGCACACGCCCATGTTCCACCAGATCGAGGGGCTTGCGATCGACCGCGACATCTCGATGGCGAACCTGAAATGGGTGCTGGAAGAGTTCGTGAAGGCCTTCTTCGAGGTCGACGATGTCGAGCTGCGCTTCCGCGCCTCGCATTTCCCCTTCACCGAGCCGTCCGCCGAGGTCGACATCCGCTGCTCTTGGGAAGGCGGGACGTTGAAAGTGGGCGAGGGCGACGACTGGCTGGAGATTTTGGGCAGTGGCATGGTGCACCCCAAGGTGCTCGAGGCCGGGAATATCGATCCGAACGAATGGCAGGGTTTTGCGTTTGGCATGGGGATCGACCGGATCGCGATGCTGAAATACGGGATACCGGATCTGCGGGCGTTTTTTGATTCAGATTTGCGCTGGCTGCGGCATTATGGGTTTGCTGCGCTGGATGTGCCAACGCTGAGAGGTGGGTTGAGTAGGTGAAGCGGGACGTGAAGCTTCAAGAGAAGATTTTACAACGTATTGAAGATCACAAATATGAATGGATATCGTTCCAAACTTTTTGGCGAGGAAGCCACGGATTCACCATAGAAGAAACGCCCGATTGGACTGATAACGAAGCTTTTAATATTCGGATTCTCATTGAAGATGGGCTATTGCAAATTGAAGACGATAAAGATGGGCCTTGGTTAGGCGATGGGTTTGCTGATCCGTATGCCGCTAATCACATAAGAATTACCGGCGACGGGCATAGATGGCTTGAGAGCCGTTCATGGTTTCGGCGGATTGGGCTTAATATTGCATCAAACGTGCCGACAATTTTTGTTTCCGTAGTAATCGCTCTTATTTCAGCTGGACTTCTGAAACTCTTGGGTTTGACAGAATAAAAAAGTGAGAAGCGGCCGTGCTCGCAAAGTGACGACCTAACAAGCCGGACGCGCGCCTGCCCGTAGGGTGGCGCTGCAACGGCTGACCGACGCGCTTTATGCCCGCCACGTCCTTCCAACATCCGAACGGCAGCACCACGGCATCAAAAGCGCCAGCGCGTCACGCCGGAGGCGTGCCGACTATAGTTTCGCACCTTTGATGCGAAGGGACGGGCAGGCGCTCGTCCGGCGCCTTCGACTTGATTCCGGACGAAGGGGCACTTCCTTTAGGCTCAAACCCAAAAAGGAGTCCGCCCATGCGCCTATTCCAGCACCGCAACCGCCAGAACACGGCCGAAAGCCGGCGCATCTATGCCCTCTACGAACTGGCCTACACCATTGTAGATTTTGCCGCCGCCACGGCGTTCCTCATCGGCTCGATCCTCTTCTTCTGGGCCGAGTACGAAACCCAGGCAATCTGGCTATTCGTCATCGGCTCGGTCTGTTTCTGCCTCAAGCCCACCATCCGCCTCGTCCGCGAGATCAAGCTGCTGGAAATGGGCGATACCGAAGACCTCGCGGAGCGGCTCGAGAAGTAAGCGGCCTTTCCCCGCCGCGCCTTCTGCGCTATGCGAAGCCAACGCGAAAACGACCTCACGGATGACAGCACATGAAATTCACGATCTCCTGGCTCAAGGACCATCTCGACACATCGGCCACGGTCGATGAGATCGCCTATGCGCTGACCGATCTGGGCCTCGAAGTGGAGGGCATCACGAACCCCGCCGCGCGGCTGGCGGATTTCACGCTGGGCCATGTCACCCATGCCGAGCCGCATCCCGATGCGGACCGCCTGCGCGTCTGCAAGGTGGCCACCGGCGAGGGCGAGTTGCAGATCATCTGCGGCGCGCCCAACGCGCGCGAGGGGATCACCGTGGTCGTGGCCAAGCCCGGGGTCTATGTGCCCGGCATCGACACCACCATTGGCGTCGGCAAGATCCGCGGCATCGAGAGCTACGGCATGATGTGCTCCGAGCGCGAGATGGAGCTCAGCGACGAGCATGACGGGATCATCGAACTGCCCTCGGGTGAGGTCGGCGAGCGCTATATCGACTGGCTGGCGGTGAATGACCCGGCCAAGGTCGATCCGGTGATCGAGATCGCCATCACGCCCAACCGCCCCGACGCGCTGGGCGTGCGCGGCATCGCCCGCGATCTGGCCGCGCGTGGTCTGGGCAAGCTCAAGGACGCGCCGACCGCGCATGTCGAGGGGCAATTCCCTTGCCCGATCAACGTGACCATCGACGAGGACACGGCCACGAACGGCTGCGAGGTGTTCGCGGGCCGCCTCATTCGCGGCGTCACGAACGGACCCAGCCCCCAGTGGCTGCAGGACCGCCTGCGCGCCATCGGGCTGCGCCCGCGCTCGGCGCTGGTGGATATCACCAATTTCTTCACCTTCGACCGCAACCGTCCGCTGCATGTCTTCGACGCCGCCAAGGTCTCGGGCGATCTGCGCGTCCACCGCGCCAAGGGCGGCGAGACGCTGATCGGTCTGGACGAAAAGGAATATACGTTCAGCGCCGGTCAGGTCGTGATTTCCGACGATAACGGCATCGAGAGCATCGGCGGCATCATGGGCGGGCTGGCCACGGGCTGCACCAGTGAGACGACCGATGTGTTTCTGGAGGCTGCCGTCTGGGACAATGTCCAGATCGCCAGCACGGGTCGCGCACTGAAAATCAATTCCGACGCCCGCTATCGCAACGAGCGCGGGATCGACCCGGCCTTCAACATGGAGGCGGTGGATCTGGCCGCGCAGATGATCATGGATCTTTGCGGCGGCACGCCCTCGAACCTCATCAAGGCGGGCAAGGTTCCGGATGTACGCCGCGCCTACAAGCTGATCCCCGCCAAGGTGCAGTCGCTGGTGGGCATGGACATTCCTGAATCCGAGCAGCGCCAGACGCTCACGGCGCTCGGCTTTCGCCTCGACGGCGATCTGGCATCCGTGCCCAGCTGGCGCCCCGATGTGCTGGGCGAGGCGGATCTGGTCGAGGAGGTGGCGCGCGTCGCGTCCATGACCAAGCTGGAGGGCCGGCCCCTGCCCCGCACACAAGCGGGCGTGCCAGCGCCGATCCTGTCGCCCGCGCAGAAGCGCGAGCAGATCGCACGCCGCACGGCGGCGAGCCTTGGCTACAACGAATGCGTGACCTACAGCTTCATCGACCACGCCAGCGCCACGCTCTTTGGCGGCGGCGACGACGCCACCATGCTGGCCAACCCGATCAGCAGCGAGATGAGCCATATGCGCCCCGCGCTGCTGCCGGGCCTTCTGCAGGCTGCGGCGCGCAACCAGGCGCGCGGCATTTCCGACATGGGGCTCTTCGAGGTCGGCCATGCCTTCCACGGCGGCGAGCCGGGCGAGCAGCATTTGCAGGTGGCGGGTATCCTGATGGGCCGCACCGGACCCAAGGACGTGCATGGCAGCAGCCGCGCCGTCGATCTCTATGACGTCAAGGCCGATGCCGAGGCGATCCTGTCGGCCATCGGCGCGCCCGCCAAGGTGCAGATCCTGCGCGGCGCGCGCGAATGGTGGCATCCGGGCCGTCATGGCATGATCTGCCTCGGTCCCAAGAAGGTGCTGGGCGTCTTTGGCGAGTTGCACCCCAAGGTGCTGCGCGCGATGGGCATCAAGGGCACCGCCATGGCCTTCACGCTCTGGCCCGCCGAGATCCCGCTGCCCCGCAATGCCACGACCAACCGGGGCGCGGCGCAGATGAACGCGTTGCAAGCGGTCGAGCGGGATTTTGCCTTCGTCGTCGATGCGGATGTGGAGGCGCTGACGCTTGTGAATGCCGCCGCCGGAGCCGACAAGGCGCTGATCGAGGATGTGCGCGTTTTCGACGAATTCATTGGCGGCAGCCTCGGCGAAGGGCGCAAGTCGCTGGCCATTACCGTGCGGCTGCAGCCCACCGAGGCGACGCTGAAGGATACCGATATCGAGGCCGTCTCGGCCAAGATCGTCGACAAGGTGGCCAAGGCCACCGGCGGCACCCTGCGCGGCTGAATCAGAGGAGAACCGATATGCTGAACGTTTATCTGAGCGGCGAGATCCACACCGATTGGCGGGACCAGATCGAGAATGGCGCCGCCGATTTGGATGTGCATTTCACCGCCCCCGTCACAGATCACGGCGCCAGTGACGATTGCGGCGTTGCCATTCTGGGCGGCGAGGACAGCAAATTCTGGCACGACCACAAGGGCGCCAAGTTGAACGCGATCCGCACGCGGCAGGCCATCGAGGAGGCCGACATCGTCGTCGTGCGCTTCGGCGACAAGTACAAGCAATGGAATGCGGCCTTCGATGCGGGCTATGCCGCCGCGTTGGGCACGTCGCTCATCATCCTGCAGCCCGAAGAGCATGACCACGCGCTGAAAGAAGTGGACGCCGCCGCGCTTGCCGTCGCGCGCACACCCGAGCAGGTTGTGCACATCCTGCGCTATGTTCTGGAGGGCAAGTTGCCCAAGTAAGGCCCGGCCCGGCATGTGCCGGGCCAGACCGTTCACCCGTTGCGGTCCGGGATGTTCATTCCGCGCTGAACGGCGGGCCGGTCCATGAAGCGTTCGAGATAGCGGATGCAATTCGGGTGCTGGCCCCAACCCGTAGCCTCCCTGACGCCGTAGAACTCCAGCGCGTTCAGCCATGGCGCAATCGCCATGTCGGCGATGGAATAGTCGCCCGCGATCCAGTCACGACCGTCCAGCTGCGCCTCGACCACGCCCAGCAGACGGTTCGCTTCATTGACATAACGCTCACGGGGGCGCGGGTCTTCGATCTCGGAGCCGGCGAATTTGTGGAAATAGCCCAGCTGGCCCAGCATCGGCCCCAGCCCGCCCATCTGAAACATCAGCCACGCCAGCACCTCGGCCCGTGCGGCACCGGAGGCGGGCAGGAATTGACCGGTTTTCTCCGCCAGATAGATCAGGATCGCACCGCTCTCGAACAGCTCGACCGGCCCGCCATGGCCGTTCGGGTCGATGATCGCCGGGATTTTGCCATTGGGATTGAGCGCGGTGAAGGCATCACTTTTGACGTCCTTGTCGGCCAGCGTCACCAGATGCGCCTCGTAATCGAGGCCCGTCTCCTCCAGCATGATCGAGATCTTGACGCCGTTGGGCGTGGGAAAGGAATAAAGCTGAAGCAAGTCCGGGCGGCTGGCGGGCCAGCGGCCGTTGATGGGGTTTGTGCGGTTCATGTGCGATCTCCATTCAAAGGTAGTGGCTTGGCCTGTTCTACCTAGATCGCAAAACCGGCATTGCATTGTGCGCGAATGTGTTAACCTTTTCGCGCAGACGCGCAAACGCGTCGCCAACACAAAAAACCGGGGACACAATGCTGAACGAATTCAAGGATTTCATTGCCAAGGGCAATGTCATGGACATGGCCGTGGGTATCATCATCGGCGCGGCTTTTACCGCGATCGTCACATCGCTGGTGGGCGATCTGATAAATCCGATCATCGGTCTTTTCACCGGCGGAGTCGATTTCACCAATAATTACGTCGTCCTTGCCGGCGACGTCCCGGCGGGCGCCTCGCTGGAGGCCGCACGCGAGACAGGCGCATCGGTCTTTGCCTTCGGCGCCTTCCTCATGGCCGTGATCAATTTCCTGATCATCGCCTTCGTTGTCTTCATGCTGGTCAAATATGTGAACAAGGTGAAATCATTGGCCGAAAAGCCGGACGAAGTCGCGCCCGAGGTACATACCGGCCCCTCCGAAAAGGACATCCTGATCGAAATCCGCGACGCACTGAAAACACGCTGAGCTTGAGCGGCGACCAGATAAAGGCCCTGGAACCTCCGGGGCCTTTCGTCGTTGGCGCAAAGGCTCTATAGCAGCGCTCGACAATAAATTTACTGATTGAAGGGGGTCACTCGTCCCATGGAAGGTTTCTTGGATCAATTGGGCGGCTATGCGCCGCTGGTGATTAACGCGGTCAAGGCACTGGTCGTCCTTATCGTCGGCTGGATCGCGGCGGGACTCGTGGGCCGCTTCGTGCGGCGCCAGGTGCGCAAGCATCAGCGGATCGATCAGACGCTGGGCAATTTCGCCGCCACCGTCGCCACTTGGGCCATTCGGATCATGGTTCTGCTGGCGGTCCTGAACCTCTTCGGGATCGAAGCGACCAGCGTCGTCGCGGTTCTCGGCGCAGCCACCCTCGCCATCGGCCTTGCCCTGCAGGGCACGCTGGCCGATCTGGCGGCCGGCATCATGCTGGTCATGTTCCGGCCTTACCGGCTGGGCCAATACGTTGACATAGGCGGCACCAGCGGCACGGTCACGGAAATCGCGCTCTTCTTTACCGAGCTGACAACACCGCAGAATGTGCAGATCATCATGCCCAACGGTCAGGCCTGGGGCTCGGTCATCACCAACTACTCGGCACATGACACCCGCCGGCTCGATCTGACCTTCGGCATTGATTACAGTGACAGCGCCGATACCGCGATGCAGATCATTCTGGACAATGCCCGCGCGGACGAACGTGTGATGCAGGACCCCGAGCCATGGGCGCGCGTCACCAACCTGGGCGACAGCTCGGTCGATATCACCGCGCGGCTCTGGACCTCGACCGCCGATTTCTGGAACGTCAAATTCGAGCTGACCAAGGCGATCAAAGAAGATTTCGACGCCAAGGGCATTTCGATCCCCTTCCCGCATCAGGTGAATGTCGAGCCGAAAAGCGCGTAAGCGTCCGCCGCTTCATCTTGGCAAAAATACTCAAATCCCGCCGCCGGTCAAACACCGCGCGGCGGGATCAGTCCACCACGCGGCAGGTCAGATTGATCCGTCCACCCCCGTTCAGCAGGCTGGACGAGCCAAATCGGATCTTGTCCACCCCGTGATGGACCAGCCGCGCATCCCCGCCCATCACCACGACATCGCCCGAGCGCAGCCAGTGCGACACCGTGCTGCCACCGCGCGCCAGATTGCCGATACGCAAAAGCCCCTCATCCCCAAGTGAGATAGAGAGCACTGGCCAAGTGAAATCCGCCTCGTCCCGGTCCTGATGCAGCCCCATCCGCGCGCCCTCGCCATAGTAGTTGATCAGGCAGCAATCGGGCGCGCGCGCGTCGCTGACCAAGGCGCGCCAGACATTCAGCACCGTTGGGGGTATCGCGGGCCATGCCTGCCCGTTCGGATGCGTTTCAGAATACCTGTATCCCTTGGTATCCGATATCCAGCCATAGCGCCCCGCCGATGTCATGCGCACGCTCATCTTGCGGCCCATCGGTGTCATGGGCGAAAAGAGCGGCGCCGCCCCGACCACATCGCGCAGATCCGATACCAGCGCCTCTTGGACCCCCTTATCCAGGTATCCGGGAAGGATGCGAAACCCGCGCAGGTCAAGCTCGGTCATGTTGCCCGCCCCCTATGGGCCGATTTGTGTGAAAAATGGCGAAATGCGCTGCGCCGCGGCGCTTGCAGGGCTGTCTTGCCCTCCCTATATACCCCCCGAAGCGTTGGGTCGCAATTGCGGGCCGCGTCCGAGCAAACCGGGGTTGGATGCCGAAACGGGTCCAACCTCGCCTATATCGCCTGAAGAGAAAGGGATGAAATCCATGTCCAAAGTTATTGGTATCGACCTCGGCACCACCAACAGCTGCATCGCCATCATGGATGGCAAGACGGCACGCGTGATCGAAAACTCCGAAGGGGCACGCACGACCCCCTCGATCGTCGCCTTCACCGAGAATGAGCGACTGGTCGGCCAGCCCGCCAAGCGGCAGGCCGTCACGAACCCCGAAAACACCGTCTTTGGCGTCAAGCGCCTGATCGGCCGTCGCGCTGACGATGCTGACTTGGCCAAGGACAAAAAGAACATGCCCTTCACCGTTGTCGATGGCGGCAATGGCGACGCATGGGTCGAGGCGCGCGGTGAGAAATACTCGCCCAGCCAGATCTCGGCGTTCATCCTGGGCAAGATGAAAGAGACCGCCGAGAGCTATCTTGGCGAGGAAGTGACGCAAGCCGTCATCACCGTCCCGGCCTATTTCAACGACCAGCAGCGCCAGGCCACCAAGGACGCGGGCAAGATCGCCGGCCTTGAAGTCCTGCGCATCGTCAACGAGCCGACAGCCGCTGCGCTGGCCTACGGCCTCGACAAGAAAGACGAGCAGACGATCGCGGTCTATGACCTCGGCGGCGGCACGTTCGACGTGACCATCCTCGAGATGGCCGAAGGTTTCTTCGAAGTGAAAGCCACCAATGGCGACACGTTCCTTGGCGGTGAAGACTTCGACATGCGCATCGTCAATTACTTGGCGGGCGAGTTCAAAAAAGAGCATAACGTCGACCTGACGCAGGACAAGATGGCGCTTCAGCGCCTGAAAGAAGCGGCGGAAAAGGCCAAGATCGAGCTGTCGAGCTCGAGCCAGACCGAGATCAACCAGCCGTTCATCTCGATGTCCTCGAACGGCCAGCCGCTGCACATGGTCATGAAGCTGACCCGTGCCAAGCTGGAATCGCTCGTCGGTGATCTGATCAAGGCGTCGCTCAAGCCCTGCCAGGCCGCGCTCAAAGATGCGGGCCTGACGGCCAGCGATATCGACGAGGTCGTTCTGGTCGGCGGCATGACCCGCATGCCCAAGGTGATCGAGGAAGTGACCAAGCTCTTTGGCAAGGAGCCGAACAAGGGCGTGAACCCCGACGAGGTCGTCGCGATGGGCGCCGCCATTCAGGCTGCCGTCCTGCAGGGCGATATCAAGGACGTTGTCCTTCTGGACGTGACGCCCCTGTCGCTCGGCATCGAGACGCTGGGCGGTGTCTTCACCCGCCTCATCGACCGCAACACGACCATTCCGACGAATAAGAGCCAGGTCTTCTCGACCGCCGAGGACAACCAGAGCGCCGTGACGATCCGGGTATTCCAGGGCGAGCGTGAGATGGCCGCGGACAACAAGATGCTAGGCCAGTTCAACCTCGAGAACATTCCGCCCGCACCGCGCGGCATGCCCCAGATCGAGGTGACCTTCGACATCGACACTAACGGGATCGTCTCCGTTTCGGCCAAGGACAAGGGCACGAACAAGGAGCACAAGATCACGATCCAGGCGTCGGGTGGCCTCTCGGAGGAAGACATCGAGAAGATGGTCAAGGATGCCGAGGAGAACGCCGAGGCAGACAAGTCGCGCCGCGAGCTGGTCGAAGCACGCAACCAGGCGGAAAGCCTGATCGACTCGACCGAGAAGTCGATGGAAGAGCATTCGGACAAGGTGGATCCCACCACGATCGAAGCCATCGAACTGGCCATCTCGTCGCTGAAAGAGGATCTGGAGAAAGACGACGCGGGTAAAATCAAGTCGGGCATCCAGAACGTCTCGGAGGCCGCGATGAAGCTGGGCGAGGCCATCTACAAGGCCAGCCAGTCGGAAGAGGATGACGGTGGCCCCTCTGCCGCGGATGAGGGCGGTAATGGCGATGATGATATCGTCGATGCCGATTTCGAGGACCTTGACGACAACAAGCGCGCGTAATGCGCCGCTGAGAAACCTTCGGGCCGGTCTGCTAGGCCGGCCCGTTTCGTTTCAGGTTTAGGAGGTCCCGCAATGGCCAAACGTGATTATTACGAGGTTCTGGGCGTCGCGCGCGGGGCCTCGGCTGACGAGATCAAGAAGGCATACCGCCAAAAGGCGCGCGCGCTGCATCCCGACAGCAACAAGGACAATCCCAACGCCGAAGCCCAGTTCAAGGAAGTGGGCGAGGCGTATGACGTACTGAAAGACGCCGAGAAGAAAGCGGCCTATGACCGTTTCGGCCATGCCGCCTTCGAGGGCGGAATGGGCGGCGGTGGCGGGCGCCCCGGCGGACCGCAGGGCCAAGGCGATTTCGCCAGCGCCTTTTCCGACGTGTTCGACGATCTCTTCGGCGACTTCATGGGCGCCCGGGGCGGCGGCGGGCGCCAGCGCGCCGCGCGCGGCTCGGACCTGCGCTATAACATGCGCGTCACGCTCGAGGAGGCCTATAAGGGCCTGCAAAAGACGATCAACGTGCCGACATCCGTTCAATGCAATTCCTGTGACGGATCGGGCGCCGAAGGCGGCGCCGAGCCGACCACCTGCCCCACCTGTTCTGGCATGGGCAAGGTGCGCGCTCAGCAGGGCTTCTTTACCGTCGAGCGAACCTGCCCCACATGTTCCGGCATGGGCCAGATCGTGCAGAACCCCTGCAAATCCTGCGGTGGCCAAGGCCGCGTCGAAAAGGATCGCGCGCTCAGCGTCAACATCCCCGCGGGCGTCGAGACCGGCACGCGCATTCGCCTTTCCGGCGAGGGCGAGGCGGGCATGCGTGGCGGTCCTCCGGGCGATCTTTACATCTTCATCGAGGTCACCAAGCATCCGCTCTTCGAGCGCGAGGAGACGAACCTTTATTGCAACGTGCCTGTCTCGATGATCACCGCCGCAATCGGCGGCGACATCGAGGTGCCCACCATCGACGGTGGCCGCAGCAAGGTGAAGATCCCCGAGGGCAGCCAATCAGGCCGTCAGATGCGCCTGCGCGGCAAGGGCATGCCCGCCCTGCGCGGTGGTGGCTCGGGTGATATGTTCATCGAGCTTGCCGTCGAGACGCCGGTCAACCTGACCTCCCGGCAAAAAGAGCTGCTGCGCGAATTCGAGGCGCTGTCCGAGGACAACAATCCCGAGAGCAAGAGCTTCTTCAAGTCGGTCAAATCCTTCTGGGATAGCATGAAGGGCTAAGGCGACGTGCCGTTTCGCGTATCGGGCCTCGCCGGAAATGGCGGGGCCTTTTCTCGTGCTAGGTGACGGGCCGGACGCCCTGTCTTTCAACGTAAAAAGAGCCGGTTCTTGGCGCCAACTTCCGCTCTCGCGCCCTTTCCTCTTGCCTGTGCGCGTTATACCATGCGCCAAACGCCCCGATCCGAGGGCGTGGGCAAGGGATCTTGGGACATGGCGCATATCATCGTCGTCGGAAACGAAAAGGGCGGCGCGGGGAAATCTACGGTGTCGATGCATGTCGCCACCGCTTTGGCGCGGCTGGGCTTCACCGTCAGCGCGCTGGATCTGGACCTGCGGCAAAAGACTTTTGGACGCTACTCCGAGAACCGCAAGGCGTATCTGGCCAAGGCGGGTCTGAGCCTGCCCAGCCCCTTCTACCACGACCTGCCCGAGGTCGATCAGACCGCGCTCAGCCCCGGCGAGAACATGTATGACCGCCGCCTGTCCGAGGCGGTCGCGTCACTGGAGCCAGACAGCGATTTCATCGTGATCGACTGCCCCGGCTCGCATACGCGGCTAAGCCAGGTCGCACATAGCCTTGCCGATACGTTGATCACGCCGCTCAACGACAGCTTCGTGGACTTTGACTTGCTGGCCCATGTCGACGCGGACGGGCAAAAGATTTTGCGACCGTCGGTCTATTCCGAGATGGTCTGGAATGCGCGGCAGCTGCGCGCGCAGGCCGGGCTGAAGCCTATCGACTGGATCGTGGTGCGCAACCGTGTGGGCGCCCAAGCCATGGTGAACAAAGAGAAAATGGGCGCTGCGCTGGACAATCTGGCCAAGCGCATCGGGTTCCGCACCGCCCCCGGCTTTAACGAGCGGGTGATTTTCCGCGAGCTTTTCCCGCGTGGCCTGACCCTTCTTGACCTCAAGGATGTGGGCGTCAAGCAGCTCAACATCTCGAATATCGCCGCCCGGCAGGAGCTGCGCGATCTTATCGCGGCGCTGAAACTTCCGGGGGTCGAGGCGACGTTCTAACGCGCCTGCGTCGCAGCGCGACCATGTTGGACACCACCAGCGCGCCGATCACCAGTGCGCCGCCAAAGAGCGCCCATACGCCCGGATCCTCGCCGATCACCGCCCAGACCAGCAGCGGCGCCAGCACTGACTCGAGCAGGATCAGAAGCGATACCTCGGCCGAGGAAAGATAGCGCGGCCCTAATGTCAGCAGACAGGTTGAGAGCGCGATGAACGTCCCGTGGCCCAACACCAAAGGCCATTGCGACGGCATCGCCTGACCGGGCGTCGCCCAGATCAACATGATCAACGCCGACAGCAGATAGGAAACCGGGATCGCCGGGATCATCGACGTCGCGCGCATTTTGCGCGCCGTGGTCAGCGCGGCGGCGAAACTGGCCGAGACCGCGAGCGCGATAAGATCGCCCTGCCAGCTGGCAATTTCGCTCTCATGGCTGCCATAGGCGATTATGGCGAGTCCCGGCAGCACCGCGGCCATGGTCAGGACGGTGCGGCGGCTGAACGGCTCGCCCAGGAAAATCCGGCTGAAGATCGCGGCAAAAATCGGGATCGAGGCGAAGATGAAAACAACATTCGCCACGCTGGTCAGCGAAATCGCCATGACGAAACCCGGCGCGGTGGTGGCCATCAGCAGCGTGTAAAGCAGGCCGGGCCGGCCCGTTCGCGCGACCGCACGAAATCCCGAGAGCCCTTGGACCACAAAGCATCCGGCCAGGATCAGCGTGCCGGCGACGGCTGCCCGCCAAAAGGTGATGGTGGCCGGGTCGGCCATGATCAGGCGCACGAAAAGAGAGTCGGGCACGATCATCAGCACGCCCAGTGCGGTAATGATCAGACCTTTAAGATGCTCGCTCATTAGCGATTTGTTGATGGGAATCGCCCCAAAGTAAAGCGCAGACCCGGCGAGACGAAGGAGCGGACGCATGCGGATCACATATCAGCGCACAGCACCGCGATGATGCCGCTGGCCCAGGTGATCTGGATCGGTGCGTCAGCAAGCGTCTTTGCGATCTGGGTTTTTATGCTTTGCGGTGTACGCACAGTGGTGGCGCACCCCAAGCCCGACCGTCCCGGCTTCGCGCGCCTCGGAGGGTTGACCGCGATACTACTGACTCTCAATGCGCTCGGCCTGATCCTTTGGCCCCCTTGAGGCCGCGCAGGGCCGCTGCGTTCTTTCAACCGGCGCGCCGCTCTGTCATAATCGCGCAAACTCAGAAACGAGCGAGCAGCGCACCCCATGTCCGATCTTTTGACCACCGCCACCTCTTCGGGCGACTATGACGCATCCTCCATCCAGGTCCTTGAGGATATGGAGCATGTCCGCCTGCGCCCTGGCATGTATATCGGCGGCAAGGACGACCGTGCCCTGCACCACATGGTGGCCGAGATCGTCGACAACTCGATGGACGAGGCTGTCGCCGGCCACGCCACCTGGATCGAGATCGAGCTACACGAGAACGGCCATGTCTCCGTGCGTGACAATGGGCGCGGCATCCCCACGGGGCCGCACCCCAAAGACCCGACGAAATCCGCGCTCGAGATCATCTTTTGCACGCTCAACGCGGGCGGCAAGTTCTCGGGCGACAGCTATCAGACCTCGGGCGGTTTGCACGGCGTCGGCTCGTCGGTGGTCAACGCGCTCTCGGATCACCTGCGCGTCGAGGTGGCCCGCAACAAGGAACTCTACGCGATGGAGTTCTCGCGCGGCCTGCCGCAGGGCCCGCTCGAGAAGATCGGCGCTGCGCCCAACCGGCGCGGCACCGCCGTGACGTTCCACCCCGATGCCGAGATCTTCGGCTCGCTCAAGCTCAAGCCCGCGCGCCTTTTCAAGATGGCACGCTCCAAGGCCTATCTCTTTTCCGGCGTCGAAATCCGCTGGAAAACCGGCATCGACGATGGCGAGACACCGCGCGAGGCCAAGTTCCACTTCCCCGGCGGACTTTCGGACTATCTGACCGAGGCAATGGGCGGCGCGACGACCTATGCCGACACGCCCTTCGCCGGTTCGGTCAGTTTCGAGAAGTTCAAGGTGCCCGGCAAGGTCGAATGGGCGATCAACTGGACGCCCGCACGCGACGGCTTCATCCAGTCCTATTGCAACACCGTTCCCACCCCCGAGGGCGGCACGCACGAGGCCGGGTTCTGGGCCGCGATCCTCAAGGGCATCAAGGCTTATGGCGAGCTGGTGAACAACAAGAAGGCCGCGAGTATCACGCGCGAGGATCTGATCACCGGCGCGGGCGCGCTGGTCAGCTGCTTTATCCGCGATCCCGAGTTCGTTGGCCAGACCAAGGACCGCCTCGCCACGGTTGACGCGCAGCGCATGGTCGAAAACTCCGTGCGGGATCATTTCGACAACTGGCTGGCCGCCGACACGAAATCCGCGGGCGCGATCCTCGATTTTCTGGTCCTGCGCGCGGAAGAGCGCCTGCGCCGCCGCCAGGAAAAAGAAACCCAGCGCAAGACCGCGACAAAGAAGCTGCGCCTTCCCGGCAAGCTGGTCGATTGTTCATCGAACACACGCGACGGGACCGAGCTGTTCATCGTCGAAGGCGACAGCGCCGGCGGCTCGGCCAAGATGGCGCGCGACCGCAAGACCCAGGCCCTGCTGCCCCTGCGCGGCAAGATCCTGAACGTGCTGGGCGCTGCCAGCTCGAAACTGGGGAGCAACCAGGAAATCAGCGATCTGACACAGGCGCTGGGTGTCGGCCTCGGCTCCAAGTTCAATCTCGACGATCTGCGCTATGACAAGATCATCATCATGACCGACGCGGATGTCGACGGCGCGCATATCGCCGCGCTCTTGATGACGTTCTTCTTCACGCAAATGCGCCCCATGATCGACGCGGGCCACCTCTACCTTGCCTGCCCGCCCCTTTACCGCCTCAGCCAGGGTGCCAAACGCGTTTACTGCATCGATCAGGCCGAGCGCGACCTTTGGATGGAAAAGGGCCTTGGCGGCAAGGGCAAGATTGATGTCAGCCGCTTCAAGGGTCTGGGCGAAATGGATGCCAAGGACCTCAAGGAGACGACGATGGATGCGAAATCCCGCACCCTCATTCGCGTGACAATTGACGAGGACGAGCCGGGCCAGACTGGCGATCTGGTGGAACGCCTGATGGGCAAGAAGCCCGAGCTGCGCTTTCAGTACATTCAGGAAAACGCGCGGTTCGTGGAAGAGCTGGATGTTTGAGGGCATAACCGCCCCCATGACCACCCACGCCTTCACCCTCGCAGGCGCGCGACTGATTGCCCTGCCCACCGGCGCGCTCTATTGGCCGGATCACAACCTTCTTTGCGTCTCTGACCTGCATCTCGGCAAATCCGAGCGGCGGGCGCGGCTAGGAACAACATCCCTGCCCCCGTACGAGACGCAAGACACTCTCGCCCGTCTCGATGCCGACCTAAGGACCACGGGCGCCAAAACCGTCATCTGCCTCGGCGATAGCTTCGATGACAGCGCGGCGGCGGACGCGCTTGGCGAGGATGAAAAGCTCTGGATTGCAACTCTGCAATCCGGGCGCCGCTGGGTCTGGATCGAGGGCAATCACGATCCCGGTCCCGTCGATCTGGGCGGCACGCACCTCGCCGAGCTGCCGGTCCCACCGCTGACGTTTCGGCACATCGCGCGGCCCGGCGCCAGCGGTGAACTCTCGGGCCACTATCACCCCAAGGCTTCGGTCCACGCGCGTGGGCGCAGCGTCAGCCGCCCCGCATTCCTGATCGACACGGATCGCGTGATCCTGCCCGCCTACGGCACCTATACCGGAGGCCTGCGCAGCGACGACACTCCGCTTACCGATCTCATGAGGCCCGAGGCTGTGGCCGTACTGACCGGAACGGCTACACGCGTCATTCCCATGCCCCGCTAAAACGCAAAAGGGCCGCGCCAGGCGCGACCCTCTTCAGATGCTGGGAGGGCCATCAGGCCGTCAGGCCTTCAGGCTCCTCGATACCATTCGCGCGGCAGGCCGCGGTCAACGTATTGGCCAGAAGGCAGGCAATGGTCATCGGCCCAACACCGCCCGGCACGGGCGTGATCGCACCCGCACGTTCCTCACAGCTGGCATAGTCGACATCCCCAACAAGCTTGGTCTTGCCGTCGTCCTTCTCGATCCGGTTGATACCCACATCAATCACGGTGGCACCCTCTTTGATCCAATCCCCGGGCACCATCTCAGGGCGGCCAACGGCGGCCACGACGATATCCGCGCGGCGTACCACATCGGCAAGATCCTTGGTTCGCGAATGCGCGATCGTCACGGTGCAACTATCCCCAAGCAACAGCTGCGCCATCGGCTTGCCGACGATATTGCTGCGCCCGATCACCACCGCGTCCATACCCGAGAGCGATCCGTGATGCTCGCGCAGCATCATCAGGCAGCCCAGCGGCGTGCAAGGCACCATGCTCTTCTGCCCAGTCCCCAACAAACCGACATTCGAGATATGAAACCCGTCCACATCCTTGGCCGGATCGATCGAATTGATGACCAGATCCTCGTCCAGATGCTTGGGCAGGGGCAGTTGCACGAGGATGCCATGGATGCTCTCGTCCTTGTTGAGCTTGTCGATCAGCGCAAGCAGATCCGCTTCGGATGTGTCCACATCCAACTTGTGCTCAACGCTCTTCATGCCGACTTCGGTGGTCTGCTTGCCCTTCGAACGGACGTAGACCTGGCTCGCCGGATCCTCGCCGACCAGCACCACGGCAAGGCCCGGCACCAGATCGTGCTTGTCCTTCAAACGCTTCACATGCTCGGCGACCTTGCCGCGCACTTCGGCCGCAAAGGCCTTGCCATCAATCACCTGAGCCGTCATCGCGCTCTCCTTGCCACAGGCGGCCGCGCCCCTGCTTTCTTCTTGCTAAAAATATCCCCGCCGGAGGCAGGAGCCGCAAAGGCGGCGACCGGATTGCGCGGGGCTCGATGCCCCGCGCAATCCGCGTTCCTTAGAACAGACCTTCGATCTCGCCGCCATCATTGAGACGGATCGAGGTGGCTGCGGGCACGCGCGGCAGGCCGGGCATCGTCATGATCTCGCCGCAGACGACAACGACAAAGCCCGCTCCGGCGCTCAGACGCACTTCGCGGATCGGCACGGAATGGCCCGTGGGCGCGCCGCGGCGGCTGGGATCGGTGGTAAAGCTGTACTGCGTCTTTGCCATGCAGATCGGCAGGTTGCCGTAACCGGCCTCTTCCCACTGTTTCAACTGATCGCGGATCTTGCTGTCGGCCACCACGCCATCGGCGTGGTAGATGTTCTTGGCGATCGTCTCGATCTTCTGCATCAGTGGCATCTCATCGGGATAGATCGGCTTGAAGTCGGACGCGCCGCTCTCGGCGATCTCGGCCACGCGGGTCGCGAGATCCGCGCTGCCTTCGCTGCCCAGTTCCCAGTGGCGCGACAGGATGGCCTCAGAGCCCTGCTCCTTGACATAGGCCTTGACGGCCTCGACCTCGGCATCGGTGTCGTTGACGAAATGGTTGATTGCCACGACGACCGGCACGCCAAAACTCTTGAGGTTGGCGATGTGACGGCCGAGATTGGCACAGCCTTCCTTAACCGCGTCGACGTTCTCGGCGCCCAGATCGGCCTTGGCAACGCCGCCGTTCATCTTCATCGCGCGCACCGTCGCCACCAACACGACGCAATCCGGCGCGAGGCCCGCCTTGCGGCACTTGATGTTCATGAACTTCTCGGCGCCCAGGTCCGCACCGAAGCCTGCCTCGGTCACGACGAAATCGGCGATCTTGAGCGCGGTCGTGGTGGCGGTGACCGAGTTGCAGCCATGCGCGATATTGGCGAAGGGGCCGCCATGCACGAAGGCCGGGTTGTTCTCGAGCGTCTGCACGAGGTTCGGCTGCATCGCGTCCTTGAGCAGGACGGTCATCGCGCCTTGCGCCTCGATATCGCGGCAATAGACGGGGCTCTTGTCGCGCCGATAGGCGACGATCATCGCGCCCAGACGGTCCTCGAGATCCTTGAGGTTCTTGGCAAGGCACAGGATCGCCATGACCTCGGAGGCCACGGTGATGTCGAAGCCGGTCTCGCGCGGGAAGCCGTTCGAGACGCCGCCCAGCGACGCGGTGATCTGGCGCAGCGCGCGGTCGTTCATGTCGACGACGCGGCGCCACACGACGCGGCGGATGTCGATATCCAGCTCGTTGCCCCAGTAGATGTGGTTGTCGATCATCGCCGACAGCAGCGAGTGGGCCGAGGTGATGGCGTGGAAGTCACCGGTGAAGTGGAGGTTCATCTCTTCCATCGGAACGACCTGAGCGTAACCGCCACCTGCGGCGCCACCCTTCATGCCGAAGTTCGGACCGAGCGAGGCTTCGCGGATACAGACCATCGCCTTCTTGCCGATACGGTTCAGGCCATCGCCCAGACCAACCGTGGTCGTCGTCTTGCCCTCGCCCGCCGGGGTCGGGTTGATCGCGGTAACGAGGATCAGCTTGCCGCTTTTGTTGCCCTGCACGCTGTCGATATAGCTTTGGGAAACCTTGGCCTTGTCATGGCCGTAGGGCAGCAGATGCTCGGTCGGGATACCGAGTTTGTCGCCAATCTCCTGGATCGGCTTTTTCTGTGCGGCGCGCGCAATTTCGATATCGCTTTTATAGGCCATTTTTCAGTCAGTCCCTCGTTGGTTGCGTCACTCTGCGGCGACGGATTGGGTGTCTGCTTCTACCTTGACGGCAGAAAACTTGAATTCCGGGATCTTGCCATAAGGGTCGATCGCGGGGTTTGTCAGGATGTTCGCCGCCGCTTCGACATAGGCGAAGGGGAGGAACACCATGTCCGGCGCCACGGCGCGGTCGGCCCGCGCCATGATGGAGATGCTGCCGCGCTTGGTGGTCAGGCGCACATGGCCGCCCGGCTCCACGCCCAGCTTGCGCAGCGTCGAGGGATGCAGCGAGCAGTTCGCCTCGGGCTCGACACTGTCCAGAACGCGGCTGCGGCGCGTCATCGAGCCTGTGTGCCAATGTTCCAGCTGGCGGCCGGTGGTCAGGATCATCGGGTATTCTTCGTCCGGCACATCATCGGGTGCGATGACGCTGGCGGGGGTAAAGCGCGCGCGCCCCTCGGGCCGTGGGAAGCCGTCGCCAAAGACGATGGCCTGCCCCGGATCGGTCGGGCTGAGCGACGGATAGGTCACCGCGCCCTCATTCTCCAGCCGCTCCCACGTGATGTTGTTGAGGCTGCCCATGTTCAGCTTCATCTCGGCAAAGATATCGGCGGGGCTGTCGTATTTCCAATTCAGGCCAAGGCGATTGGCCAGTAGCGTGGTGATGATCCAGTCCTCGCGCGCGTCGCCCACGGGCGGCACGGCGGGGCGGGCCAACTGCACCTGCCGGTTGGTGTTGGTGACGGTGCCGGACTTTTCAGCGAAGGCCGAGGCGGGCAGGATGATGTCCGCATAGTTCGCCGTCTCGGTCAGGAAGATGTCCTGCACGACCAGCGTATCGAGCTTGGCCAGCGCATCGCGCGCGTGATCCACATCCGGGTCGGACATGGCCGGGTTCTCGCCCAGGATATACATCGCCTTGATATCGCCGTCATGGACCGCATCCATGATCTCGGTCACGGTCAGGCCCTTCTCGGCGCTGAAATCCTCGGACTCCCACACTTCGGTGAAGGCACGGCGCACGCCGTCATCGGTGACGCTCTGGTAGTCTGGCAGGAACATCGGGATGAGGCCCGCGTCGCTGGCGCCCTGCACGTTGTTCTGGCCGCGCAGCGGGTGCAGGCCCGCACCGGGGCGGCCCACCTGCCCGCACATCAGCGCAAGGGAGATCAGGCAGCGCGAATTATCGGTGCCGTGGATATGCTGGCTGACGCCCATGCCCCAGAAGATCATCGCGGATTTCGCGCCCGCGAAAGTGCGCGCGACCTCGCGCAGCGTCTCAGCGGGAATGCCGCAGATGCCTTCCATCTTCTCGGGGCTGAAATCGGCCAGATGCGCCTTCTCGGCCTCCCAGTTCTCGGTATAGGCGTCAATATATTGCTGATCGTAGAGCTTTTCCTCGACGATCGTGTGCATGATCGCGTTCAGCATGCTCACATCAGCGCCGGGGCGGAATTGCAGCATGTGGGTGGCAAATCGCTTCATGCCCTGCCCGCGCGGATCCATCACGATCAGCTTGCCACCGCGCTTGGTGAACTGCTTGAAATAGGTGGCGGCGACGGGGTGGTTCTCGACGGGGTTGGCGCCGATGATGATGGCGACATCCGCATTCTCGATTTCGTTGAACGTGGCCGTAACCGCGCCCGAGCCGACATTCTCGATCAGGGCCGAAACGGACGAGGCGTGGCACAGCCGCGTGCAGTGATCGACGTTATTGTGGCGGAACGCCTGCCGGATCAGCTTCTGAAAGAGATACGCTTCCTCGTTGGTGCATTTTGCGCTGCCAAAACCGGCAACCTCGCGGCCGCGGCCCTTGAGTCGGGACGCCGCCAGATCCAGCGCCTCGTCCCACTCCGCCTCGCGGAAATGCGTCTGCCAGTTGCCGGGATCAACGTTCAGACCCTTGGCGGGCGCGTCATCGCGGCGAATAAGCGGCTTGGTCAGGCGGTGAGGATGGTGGATGTAGTCAAAGCCGAAACGCCCCTTGACGCAGAGCCGGCCCTCATTCGCGGGTCCGTTGATGCCCTCGACATATTTGATCTTGCCATCCTTGACTTTGAGGTTGATCTGGCAGCCGACCCCGCAGAAGGGGCAGATGCTCTTGGTCTCGCTGTCATAATCCGCACTGTCGCCGACCTGATGTTCGTCGACAACGGTCGCGGGCATCAGCGCGCCGGTGGGGCAGGCCTGAACGCATTCACCGCAGGCAACGCAGGTGCTCTCGCCCATGGGATCGTCAAAATCGAAGACAGGGTAGGCGTTGTGCCCGCGCCCGGCCATGCCGATCACGTCATTCACCTGCACCTCGCGGCAGGCGCGCACGCAAAGGCCGCATTGGATGCAGGCATCCAGATTGACGCTCATCGCGACATGGCTGTCGTCCAAAAGGGGGATGTGTCCCTCTTCCAGCTTGGGAAAGCGGCTCTCGGATACGCCCTGCATCGCGGCCATGTCCCAAAGGTGGCTGGACTTGTCATGCGCCACCTCCTGCTCGGGCTGGTCGGCCAGCAGCATCTCGATCACCATCTTGCGGGCGGTTTCCGCGCGGGCGGTGTTCGTCTTGACGACCATGCCGTCGCTCGGCTCGCGGATGCACGACGCGATCAGGTTCCGCTCGCCCTCGACCTCGACCATGCAAGCGCGGCAATTGCCATCGGGGCGATAGCCCGGCTGCGGCTTGTGACACAGATTGGGAATGATCAGGCCACGGCCATGGCTGATTTCCCAGATCGTCTGGCCCTTGGGCGCGGTGACTTCCTCGCCATCCAGCGTGAAGGTGACGGTGGCCACATTGCTATCCAGCATCAGATTTCCTCCGGGAAATGCTTCATCGTCGAGCGGATCGGGTTGGGCGCGGCCTGCCCGAGGCCGCAGATCGAGGCATCGGCCATCGCGGTGCACAGATCGCCCAGCAGATCCTGATCCCAGGTATCGGCCTGCATCAGCTTGACCGCCTTTTCACAGCCCACACGGCAGGGCGTGCATTGGCCGCAGCTTTCGTCCTCGAAGAAACGTAGCATATTCAGCGCCGCAGCGCGCGCGCTATCCTTGTCGCTCAGCACGACGACCGCGGCGGAGCCGATGAAGGTGCCATGCGGCTGCAGCGTGTCGAAGTCGAGCGGGATGTCATGCATCGATGCAGGCAGCAGCCCCGAGGACGGACCGCCCGGCTGGTAGCCCTTGAACGTATGGCCATCCATCATGCCACCCGCAGCCGCGATGATATCGGTGATCGTCGAGCCGGCATAGAGCAGGTAAACGCCGGGGTTTTTCACACGGCCCGAGACCGAGTAGCTGCGCAGGCCCTTGCGGTCGTTATGCTCGTGATCCGACAGGACCTCGGGGCCTTCGCGCAGGACGCGCGCGACCCAGTGCAGCGTTTCGATATTGTTGACCAGCGTCGGGCGGCCAAAAACACCAACCTGCGCCACAAAGGGCGGGCGATGGCGCGGAATACCGCGCTTGCCCTCGATCGACTCGATCATCGCGCTTTCTTCGCCGCAGATATAGGCGCCCGCGCCGCGGCGCAGCTCGATATAGCCGGGGGCGACGATACCCGCCGCTTCCAGTGCCGCGATCTCGGTCGCAAGGATGTGCAGCACGGCGGGATATTCGTCGCGCATGTAGATGAAACAGGTATCCGCCTCGACGGCCCAGGCCGCGATCAGCATCCCCTCCAGGAAAAGGTGCGGCACCCGCTCCAGATAGTAGCGGTCCTTGAACGTGCCCGGCTCGCCCTCGTCGCCATTGACGGCCAGATAACGGGGCCCGGCGGCATCGCGCACGAAACCCCATTTCTTGCCCGAGGGGAAACCGGCGCCGCCAAGGCCGCGCAGGCCACTGTCGAGGAGGGTCTGCTGGACCGTCTCGAAGTTCCCGGTCTTGCGCAGATCGGCCAGCACGTCATACCCGCCTTCTGCGCGGTAGGCGTCAAAGGTCTGGTAATCGGGAATGGTCGGGTGGATATGCTTGGCCGCGATGGCCTCGTGCACCTTTTCGGGCGTGGCGTGGTCAATATGGGCGTGGCCCAGCTCCAGCACGGGGGCGGTATCGCAGCGGCCCATGCAAGGCGCCCGCAGCACGCGCACCTCGGACGGATCGAGGCCCTTTTCCAGCGCGGATTTCAACTCCTGCGCGCCCGCCAACTCGCAGCTGAGCGAATCGCAGACACGGATGGTCAGCGCGGGGGGCGGCGTCTCGCCCTCTTTCACCACGTCGAAATGCGCGTAAAAGGTGGCGACCTCGTATATTTCGGCCATGCCGAGGCGCATTTCCTCGGCCAGAGCGCGAAGATGCGCGGCCGACAGATGGCCGAACTTGTCCTGAATGAGGTGCAAATACTCGATCAGATGGTCGCGGCGAATGGTGCGACCAGCCAGCAAATCCTTGACGTCTGCCCAGGCCACGTCATCCAGCTGGCGCCCTTTTGGCGTGACGCGGCCCTTGCCGCGCCCGGATTTCCATACACCGCTACCTTGATCCGCACCCATGACGACTCCTCGCGTTAATTTCCCACTGTTTAATTTATTTTCCCATCAGTCAACAGATGCATGTCGAAAGTTCGGGTGTCACAGCGGTATCGCGCACAAAAAAGCAGGCCCCGAGGGGGCCTGCTATACTGCTTGCGTCACTTTGGGATCAAACTGCGCGCTCGACCATCATCTTCTTGATATTTGCGATGGCCTTGGCGGGGTTCAGACCCTTGGGGCAGGTCTTGGTGCAGTTCATGATCGTGTGGCAGCGGTAGAGCTTGAACGGATCTTCCAGATCATCCAGCCGCTCGCCGGTATTTTCATCACGCGAATCAACGATCCAGCGATAGGCGTGCAGCAAGGCTGCCGGTCCTAGGTATTTGTCACCGTTCCACCAGTAGCTGGGGCAGGCGGTGGAGCAGCAGGCGCACATAACACACTCGTAAAGGCCATCCAGCTTCTCGCGGTCCTCGATCGACTGTTTCCACTCTTTGCTTGGCGCGACCGTCTCGGTCTCCAGCCAAGGCTGGATGCTGGCGTGCTGTGCATAGAAATGCGTGAGGTCGGTGATCAGATCGCGGACAACCGGCTGGTGCGGCAGCGGGAATATCTTCACGTCGCCCTTCACCTCGTCCATGCCGTAGATGCAGGCCAGCGTGTTGATGCCGCCGATATTCATCGAGCAGCTGCCACAAATCCCCTCGCGGCAGGACCGGCGGAAGGCAAGGCTTGGATCGATGTCGGTCTTGATCTTGATCAGCGCGTCCAGAACCATCGGGCCGCAATCATCCATATCGACGAAATAGGTGTCGACACGGGGATTCTCGCCATCGTCAGGCGTCCAGCGATAAATGCTGAACTTGCGCAGGTTGGTCGCGCCTTCGGGCTTGGGCCAGGTCTTGCCCGTCACCATGCGGCTGTTCTTGGGCAGGGTCAGTTGAACCATTGTCGTACTCCTTTCAGCCGATCAAAGTCAGGCTGTTCTGGGCAATGCATTGCAGGGCCTCGGGGCGGCGGGCGATCTGTCCAATTTGCTCGGCGGTGCCGGCATCGAGGCCGGTGATCGCAGCACTGGAAATCTGCAGAATCTCGCGCGCATCCGCCGCGTCGATGATGCAATCCGTGATCGGCGCCGCGTTCAGGCCGGGATAGCGATCCGCGACATAGGTGTTCACCACGTTTTTGGCCTGACTGCGCGCGACCGCATCGGCGGCGTCATTCGCCGCCGTGCAGGCCGTCAACGCGGCAAGAGCCAGGATGGCGAGCGCCCTCATCAGAATGTGCGTTCCTTGGGCGCGATCTTCTTCAGACTGATGCCGCCCTCATCCTCGTTGGTCAGGGGCGCCTCGACGATCGGGCGATAAGTGATGTCCACCTTGGGCCCGTCGACGCGGGTGATGGTGTGGACGCGCCACTTCTCGTCGTCACGTTTGTCGTAATCCTCGTGCGCGTGGGCGCCACGGCTTTCGTGGCGGGCCTCGGCGCCCGCGATGGTGGCCATCGCATTGGGCATGAGGTTCGTCAGCTCAAGCGTCTCCATGAGATCGGTGTTCCAGACAAGGCTGCGATCCGTGACGTGCAGATCGTCCAGCTTGGCCGCGATCGCCTTCATCTTTTCCAGACCCTCGGCCATGGTTTTCGATGTACGGAAGACAGCGGCATCGGCCTGCATGGTTTTCTGCATATCGTTGCGCAGCTCGGCCGTGGGCGTGCCGCCTTTGGCATTGCGGATGCTGTCGAAACGGTCAAACGCCTTTTCCACGCCGGCCTTGTTCGTGGCGGGCACAGCGCCATCCTTGTCCACGACCTTGCCGGCGCGGATCGCGGCGGCGCGGCCAAAGACAACGAGGTCGATGAGGCTGTTCGAGCCGAGGCGGTTCGCCCCGTGAACCGACGCGCAGCCCGCCTCGCCCACGGCCATCAGGCCGGGAACAACGCGGTTCGGTTCGTCCTCGGTCGGGTTCAGCACTTCGCCCCAGTAGTTGGTGGGGATGCCGCCCATGTTGTAGTGCACGGTCGGCAGTACCGGGATCGGCTCCTTGGTGACATCGACACCCGCGAAGATCTTGGCCGACTCGGAAATACCCGGCAGACGCAGGTTCAGCGCCTCGGGCGGCAGGTGCGACAGGTTCAGGTGGATGTGGTCGCCATCCTTGCCGACGCCGCGTCCCTCGCGGATCTCCATCGTCATCGAGCGGCTGACATAGTCGCGCGGGGCCAGATCCTTGTACTGCGGCGCATAGCGCTCCATGAACCGCTCGCCTTCGGAGTTGGTCAGATACCCGCCCTCGCCGCGCGCACCTTCTGTGATAAGGCAGCCCGCGCCGTAAATGCCGGTGGGGTGGAATTGCACGAATTCCATGTCCTGCAGGGGCAGGCCAGCCCGCGCCACCATGCCGCCGCCATCGCCGGTGCAAGTATGCGCCGAGGTGGCGCTGAAATAGGCGCGGCCATAACCGCCCGTCGCCAGAACGACCGTCTTGGCGTTGAAGACATGCATCGTGCCGTCGTCCAGCTTCCAGCAGACGACGCCGGTGCAAGCGCCATCATCGCTCATCAGCAGATCGATGGCGAAATATTCGATATAGAACTCGGCCTTCTGCTTGAGGCTCTGGCCGTAAAGAGTGTGCAGGATTGCGTGGCCGGTCCGGTCGGCGGCGGCGCAGGTGCGCTGCACGGCGGGGCCTTCGCCGAATTCGGTGGTGTGCCCGCCAAAGGGCCGCTGATAGATCTTGCCCTCTTCGGTACGGCTGAACGGCACGCCGTAATGCTCGAGCTCGTAGACCGCCTTGGGCGCCTCACGTGCGAGGTATTCCATCGCATCCGTATCGCCCAGCCAGTCCGAACCCTTGACCGTGTCATACATATGCCACTGCCAGTGATCCGGCCCCATGTTGCTGAGCGAGGCGGCGATGCCGCCCTGTGCGGCGACGGTGTGCGAGCGGGTCGGGAACACCTTGGTCACGCATGCGGTGCGCAGGCCCTGCTCGGCCATGCCGAGGGTTGCGCGCAGGCCCGCGCCGCCTGCCCCGACGACCACGACGTCATAATCATGCGTCTCGTATTCGTATTCGGCCATTCGGTTCTACTCCGGTCTTATTACAGCGCGAGACGGGCAATGGCGAAAACGCCCACAGCCATCGCCGCGTAGGAAAGGCAATACATCAGAAGGATCGACACCTTCCGTGCCAATCCGTGAACATAGTCTTCGATCATCACCTGGCAGCCCCCGGCAAAGTGCCGCAGGCCGACGATCAGCGTCAGCGCGGCCACGATGGCGGGAAAGGGACGACCGTAATAGGCCACGACCTCCTCATAGGTGCCACCCAGAACGGGGCCGAAGGTAAAGATGAAAAGCGGGATCAGGATCAGCAGCGCGACCGAGCTGAGGATCATCGACCAATGATGTTCGACGCCCGAGTTTGCCGATCCAAGGCCCTCGGCCCGCTTGCGGTCAGTCAGAAAACGCATTTTATGGCCCCTCAGACGATCAGAATTGTAAGGACGGTCAACACCACCGACCCGCCAAGGCAAATCCAGCCCAGCATCTCGGCGCGGCCGATTTCCAGCATCGAGCCGGTGTCCCAGATCAGGTGCCGCACGCCTGCCAGCGTGTGATACCAGATCCCCAGCAGCGACAGCACCATGACCAGATCACCGAACCAGCTGGTCAGCACCCCGTTCGCGGTCTCGAATGCTTCGGGCGAAGATGCGGCAGCGAGAAACCACCAGACGATCAGCAATGTCGTGATCAGCAGCGCATTACCGGTGATGCGCGTCAGGATGGACGTCATCGAGGTCAATTGCGGGCGGTAGATTGAAATATGCGGTGAAAGCGGGCGGTCGCCCCGGTTCACGTCGGCCATATCCTATAATCCTTTATTTGGCTGTCGCTCTGGACTCACGGCCCAGCGCGATGACTTGCAGCTTGTTTTAGCGGTCTTGGCGCGCTTGCCCAGCAAAATTCCACTAAAACACGCATCTGCCCATGTGAGGCAGGGCTTTGTGATCACAGCCCAATACCACGTGATCACAAATGATAACAGCGGCGCAGTGCGCCGCCGATCATACTCTTGTCCGTGGGAATCAAACCCGCGGCGCACCACGCATCAATGGCGCAGCGGTAGGCCGTTCTTGTCCTTCATGGACCCGATGATCAGGCGCACGAAGTCAATGATCGTCCAGATACCAAGGCCGCCCAGCGTGATCAGCATCAAGATGCCAGTGCCGACCTTGCCCAGGTAAAAACGGTGAATGCCCAAGCTGCCCAAGAAGAAGCATAGCAGGACGGCTGGCACGAATTTCTTGTCGCTGACAGGGCCGGTTGTGGTGTCGCTCATTGGAAGTATCCCTCGTGAATGATGGCGCTTTGCGCCTTATGGATTGCTCTGCATCAGGATGGGGCGACCTTTTCCGTCGCGCCATTTTTCGATGATGAGATAGTAAAAGATGATCAGGGTATGCAGCCCGTCCAGCACGATCACCAGAAGGGCAAGCCCCACCATTCCCTGCGCGGCAAAGCCGATGGCAAGGATCAAAAGGCCGACATCGGCGAGACCATGCAGCCAGTCCTCAAGGTAGAAGTGATGGATGCCCATAACCCCGAAAATACCGCACAGCATGATGGCCACGCCGTAGGATTTTGGGGAGGTTTCGCTGGAATGCTGCATTATTTGCGCCGTTTTTAGAGCCGGGTTCCCTTTCTTGGCGCAACGCCGCGTGACGCGCAAGATTTATTGCGGTGCGGCATCCGGCACCAGCGCCTCGGCGATTCTGGTGGCAAGACGGGCGGCGACCTGCCCTTTCGACATGCGCGGCCACGGCTCCGCGCCTGCGGCGGTGATCAACGTCACCTCGTTCTCGGTGCCGCCCATGATACCGGTATGTGGGCTGACATCGTTGGCGACGATCCAGTCGCATCCCTTGCGCAGACGCTTGGCCGTGGCGTTTTGCGCTACGTCATCCGTTTCGGCGGCAAAGCCGACAACGAGTGCGGGGCGCTGATCCGCAAGCTGTGAAAGCGTGGCAAGGATATCGGGGTTCTCGGCCAGTTCCAGTTTCGGCAAACCGCCCTTGTCCTTTTTCATCTTGGAACTGCTGGCGCTAGCCACCCTCCAATCCGCAACGGCGGCTGCGCAAATCGCGGCATCGACCGGCAGCACCTTGTGACAAGCGTCCAGCATTTGATGCGCCGTCTCGACGCGGTGCAACTCGGCGCCGTCTGGCGGCGGCGCATCGGCCGGGCCGGTGACGAAGATAACTTCAGCCCCAAGGGCAATCAGAGCGCGGGCAATGGCCGTACCCTGCGCACCGGACGAGCGGTTCGCAATATAGCGCACCGGGTCGATCGGCTCGTGCGTTGGACCGGAAGTGATGAGGATGCGGCGCCCTTTCAACGGGCCGTCACGCAAGGTCGCCGCGATGGCCTGCACGATCTCCATAGGTTCGGACATGCGGCCCGGACCACGCTCGCCGCACGCCATGTCGCCATCATTCGGGCCGACCACGGTGATGCCATCGGCGCGCAGGGTTGAGAGGTTGCGCTGGGTTGCGGGATGATCCCACATGCGCACATTCATCGCGGGCGCGATCATCACGGGCGTATCGGTAGCCAAAAGCAGCGTTGTCGCCAGGTCATTGGCATGGCCTTGCGCCATCTTGGCCATCAGATCCGCCGTAGCGGGCGCAACGACGACCAGATCGGCAACCCGGCTCAGCTGGATATGACCCATCTCGGCCTCGTCGGTCAGGTCGAAAAGATCGGTGTAAACCTTTTGCCCCGCCAGCGCCGAGACCGACAGGGGCGTCACGAATTCCGCGCCCGCCTGTGTCAACACGGGCGTAACGCTCGCCCCGCGCTCGCGCAGGCGCCGGATGAGGTCCAACGTCTTGAAGGCCGCGATACCGCCGCCGATGATGAGCAGAATTCGTTTACCAGCCAGCGTCATAAGCCACCCCCAAGCACCGCGACACTAGGACCGGCACGGTGCCAAGACAAGGGTGCGCCCGGCACAGCGCCCCTAGCGGAACGCGTCGCACGGATCGGGGCGGACCGGCGCGGGGCTATAGACGATCTCGTCAAAGCTGCCTTCGGGCGGCCTGTCATCTTCGCCCTGCCCCAGCACATGGATATCGAGATCGGGCGCGGCCATCGCCAAAAGGGCGGGCATGCCCCAATCTCTACGCGCATGGCCGTTGCCTGTGATCACGGCGACCGGTCCGCCGGTTTCTATCATCGCGGTCCGAGCCTTTCGCGCCAATGCGGCATCGCGCAAACGCTGCACGTCGACCATCATTGGCAAAATCGCAGCCGGAAGCGCATCGCAATGCGCCTTCGCCTGCAATGCTTCACGGGCGGCCTGCTCGGCCTCGTCCAAGGGTTGCGTCAGGCCATAATCCTCGGCGCCCGCGCCGAACACGGCCGCTAGCCCGTTGTCCCCAACAGAGCGGGCCGCCTCGCGCGGGACGCCAGCGCCGTAGATGCGCGCCTGGGGTGCTGCAGTCATTATAGAATGGTAAAACCCAAAATCTGGCCAACCTGACTCGTCCCACTCCAGCAGATTTGCCAAAGCATCGCGATCCTCAAGCTGCCCCGGAGATATGCGCTTCGCCTGCTCGGGTGTCAGCATTTCAAACACGAGCGCGGCAGGCCGAAGATCGGCGACGCGCTTGGCTTGAACGGAATGATGGGCGGGGTTGTCATGCACCTCGCCCATCACAAAAATATCCTGTCCGAATGCCGGCGCGGCAGCAAATAACAGCACCGCCGCCAAGCGCATCACGCCAACAGGCTCTGCACCTCGGTGCCGTTTGCCTCAAGAGACTTGCGCATCTTCTGGAATGCGGCCGCTTCCAACTGGCGAACACGCTCTTTGCTGAGGCTCAGTTCTTCGCCCAAACTCTCAAGTGTGCGTGGCTCGTCGCGCAACTTGCGCTCCCTGACGATAAACCGCTCGCGCTCGTTCAGCTTGCCCATCGCATCGGTCAGCCAAACACGCAGCGCGCCCAAGTCATGATCCACCTCGACCAATTCATCGCCGCGCGGCGCGTCATCCTCAAGTGCATCAATCCACTCGCGACCCTCGTCTTCGGAGCTTTGCGTGGCATTAAGCGAGAAATCGGAGCCCGAAAGACGGCCCTGCATCATTTCGACATCGCGGAGAGGCACACCCACCTCCTGCGCGATCATCTCGCGCAGCTGATATCCGTCAAGCTCGTGTCCCTGAGCCATTGCCTCACGCTCAAGCCGGGCCTGAACGCGGCGCATGTTGAAGAAAAGGGACTTTTGCGAGGACGTGGACCCGGTGCGCACCATCGACCAGTTGCGCATCACATAATCCTGCACGCTCGCCTTGATCCACCAGACCGCGTAGGTCGAGAACCGGACACCGCGATCGGGGTCGAACTTCTCGGCTGCCTTCATCAGGCCAAGGCCGGCCTCCTGGATCAGGTCATTCATGGGGGCGCCGTAGCGGCGGAATTTGGACGCCATCGAAATCGCAAGGCGCATATACGCGGTGATCAGGCGGTGCAGCGCCTCCTCGTCGCGATGATCGCGCCAGGCGTAGGCCAATTGCAATTCGGTTTCCGCATCGAGCAACTCGGCTTTCATAGCCTTGCGCGACAGTGAGTTGTTTTGTTGAACGTCAATTACCATGAGACTTCCCCCGGATGGCTAACGAGCGTTTTAGGCAACGCTCTTTCTCACTTATTCGCCAAGTGCTACGGGTGGGGTAACGCTTCGGATCACAAAAGAGTTCACATTTTATGTTGCCACCGCTCTC
This sequence comes from Roseovarius nanhaiticus, assembly GCF_900156535.1. Lineage (NCBI taxonomy): Bacteria > Pseudomonadati > Pseudomonadota > Alphaproteobacteria > Rhodobacterales > Roseobacteraceae > Roseovarius > Roseovarius nanhaiticus. Next base: position 634,591 of record NZ_FTNV01000001.1, on the reverse strand, counting down.
ACTGGTGCTAGGCGGCGCCGCCTCGGGCAAGTCCCGCTGGGCCGAGGCGCAGATCCGCAAAACGGACGCACGCCGCCTCTATATCGCCACCGCCGAAGCCTATGACGACGAGATGCGCGCCAAGATCGCATCCCACCAAAAGGCGCGCGGCGCCGATGGCTGGACCACCGTCGAGGCGCCTTTGAATGTGACACCGGCCCTAGCGGATGCGGCGCCAGATCAGATCGTTCTGCTGGATTGTGCAACACTGTGGCTGAGCAATCATATGCTGGCTGATCATGACCTTGCTGCCGAGGAAGAGGGGCTGATTTCCGCGCTAAGCGGCTGCGCTGCCCCGGTTGTCGTCGTCAGCAACGAGGTGGGGCTGTCGGTCGTGCCGGACAACGCGCTGGCCCGCCGGTTTCAGCGCGCGCAGGGCGATCTGAACAAGCGCCTCGCCGCAGAGGCCGGGCTGGTGGTACAGATGATCGCGGGGCTGCCATTGGTGCTGAAGGGCGCGCTCCCATGAGCCGCTTTCATTGGGTCCGCCACGGCCCGACCCACGCCAAGGCAATGGTAGGCTGGACGGACCTGCCCGCCGATCTGAGCGATACCGCACAACTGGCGCGCCTGTCGGATTATCTGCCGCAGGACGCGCTGATCGTGTCGTCGGACCTCACCCGCGCGCACGGGACGGCAAACGCCATCGCCGCCGGGCGCACCCGCCTGCCGGACAATCCACAGCTGCGCGAGATCAATTTTGGCGCTTGGGAAATGGCCAATTTCGACACCGCGCCCCAAGCAGAGCGCTTGCGCGCCTTTTGGGAAACCCCCGGCGATCTGACCGCGCCCGAAGGCGAGTCGTGGAATATGATCTCTACGCGCGTCAGCGCGGCGGCTGCTGCCCTGATGCGCGCCCATCCGGGCCGCGATATCATCGTCGTCGCGCATATGGGCGCCATCCTGACCCAAGTGCAGGCGGCCCTCGACATTACCGGTTACGAGGCGTTCGGGCACCGCATCGACAACCTCTCGGTGACGTCACTGCAACACGACGGCGCGCGATGGCGCGCGGAGACGATCAATCACCTGCCCTGATGGGGGTCCGCACATTTGCTGACTTTGCGCAGGCCAGGGCCGCGCGTATCCTCGTGCCATGACATATGACCTCATCATCGGCGACTACGCCTATTCAAGCTGGTCCATGCGTGCATGGCTCCTCTTCGACCGTTTCGGCATCGCACGGCGGCAGACCGAGATTTGTTTCGATGATGGCGACGTGCCTGATCAGATGCCGGATTGGGCGCCGGCCAAGACCGTGCCCACCATACGCACCCCCGAGGGCGCCCTGGTCGGCGACTCGCTTGCCATTGCCGAAGAACTGGCCAGCCGTCACCCGGATATGGGCCTCTGGCCCGAGGCGCCTCTTGCGCGCGCCACGGCCCGCTGGGCCGCCGCCGAGATGCATTCCGGCTTTACCGCCCTGCGCGGCGATTGCCCGATGAACATGCGCAAAGCCTATACGGATTTCGCGCCTTCGGAGGCGGTCGAGCGGGATCTGCGGCGGCTTGAGACCGTCTGGGATCACGCGCGCCAGACCTGCGCGCCCGAGGGCCCATGGCTCTGCGGCGATTACGGCATTGTCGATGCGTTCTACGCGCCCGTCGCCGCGCGCATCGCAGGCTATGGGCTGAAGGTGTCGCCCCTCGCGCGGGCCTATGTGGACGCCCATTTGGCGGATCCCGCGTTTCGGCGCTGGCGCGCCTTGGGGCTGGTGCATGGCCCCGATCTGGCCCGCTACCGGCGCGATCACGCTGAGGGCGCGTGGCCCGGACCCAAGCCGCGCGCGGCGCGGGCCGTCGCGCAAGGCACGCCCGAGAATGACGCCTGCCCCTACTCCGGAAACGCGGTGACGCATCTGATGGAAATGGACGGGCGTATTTTTGGCATGTGCAACGCCCGCTGCCGCGACAAGACGGTGGCCGACCCCGAGGCATGGCCGCAATTCATGGCGCTGGTCTGACTTTTCCCTGCTGCGTTAACCATTCCTAAATCTCTGCGACGCTAGCGTTAACCAAAGTTACCGCCGAAGGGGCAGAGAATGATCGCGCGCGCCTATACGGTCGCTTTCGAAGGGGTCGAGGCCCGCCATGTCGAGGTGCAATGTGCGGTCACGCCCGGCGTGCCTGCGTTCAGCTTGGTCGGCTTGCCGGACAAGGCCGTCAGCGAGGCGCGCGACCGGGTGCGCACAGCGCTGACCTCGATGGCCATCGCGCTGCCCAGCAAGCGCATCACCGTCAATCTCAGCCCGGCCGACCTGCCCAAGGAAGGCAGCCATTTCGACCTGCCCATCGCGCTGGCGCTTCTGGCCGCGCTGGATATCATCCCCAAGGACGCCATTGAGGGCACGACATCGCTGGGCGAGCTTTCCCTCGACGGCACGCTGATGCCCGTCATCGGCGCGCTGCCCGCTGCCATGGCCGCCGCCGAAGAGGACCGCACGCTGCTGTGCCCGAAGGCTTCGGGCGCCGAGGCCGCCTGGGTGGGCGCGGCGCATGTAATCGGCGCGGCGACTCTGGCCGACGTGGTGCGCCACTATACCGGCCAATCCCCCCTGGCCCCGGCCGAGCCGGGCGAGGTGACGACGCCCCCACTGGGCCGCGATCTGCGCGACGTCAAAGGTCAGGAACGGGCCAAGCGCGCGCTGGAAATCGCGGCCGCCGGGCGGCACCATCTGATGATGCTGGGCACACCCGGTTCGGGAAAATCGATGCTGGCCGCCCGCCTGCCGGGCATCCTGCCACAGCTCAGCGCGCGCGAGGCGCTTGAGACGTCGATGATCCACTCGCTCGCGGGCCTTCTGGATGAGGGCGGGATCAGCCGCACCCGCCCCTTTCGCGAGCCGCATCACACCGCGTCGATGGCCGCCATCGTCGGTGGCGGGCGCCGCGCCTCTCCGGGCGAGATCAGTCTGGCGCACAATGGCGTGCTCTTCATGGACGAATTTCCCGAATTCTCGCGCACCGTGCTAGAGACACTGCGCCAGCCCATCGAGACGGGCGAGGTGATGATCGCGCGCGCCAATGCGCATGTGACCTATCCCTGCCGCTTCATGCTGATCGCTGCCGCGAACCCCTGCAAATGCGGCTATCTCAGCGACCCGGCCCGAGCCTGCGCCCGTGCGCCCGCCTGCGGTGACGACTATCTGGGGCGCATAAGCGGCCCGCTCATGGACCGGTTCGATCTGCGGATCGAGGTGCCGCCGGTCGCCTTCTCGGATCTCGACCTGCCCTCTTCCGGAGACAGCTCTGCCGAGGTCGCCGGGCGCGTCGCGGAGGCGCAGGCGGTGCAGGCCGCGCGCTATGCGGAGGCGCCCGGAACACACCTGAATTCCGATGCCGAGGGCGCGGTTCTGGCCCAGGTTGCGACGCCGGATGCCGAGGGGCGGGCGCTGCTGACCCGCATGTCCGAGCGCTTTGGCCTCTCGGCGCGGGGCTATCACCGGGTCTTGCGCGTGGCGCGCACCATAGCCGATCTGGATGGATCAGACGAAGTCCGCCGCCCCCATGTGGCCGAGGCCGCCAGCTACCGCATCACAAACGCGAAAGAGACGTGATCCAGCCGCTCAGCTCTGCCAGGCTTTGCTCGGCCTCTGGAATCAAGCCATGAAAAAGCGGCCAGACATGCGGCAGATCCGGCGCGATCACGCAGGTTACATCGACCCCCTGCTGCATCAGGTGCTCGGACATCCGGCGCGCGTCATCGAGAAGGATCTCCGTACTGCCCACTGTGATCCAGACCGGTCCGGCACCAAAAAATGAGGCAAAAAGCGGCGACGCACGAGGATCTTCGGGATTGGCTCCCTGCATGTACATCTGCGCAATGTCGGGCGCGCGACGGGCGGGCAGGATCGGGTCTGCCCTATTGTTCGCCGCGAAACTCTCGCCCGAAAACGTCATGTCGGTAAAAGGCGAGAAACAGAATGTCCCAACCGGCTGGCGCAGGCCCAGCGCGCAGATCTGACCAAGGAGACCCAGCGCCAGGCCGCCCCCCGCGCTATCGCCGCCCAGAATGATGCCGCCGGGATGATCCATGATGGCGCGGTAAGCCGTCAGCGCATCGTCCGGCGCGGCGGGAAAAGGGTGCTCGGGCGCCAGGCGATAGCGCGGTAGGATCGCGGTCAGTCCAGTGCGGCGCGCGATATGACCGACAAGCCCTTTGTACGAACGGGGCGATCCAAAGACATAGCCGCCGCCGTGCAAATAAAGCAGGATCGGCCCCGCGCCTTGGGCCGCCTCTGGTGTGATTTGAAGAGCTTCAAGTGCATCGGCGCCAGGACGCTCCAGACCTATCGTGTCGAACTGTAAGCCCGCGGGCGGGCGGGATGCCAGCCTCGCGCAGCGTTCGATGAGGCGGCGCGCACGCTCCGGATCTTGAAGGCGCGCAAATATCGGCTTGGCAGTGTAGCGCAGCCACAAATTCAAAAGTCTGGCGCGGCGCGTCACCCGCGCGGCGCCGACCGCTTCGCCTCGATTGCATCCCAGATCTTGCCGGCGATATTGACCTGGTCGAAGCGTTCGAGTTCTTGAATGCCTGTGGGCGAGGTCACGTTGATCTCGGTCAGGTAGCGCCCAATTACGTCGATTCCGACGAAAACTTGACCCTTTTCACGCAGGCGCGGTCCGATGGCGGCACAAATCTCGCGGTCGCGGTCGGTCAGCTCGACCTTCTCGGGGCGTCCGCCCACATGCATGTTCGAGCGCGTCTCGCCCTTCGCCGGAACCCGGTTGATCGCACCCACCGGTTCGCCATCAACCAGAATGACGCGCTTGTCGCCCTTGGATACGTCAGGCAGGAACTTTTGCACGATCAGGGGCTCGCGACTGAAGCCGGTGAACATTTCGTGCAGCGAGCTGAGGTTGCTGTCGCCACCCTTCAACAGGAAAACACCGGCGCCCCCGTTGCCATAAAGCGGCTTGAGGATGATGTCGCCATGACGGTCGCGGAACGCGCGAATCGTGTCCAGATCACGCGCGATGGCGGTGGGGGGCATGAGATCCGGGAAATCGAGGATCAACAGCTTCTCGGGGAAATTGCGGACCCAAAACGGATCGTTAACCACCAGCGTGCCGGGCGCGAGTCGGTCCAGCAGATGGGTTGTCGTGATGTAAAACATGTCGAAAGGCGGATCTTGGCGCAGCCACACCACGTCGAAATCGGCCAGATCGACCATCTCCATTTCGCCCAAGGTGGCGTGATCGCCCTTCACGCGCTGTACTTTCAGGGATTGCCCGCGCGCCGTCACGCGCCCCTCATCGTAGGCGAGGTTCTCCGGCGTATAATAGAATAGTTCATGACCGCGCGCCTGCGCCTCTTCGGCAAGGCGAAATGTGCTGTCGGCGTCGATATTGATCGGGCCGATCGGATCCATCTGAAACGCGATCTTCATGGGTGCTCCCCCTGTCTGGCTACCCCGCCTTCATGCGGCAAGGACCAAAAGGGTGCAATTCAGAAATGCGAGAAGAAGCCTTCGAGGATATCGCATCGCCCTGCCCCATCGACCACGGCCAGATCGAACCGGACGTCGGTGAGCTGGCCTTTCGGACAATGGGCCAAGTATTCCGCGCCCGCCACATGGATCCGGCGCATCTGCGCCGGGCGCAGACTGGCGATCGCGGCATCATGATCGCGGGCCTGCTTGACCTCGGCAAAGACGACCTCCTCGCCATCGGCGAGGATCAGGTCGATCTCACCGCTTTTGCCGCGCCAACGCGTCTCGAGAAGGCGCAGGCCGGCAGCGGTATAAAGCGCGACGGCGCGCTCTTCGGCGGCAAGTCCGGAATTATAGGCTCGCTTGCCACGGTCACGCCGCGCGGGCGCCGGCGTGGCGGCAGATGCGTGCGGCACATTCCGAAAATCGAGCATCTGCGTCATTCCGAACCCTCCTGACCTTCTGCGCCCATCCGAAGCGCAATCTGATAGACCTCGCGGCGCTTGAGGCCCAAGTCATGCGACACGGCATCCGCCGCATCCCTTACGGACATATCACTCATCACCGCCGTCAGGGCCTGTTCTATGTCAGAAAGGTTAACACTCCGTTCCCCCGCACGATCGATCAGCACCACCATCTCGCCCTTGCGCGGCGATGCGGCCAGCTCCTCGGCCAATTCGTCCAATGTGCCGCGCAGCGTCTCCTCAAATTTTTTGGTCAGTTCGCGGCACAGCGCGGCTTGCCTCTCGCCGCCCAGAACGCTGGCCGCATCGCGCAGCATGGCGGCCACGCGCTTGGGCGATTCGTAGAAGGCCAATGTCGCGGGCACGGATCCGAGGCTGCGGAGGGCGGTTTTGCGCGCAGTCGCGGTGTTCGGCAGGAATCCGGCAAAGAGGAAACGGTCGGTCGGCAGGCCCGACAGGGTGAGCGCTGCAACCACTGCCGACGGGCCCGGCGCCGAAATCAGGTCATGCCCCTCCGCGATCACCGCGCGGGCCAGATCAAAGCCGGGATCGGCCACCATCGGCGTGCCGGCTTCGGAGGCGTAAACCACTGATTTCCCGGCCTCCAACGCCTCCATCAGCCGGGGCCGCACACGTCCGCCATTGTGGTCGTGATAGGCCAGAAGGGGCCGCCCCTCCAGCGCGATGCCGTGAATATCCATCAATTTGCGCAAGCTGCGCGTGTCCTCGGCTGCGATCACATCTGCCGAGGCGAGGATATCGAGCGTGCGCAGTGTAATGTCGCGTGCCGCGCCCAGTGGGGTCGCCACCAGGTAGAGCCCCGGGGCGAGAGTTTGCCTGACATGATTCATCGCTGGACCCGCCTCACATGACGTCTATTATCGCCCGCATCGCGCCATCCACATAAAAACGTCCGAAACGAGGTATCCCCCATGTTTGCTGTTTTGCCCTTCGCCCGCAAGGTGCTGACCCGCCTTATCGCGCTTGTATCGCTTCTTTGGGTCGCAGCCTGCGAGCCGGTCGGTCTGGCCGGTGTCGGCGGCGGCGGCGGTCAGAGCATCGACCCGAACGCGCCGGTCGCCGTTGCGCTTCTGGTGCCGCATGGCTCCACCGCCCCTGGCGAGGCCGCCCTGGCCCGTGATCTGGAGGCGGCTGCACGGCTGGCGGTTGCGGATCTGGCAGGCGTGCGGATCGACTTGCGCGTCTACGGCACGGCGGGCCGGGCCGCTCAGGCACAGCAGGCAGCACTCAACGCGGTCGCCGACGGTGCCAAGATCATCATCGGGCCATTGCACGCGGAATCTGCCAATGCCGTCGCCCTCGCCGTGGCGCCCAAGAACGTCAATGTGTTGGCCTTTTCCAACAATGCCACAATCGCGGGTGGCAACCTCTTTGTGCTGGGCCAGACCTTTGACAACACCGCTGACCGGCTGACACGCTTTGCCGTGCGGCAGGGCAAGACCCGCATCGTGACCGTGTCGTCCAACAATCTGGCGGGCCAACTGGGCCAGCAGGCCATCGCCAAGGCGGCGGCGAATGCAGGCGCGCAGATCGTCGGCAATGTCGGGTATGATTTCTCGCAGGACGGCGTCGTGTCTGCGGTGCCGCAAATCACCCAGACGGTCAACAGCACCTCGGCGCAGGCGGTATTCCTGACGTCCAATTCGGCCGGCGCGCTGCCCCTTCTGGCACAGATGCTGCCCGAAAACGGCCTGAGCCCGGCGGCGACGCAGTATATCGGCCTTGCACGGTGGGATACGCCCGCGCAAACACTGGAGCTGCCCGGCCTCCAAGGCGGCTGGTTCGCGCTGCCGGACCAGGCCAAGGCGCGTGCGTTCCAATCGCGCTTTGCACAAACCACGGGCAATCAACCGCACCCCATCGCAGGGCTGGCCTATGACGGCATTGCGGCCATCGGCGCGCTGATCAAAGCCGGTAAGCGCGATGCGCTGTCGCGTTCAGGTCTGACGCAATCCGCGGGCTTCCAAGGGGTCGACGGCGTGTTCCGCCTGCGCAGCGACGGCACCAACCAGCGCGGCCTCGCAGTTGCAACCATCCGGGACAGCAAGGTCGTCATTCTCGACCCCGCACCGCGAGGATTTGGCGGCGCCGGATTCTGATCGCGGCCCGCATGCAAGGTACAGCATGACCCCAATGACTCAGTACAGCCCGGCGTCTATCACAGCGCCGGGCAACATGATCTGCGCGCCGGATGCCATCTTTGACCAAACCGCCGTCGACGCCCGTCTTGCGGCGCATGAGGGTGCGGAAACGGACGATCTGCGCCGCCTCGCCGTCGAGGTTCTGGGCGCCGAGATGCGCCGCGGCCGCGCCGCCATAGCAGAAGCACTTGCCCAAACCCCGCTGCGCGCCCGCGCCGCCACGCGGGCCTATAGCTGGCTGACGGACTGCCTCGTCCTGACGGCGCATCGCCTGGCGGTCGAGGTTATGCATCCGCTGCCCACCCCGACCGAGTCCCAGCGGCTCAGCGTGCTGGCCGTCGGCGGCTATGGCCGGGGCGAAATGGCGCCGGAATCGGATGTGGATCTGCTGTTCCTGACACCCTACAAGATCACCGGCTGGGCCGAGAGCGTGATCGAGAGCATGCTCTATATCCTGTGGGATCTGCGGCTGAAGGTCGGCCATTCCAGCCGCACGATCGGCGACTGCCTGCGCCTCGGGGCCGAGGATTACACGATCCGCACCGCCCTTCTGGAGCATCGCTTCCTCATTGGTGACACGCGCCTTGCCAGCGATCTGCGCCATCGCCTGTGGAACGATCTCTTTTCCGGGACCGAGCGCGACTTTACCGAGGCCAAGCTGGAGGAGCGCGAGCAGCGCCACGAAAAGCAGGGCGGTCAGCGCTATATGGTCGAGCCCAACGTCAAGGAGGGCAAGGGCGGTCTGCGCGATCTGCAATCCCTGTTCTGGATCGCAAAATACACCTACCGCGTCACCGACAAGGCCGATCTGATCGGTCAGGGCATGTTCACCGCCGAAGAATTCGAGACCTTCGCCAAGGCCGAGAATTTTCTCTGGGCCGTGCGCTGCCAGCTGCATCTGATCACGAAGCGCCCCAATGACAAGCTGACTTTCGATCTGCAGGTCGAGGTGGCCGAGCGCATGGGATATGGCGATACAGCCGGGCGGCGCGGGGTCGAGATCTTCATGCAGGACTATTTCCGCCACGCGACATCGGTGGGCGATCTGACACGCATCTTTCTGACACAGCTAGAGGCCGCGCATGTCAAATCCGAGCCCCTGCTGCAGCGCCTTTTCCGCCGCAAGCGCAAGCTGAAGGACGGCTTTGCCGAGGTGAACGGACGCCTCGCCATCGAGGATGACACGGCCTTCCTGCGCGATCCGATCAATATCCTACGCGTCTTTGACGAGGCGCTGCGCACCGGCCTTCTGATCCACCCCGATGCGATGCGGCTGGTCACTGCCAATCTGGACCTGATCACCGATGAGGTGCGCGCCGATCCCGCCGCGCAAAAGCTGTTTCTGGGTTTGATGCTGCGCCACGGCAATCCCGAGCGCGCCCTGCGCCGGATGAGCGAGCTGGGCGTGCTGCCCGCCTTCATCCCCGAGTTCGAGCCGATCGTGGCGATGATGCAGTTCAACATGTATCACCATTACACAGTCGACGAGCACACGATTCAATGCATCAGCCATCTGGCAGGGATCGAGCGGGGCGAGCTGATCGAAGAGCTGCCCGTGGCCTCCTCGATCCTCAAGCACGGCGTGAATCGGCGCATTCTTTATATCGCGCTGCTGCTGCATGACATCGGCAAGGGCCGCCCCGAAGACCATTCTATCCTCGGCGCCAAGATCGCCCGCAAGGTCGCACCACGGCTGGGGCTGAAGCCCAAGGAGGTCGACACCGTCGAATGGCTGGTGCGCTATCACCTGCTGATGTCGGACATGGCGCAAAAGCGGGACATCGCGGATCCGCGCACGGTGCGCGACTTTGCCAAGGCAGTGCAGACGAAACAGCGGCTGGACCTTCTGTGCGTGCTGACCGTCTGCGACATTCGCGGCGTGGGGCCGGGCACCTGGAACAACTGGAAAGCGTCGCTTTTGCGTGCGCTCTACCGCCAGACGCTGCATGCCATGGAAAACGGGCTGGAGGATCTGAACCGCGAGCAGCGCGGCTCGGACGCCAAGCAGAACCTGCGCCGCGCCCTCACCGGCTGGAGCGCCAAGGCACTCAAGCTTGAGACCGCGCGCCACTATCCGCCCTATTGGCAGGGTCTGCACGTGACCGCGCATGTGGTTTTTGCCAACCTCCTGCGGGATTTCACCGGCGAGGACGGCGAAATCGGGATCGACCTGCACCCCGACGAAGACCGCGACGCGACGCGCGCCTGTTTCGTGATGGCCGATCACCCTGGCATCTTCTCGCGCCTTGCCGGCGCACTGGCGCTGGTGGGTGCGGGCGTCGTGGATGCGCGCACTTACACGTCCAAAGATGGCTATGCGACGGCGGTGTTCTGGATCCAGGACGCCGACGGCCACCCCTTCGCCGACGGGCGCCTGCCCCGCCTGCGCCAGACCATCCTCAAGACGCTGCGCGGCGAGGTCGTCGCGCGCGACGCGATGAAATCGCGCGACAAGATCAAGAAGCGCGAACGCGCTTTCCGCGTGCCAACGCATATCACCTTCGACAATGAGGGCTCCGAGATCTATACGATCATCGAGGTCGATACACGCGACCGGCCCGGGCTGCTTTACGATCTGACCCGCACGCTTGCAGCCGGAAACGTTTATATCGCCAGCGCCGTCATCGCGACATTTGGCGAGCAGGTCGTCGACACCTTCTACGTCAAGGATATGTTCGGTTTGAAATTCTACTCGGAGGCCAAGCAGAAGGCGCTGGAAGCCAAGCTGCGCACGGCCATTTCCGAAGGCACGCAAAGGGCCATCGAGTGACCACTCCCGCCAATTCCGGGGCGCCCATCCGCCCCGTGCGCATGATCACCAGCATCTTTACCGTCGGCGGCTGGACCATGATGAGCCGCGTTCTCGGCTTTGTCCGTGATGTGATGATTGCAGGTCTGATCGGGCCGGGACCGGTCATGGACGCCTTCGTCGCGGCCTTTCGCCTGCCCAACATGTTCCGCCGCTTCTTTGCCGAGGGCGCGTTCAATGCGGCCTTCGTGCCGATGTTTTCGAAGCGGCTCGAGGGCGGTGACGATGCCCAGGGCTTTGCCCGGCGCGCCTTCAGTGGGCTGGCGCTGGTGCTGCTGCTGCTGGTCGCGCTGGCGATGATCTTCATGCCCGGTCTGGTGTGGCTGACCGCCGAAGGCTTTGCCGGAGACGAACGCTTTGATCTTACGGTCGAATTCGGGCGCGTCGTCTTTCCCTATATCTTCTTCATCTCGCTGGCGGCGCTCCTCTCTGGTGTGCTCAATTCCACTGGCCGCTTCGTTGCTGCCGCCGCGGCGCCGGTGCTGCTCAATGTCATGCTCTGCGCCGCGATGGGCTTTGCCGTTTGGACGGGTGGCAGCGTGCCTACCGCCCTCGTCTGGACCATCCCCTTCGCCGGTGTCGCGCAACTGGCCCTCGTCTGGATCGCCGCAACCCGCGCGGGCCAGAGCATCCGCCCCGTGCGCCCCCGCTGGACCCCCGAAATGCGCCAGCTGGTCCGCATTGCCGTGCCCGCTGCGCTGGCGGGCGGGGTCATGCAGATCAACCTGCTGGTGGGCCAGCAGGTGGCGTCGAATTTCGAGAGCGCGGTCAGCTGGCTTTATGCCGCCGACCGGCTCTATCAGCTGCCCTTGGGCGTGGTGGGCATCGCGGTGGGCATCGTCCTTCTGCCGGACCTCTCGCGCCGTCTGCGGGCGGATGACGGGGACGGCGCGCGCATGGCGCTCAGCCGCGCGGGCGAGGTGTCTCTGGCGCTGACCGTGCCTTGCGCCGTGGCGCTGGTGGTTATCCCGATCCCACTGATCACGGTCCTTTTCGAGCGCGGAAATTTTACCGCCGATGATACGGCGGCGACGGCGCTGGCCGTGGCGATCTATGGCCTCGGCCTGCCCGCCTTCGTGCTGCAAAAGGTGCTGCAGCCGATCTATTTCGCGCGCGAAGATACCAAGCGGCCGTTCTACTACGCCGTTGCCTCTATGGTGGTGAACGCCGCGCTGGCCATCGGCCTCGCGCCCTATATCGGCTGGATCGCGGCGGCCATCGGCACCACGATCGCAGGTTGGGCCATGGTGTGGCTGCTGGCGCGCGGCGTGCGGCCCTTTGGCGACGTGGCGCGCTTTGACGACCGGTTCCGCAGCCGCATATGGCGCATCTGCGTCGCCTCGGCGGTGATGGGCGCCGCGCTCTGGGCTGTGATGATCTCGCTCTCGCCTGTCTTCGGCGTGCCGGGCTGGCGCTGGTTGGCCCTCCTCGCCCTGATCGCGGCAGGCAGTGCCGTCTACTATATCGCCGGCCGGGTAACGGGCGCTTTCACCAAAAGCGAACTGAAAGGCGCGCTACGGCGTCAACGCTGAGCAAGCCTCTCGCGCAGCTTGGCCCAGCCGCCGGGGCGCAGAACAAATGACGCTGCAAACCCGGTGAGAAAGCCGGTCAGATCCGCGATCCAGCGCAATGTGCCACCAAAGAGCAGACTGAAGAGCAGCTGCGCGCCCATCAGAAACCCGATCAGCACAAAGGCGCGCGCCTGGCTGCCCCCCTGCTGGCCCAGCTTCAGCCAAAGCAGATAGGTGAAGGCGCCGATCAGCCCGTAAATACCCGGAAACGCGCCATAGAGCCACGGATTGTCCCGCGCGATCAGGCCATAGACCAGCGCGCCGCAGATCGACGGGATAATGAACGCCGCCAGCGTGGCCATGGGGCGGAACACTTCGCCCACGAACTTGCCCATCGCCAAGAGCAGCGCCGCACCGAACAGCATTTCGGTGAATCCGCCATGCAGGAACGGGTAGGTGACAAAGCGCAAAAGCTGGTCCGGCGGATAGATCCCGTTCTGGACCATCCAGCGCAGAATATCCCCGCTGAACCCGTAATCCTGGATCATCGCCTGCCGCCAGCCGATGGCGCTCGGCCCGCCGATAAGGCCTTTGGAACCAAGGAAAAACGCGATCTCGGGAATGATCACGGCAAGGAACAGCAGAACCACAACAGGGGGTAGCGGATTGAACGGGCTGGAATCGTCGGGATGGCTCATGATGTATGCGGGGCCTTTGCTTGACGGGGCATGGGCGCATGGGTAGTTGAGGACGGCACGGAAATCCAGACGGAGACGCTTACGATGAGCGATGCAGCCTTCACCCCGCGGGTGTTCTCGGGCATCCAGCCCTCCGGCGATCTGCACCTTGGCAATTACCTCGGCGCGCTCAAACGCTTTGCCGAGGCGCAGGACAAGGGCGTGCAATCGCTCTATTGCATGGTGGATCTGCATGCGATCACCGTCTGGCAGGAGCCGGAAAAGCTGCGCCACGCCACGCGCGAGTTGACAGCGGGCTTTATCGCCTCGGGACTCGATCCGGAAAAGTCGATCCTCTTCAACCAGTCCCAGGTGCCCGAGCACACGCAGCTGGCGTGGATCTTCAACTGCGTGGCGCGCATGGGCTGGATGAAGCGCATGACCCAGTTCAAGGACAAGGCGGGCAAGAATGCCGAGAACGCCTCGCTGGGCCTCTTCGGCTACCCGGCGCTGATGGCGGCCGATATCCTGATTTATCACGCGACGCATGTGCCCGTGGGCGAGGACCAAAAGCAGCATATCGAGCTGACGCGCGACATCGCGGCCAAGTTCAACCATGATTACGGCGTGGAGTTCTTTCCAATGGCCGAGCCCGTCATCGAGGGCGCCGCGACGCGGGTGATGAGCCTGCGCGACGGGTCCAAGAAAATGTCGAAATCCGATCCCTCGGACATGAGCCGGATCAACATGACCGACGATGCCGACACGATCTCGAAGAAGATCCGCAAGGCCAAGACCGATCCCGAGCCGCTGCCGATGGGGCTGGACGGTCTTGAGGGGCGCCCCGAGGCGCGGAACCTTGTCAACATCTACGCGGGCCTTGCGGGCATGAGTGCCGAAGAGGTGATGCGCGAGATGGGCGGCAAGCCCTTCTCGGAGTTCAAGCCCATTCTGGCAGACCTCGCAGTCGCGCGGATGGCCCCCATTTCCGAAGAGATGGGCCGACTGATGCAGGATGTGGGCGAGATCGACGCGATCCTCGCGCGCGGCTCCGAACGCGCGCGCGACATTGCCGCCCCGATCCTGGCGCGCACCTATGAGATCGTTGGGATGGTCGGACGCTAGGCCAAGAAAATTCATGAATTTTCTTCCGCCTCCGGCGGGGATATTGTCAACGAGATTTTCTTTGGCTGGAGCAGATGGTTACGGGAAAATGCGTTACTTGCATCTACCAACCGATCCACCAACAAAATGGCCAATTTTTTCAGGGCACGACACAGCTCAGGTTTCGTGTGAGAGCTTGTGGACGCCGACTGTGGTAGCATCTCAAAGACTATCTTCTGACTTTGCAAAGGTCCAGAGGTCCTAGCCTAAGGTCGACGTGTTGTTCGGCCTCGGTGCACCGGGGGAGTGCCGCCAACGCATCTTCAGGCAACGAGAGATTGCGGCTGGAACTTGAACGCCACCGGACCCGAAGCGGCTGGCCAGATAACATTGCAACAGCCGCCAACAGTCACAGGAGGCGTGAGTGGTCGATAGATCTGTTAGCCTTTTACTGTTCGGACGCAGCATTGTTTGAAGCCGGCCCCGGAAAAAAACGCGTTTACGCTGCTTAAATTCTTGCCGCTCACCTTCCCTGAACCTGAAGGAGAGTGAAGCGATGCGAAACACAGACTACACCAATCTTGGGCAGAAAGATCGGGATAACACAAAGGACCAAATCGCACGTCTCTCGCTCGCGGGATTGCAAAGATCGACATACGCAGGTGTCTTCGAGGCGGTGCCGTCGCAGAGGCAGACTTGCTGGACCTGCGATCTCATCTTGGATGGTTACAATCGTCGGTTAAACATCACCATCAATCGCAAGGCGGACCCAACACCTGCCGGCGACGCAGTGTGGCGCTACCGAGGTCGGTTGACCGGATTGCACCCCTTATTCCAGCGCCGTGCCTTCGACCTGACGGCCCAACCGGGAACCGGCTCCGCTCTTCGATTGATTGGCCGGCTGGACCTTCGTGTTGCCGTCCTGTGCGTCAGCGTTCTGCCCTGCGTGGGGGCGGATGGAGAGAGGCGAATATTATGCCTCTTGGAGGTTCAGCGCACATCTCTCGGTCATTAGACGTAGCAATACTCACCCTCAAACTCGGGGTGATCACTACACCCCCCGGTCGACAATCGAGGTTCGCAACCGCCAGAAGCTGGTTCTGCCATCACTCGAACGGGATACTGAAGTTTTCAACGCAATTTTTCAAAAATGAGACCATTTCCATGACGCTTTCTGACCGCCACCCGTCCCATGCGGACGACCTCATTCCAATGAACTGCAAAGGTAGTCCATCCGGTCATGAGGATGCCCCCATCTCCATTCAAATGAGCATCCATGCCTTCAAACTTGCGTCCCATTCGAATGCCGCGTTCAGCATCGAAGATCTGATTGAAAGCGGAACCTGGCAAAAATACGAGCGCCGGGCTGCTGCTCTCGCGCGCGCCCATCCCAGAGGGGATCCCTTCAAGGTCTTCCTCTCGCGCCTTGAAGTTGACGATTGGGCCACCTCCAACGCCAGGCAAGCCGATCGCTCTGCGCTGGTTCGCCTTGCCGCCCGCGACGTTCTGGAACTGATGCCAATTTATTGGCGGGAGACCTTGAACCGGATCGAGAGCGCAGAAGAGCAGAAAGAGTGTCTAGGCAGTCTGCGTCCTCATCTGTTCCCCTCGGTCAAACAGCAGATGAAGGACGCAGTCCGGCCGCTCTCTGGGGTGGAGAGAGCTCAGTTGGCGTCCGCGGTTCACTTTTTGATCGAAGTGCCTCCAGATCCGTTCCATGACCAAGCCCGCACCCGAAAACGAGAGGACAAGACCGCGCCAGACACCAGGCGCCGGCGGGATCGGTCGGCTCAGTCAACTTTATCGGCGCTCGGCCATCACGAACGCCGGAAGCGTGACGCTTTTCCCAATTATGATTGGCGCAGCCACTTGTGGACCTCTTCAATCGCAAGGGACCGACATCTGGACATCACGCGGCAGGCGATCTTGGCGACCATGATGCTCACTGGTGCGCGGCCGGCAGAGTTTTCGGAGGATTACGGCGTCGATATTCGTCTTATTGAAGTGGAAGGTGCGGACCGGCTGATCTTCCTGATAAAAGGTGCAAAGTGCATGACACAGCTTCATGAGGCTTTGCCAGCCAAGGGGCAATCGGTCCGTGAGATTGAGATCGCATGCGAGGCGCCTGAGGCAAGATGGCTTCGAGAAACGCTTCGAGATAAAGGCAATCTGCACCTGACCGTGTCGAGCCCGGGCAAGGACGCCAATGGAATTCCGCTGCCGGCGTCGGAAAGGCATCGCCGGGTTTCGGTCAGCCTTGGGAAACTTGTGACCCGATTGGGCAAACTGGCGTTCCCCAGCCTTCGGCATAACCTGACACCTTACGTGTTCCGGCATGCGGTGGCCGCCGACATGAAGAACTCAGACCGGTTCGATTCCGAGATGATCGCCAGCGCCCTCGGCCACCAAACTACTCGAACGCAACGGTCATATGGTCTCAAGAGCAGTGGCCGCAATCTATCTCTGGATCGGATAGAAGCCATAACCCGTGTCTCTGCGGTGAGCCCTGTTCGGGACTGTGGAAGATTGGAAGAGCGGTTTGGATCTGACGCAGGGTAATCACCCATGTTGGGCAGCTATCACCCAACCGAGCTCATCGGGTAAAAGGGCGGAGAGCGGACTTCCTCTGCGGCTGCGCTATTCCTGCTTTTCACCTTGAAGAGCTGACCTTCGACCATTCGACTCCTTATGCATAAATTGGAGGGGGCGCCAAGCGGCTCTGCCATCTCAACGCAATGACGGTGACAGCTTTCTCGCACTACGGTTTTGAGTGATCGGCTTCATTCTCTCCCTCTACTTCGATGGTCCCTTCGTCTGCCTTGGGCTTAACGTCGCGGCGCTCTCGTGGTAACGATGCAACGAAATCTTTGGAAAGGTATTCCTTCATATGGTCGCGCAGCATATCCATCTTGAGGCGTGTGCGGAGCGCATAGATTTCCTCGTCGGGTAGGTCTTCTAGCCCTTCCTCGGATGCCTTAGAGACGTCCGTTGCAATAATGCTGACCTTGGACAGGTTGAGGCGCTGCTGGTTGATTCTCATTATCTCTCCAACTAACAACGCTGCTAGTTTATAAGCCGCACCGATAATTGCAGTGGCTATCACGATGTAGGGGATACGCGTTACAAGGATCGAGAATATCCTCGCGTTCTCATATTCGTCGATTACGGTAGTGAGGTTTGCTGCATTGAAGACTAGCAGCCCGGCCATGATGACCAGAAGAATTATTGGAATCCAAGACAGCTGCCAATACGTCTTAGTATTTTGAGAAGCTTGCGAGACGAACCCGCTTATCTCTGTTGGGAACATGTTGATGTCATCTTGAAGTAATCGTAGTTCCTGTTTCTGCTCGGCAATCTCAGTGGCAAGCCCTGAACGCTCAGCATTTCGTTCCGCGATATGCTCTTTGATCGCCTCCGCTTGTTCTTCCAGAGTGACAGCGGTTTCTTCGCGTTTTTTGACGTCTGCAACCAGTCCATTTCGTTCCTCTGTCAGGCGGCCAATCTGATTGTTCAGGTCTGTAACAGTCCCTTTAGCTTCGGTTATTTTACCGTTCAGCTCATCGCGTTCTTGGCGCAAGGTATCGAGTTTGGCGTTTGCTTCTTCCGCACTTTTGATAGCGCGTTCACTATCCTTAACAATGTCTGATTTGAACCGGTCTAGACGTGTAACAAGACGAACAAACTCTTCTAATTCACCAGACTGGAAGCCTATTAGAGAGACGGAATTCAATTTAGCTGCTGTCCACCATTTCTTCGGCGGCCGGAATGAAACTGACCTAATCAACTGATTAACGTTGCAGCGGTATGTAGTGTCAGAATCCCTTGAGATTTCCTGTCTTATTTCACCACCTTGTGCCATTTCCCATTTTACTTCGAAAGTGTCGTAGGAGGTATAGTTCTCCATAACAATGACAATTTCACACAAGAAAACGGGTTCTGAAAACTCATAGTCGAACCAGCGGTTGGCGCCGTCCATTGGCTCTTTCGCACCAGAGTTTGCAGCCAGCTTTGTGGTCTTGTTGGTGCGTCTATTAAGTAGTTCGAACGGTAGATTGGTGGCAGACTCAACGCCACTTTCTCTAAGTTGGTTCAGCTTGTCATTGGCGCCACTCAGGTCGACTTTATCCATAATTAAGTATCTCTTTTCTTTACGATAACTTTGGCCTGCGCCTCAACTCTTACAAAATATAACGACACCACTGTTATCTTTGTAGTAAAATATGAAGGCGCATGCAGCCCGCCCCCAATTGGGAGCAACGGCGGGTTCGGGATGCTGCGTTCCAACAATTTAATTTGTCACCAAGGTCAGCAGAGGGTCGAAAACACCTCTCCCAACGTTTTCCGCGATGTCACGAAAGCGTTTTTTCAAAAGCGGGTGCGAGGCTGTCCGGTCCGCGTTTTACACGTAGTTGAGAGTGACCATCGCCAGCACGATGTAGCGCCCGCCTTTCGCGAAAGTCACGATGAGCACGAAGCGCCAGAATGGCTCTTTCAGCAGGCCCGCGGCCAGGGTCAACGGGTCTCCGACGATGGGCAACCAGCTGCCCAGCAGACTCCAGAACCCCCATTTTCGATACCAACCGGAGGCGCGCTCAATCTGCTTTGGAGACACCGGGAGCCAGCGCCGATCAGCAAAGTGAGCGAGGTATCGCCCGAAAATCCAATTGACTACAGAGCCGAGAACATTCCCGGCTGTGGCCACCAAAATCACCAGCCAGACGGGATGGCTGCCAGTCCAAAGTAGACCTGCCAGCACAGCCTCGGACTGGGCGGGGATCAGAGTGGCAGCGAGGAAGGCCGCTGAAAACAGGCCAAAGAGTGACAGCATGTCAGCCGCGCATGGGCCAATGGCGATGCAGATCGTCGATGATGATTTCGTGCCGGTGAACCTTGCCGACTTGCCCCTCAAGATGCGGATGATCAGGCGGCAGGTCCGGGTGCTCATGAGGCAGACTATCCAGCGCTTTGGCGGGCCAGAACCGAAGTGCCGCCCCGATGCCGATCGCCGCCAGACCGGCCAGCACCAAGAGCGCGGGCAACGTTCCGAACGCGGTCATCAACCAGCCGGACAGCGGATAGGTCAGCAGCCAGCAAGCATGGGACAGCGCAAATTGCGCGGCGAAGATCGCGGGGCGGTCCTCCGGGTGTGCAGAGCGGCGTAGGAGGCGGCCTGAGGGCGTCAGCACGGCCGAGTTGCCCAAGCCGATCAGCAGCCAGACAAACAGCAGAAGCGGCCAGCTCAACCCGAAGACCAGGATGACGCCTGCGATCCCCAGCAGCGCGGCGACCATGAGCCATGCGCCGGCCACCATCATCGGTCTGTCAGGCAACCTGTCGAGCAAGCGCGGCAGGGCAAGCGCCGAAATCATGCTTCCTGCCCCGAAGGCGAACATGGTCCAGGCCAGGGCGGTATCATCGAGCCCCAGTTGCCCTCGCACGAGAACCACGGAGTTGACGAGAACCATCGCGCCTGCGGAAGCGACAGCCAGATTCAGGCCCAGCAGTCCGCGCAGCCGCGGAGTGGCGAGGTAGATGCGGATGCCCCGGGTGGTCCGGTCATAGATCCCGCGCGGCTTCGTCGCCTTGGGACTGGGCAGGATGACCGACAGCACCAGCAGTGCAGAAGCAACAAAGCCCGCGACAGTGCCGAGAAACAGCGTGTTGTAACTCATCACCGCTAGCAGCATCGCGGCCAGGGCGGGCGAGACGATATTCTCCAGATCATAGGCCAGGCGCGACAGTGAGAGCGCACGGGTATAGCGCGCCTCGTCCGGCAGGACATCGGGGATCGTTGCCTGAAATGTGGGCGTGAAGGCGGCAGAGGCCGACTGCAGCAGGAAGATCAGAACATAGACCTGCCAGATTTCGGTGACGAAGGGCAGCGCCAGTGCCACCGCCGCCCGGATCAGATCCAGGGTGACCAGCATGGCGCGGCGCGGAAGGCGGTCGGCAAATGCGCCTGCGATCGGTGCGATGCCGACATAAGCCACCATCTTGATCGTGAAGACGGTGCCGAGCACGAGCGCGGCCCGGTCTCCCGCAAGATCAAAGGCCAAGAGGCCAAGCGCCATCGTCGCAAGGCCGGTGCCAAGGAGCGCCACGACCTGCGCCAGGAAAAGATGCCGGTAGGTTCGATCAGCGAGAATGGCCAGCATGGTGCGCTCACAGATAGCGGGTGATCGCCTTGAGTTCAGCACGATCGGTCTCTGATCCGTCGATATTGAGGCAGTGGTCAATATGCTCATGTATCAGCACGCGCTTGGCATTCGTCACGGCCTTCTCGACAGCCTGAAGCTGCTGGGCGACGTCGAGGCAGGGTTTGCCATCCTCCAACATCGCGATAACCGAGCGAAGGTGACCGTCGGCACGTTTCAGCCGGGCAATGAGCGCAGGATGACTTGCATGAGTGTGTGTGTCTGACATACTAGTGTCGTATCCTCCCAGGGGGGATAGAACAAGATAGCGCAGTGACGGCGCTGCAAACAAATAGAGCGGACAGGCAGGCTTGATGACAGCTTCACGTAGACTCGGAAAAGCCGCCTTCGCGACGCTTCTCTGCGTGGCCGTTCTTGTCTGGTCAATCATGCCCACGACGTCCCATGTCCCCACGGTGCTGGATGTGCTCCAGGAGCACTCGGAAACGATTGCAGAGCATGGGCATTCGCACGGACTCGAGGAAGACCTTGCTTGGGCCATGCACGGACACAGCCATGACAGCGTCGATCATGATCACAGTCAGGCACTGGTGCTTGCCCACGATCCTGCCGGTCAACCGCTGGATATCTACAAGGCAGCATGGCGGCTGAGTTCGGCCTTCGCTCATCCTCTGAGAATGGACCTGATCGAACGACCACCGCGCGTGTGATCGCCCGCGCCTCTCGGGCGCCATCGATCATTCCAACCATTCGCGGAGTTCAATCCATGAAAACAGTCCATCTGGGCTGGACCGATCCAGGTATGCGCCGGATCGTGGTCCTGTCCGCCATCACACTCTCATTGCTCTTTCTAAGCACGGGCCATGCGCTTGCCCATAACGTCACGCCCGGGGATGCGGGCTATATCCAGGAGATCTGGGGGGTGAACATCATTCCCTTCATGTATCTCGGGGCCAAACATATGGTTACCGGCTACGATCACATCCTGTTCCTGCTGGGTGTCGTCTTCTTTCTCTACAAGATGAAAGATGTCGGCATCTACGTCAGCATCTTCGCTGTCGGCCATTCAACGACAATGTTGGCGGGTGTCTGGTTTGGCTGGGGCATCAACGCCTACATCGTCGATGCGATCATCGGCCTCTCGGTCGTCTACAAGGCCCTCGACAATCTGGGTGCATACCAACGCTGGTTCGGGGTCCAGCCCAACACTAAGGCCGCGACACTGATCTTCGGTTTTTTCCACGGAACGGGCCTGGCTACCAAGATCCTCGACTACGATATCGCGTCGGAAGGGCTGCTGGCCAATCTTCTGGCGTTCAATGTGGGAGTCGAGCTGGGCCAACTAATGGCACTTGGCGTCATCCTCATCGTCATGGGCTACTGGCGGAAATCCCCGAATTTCTTCCGCCAGGCCTACACCGCCAACGTCGTCATGATGTCCATGGGGTTCATCCTCATGGGCCTTCAGATCACCGGCTATTTCGTAGCCACCTGAGAAATAGGAGACCCAAATGTTCAACGCAGAAAAACCAAGTCTTGAAGAGCTGCCGAGCTCCACGCAACTGCTCCGGTCTACCGCGATCGCCGCCGCCAGCGCGGCCGCAATCTTGATCACAGTGGTGCTTCCAGCCGAATACAACATCGATCCGACCGGGATCGGTGGTGTGCTCGGGTTGGCGGAGATGGGCGAGATCAAGGTCCAGCTGGCAGAAGAGGCCGAAGCCGACAGGCTGTTGGAGCTCGGCACAGAGGATCAGTCCAGCTTGATGGGTGACATCTTCGGGATTTTTGTCGGCAGCGCATATGCGCAAGAGGTCGAAGGCTGGCGCGATGAAACAAGCTTTACGCTTGCCCCCGGCGACTCAGCAGAGTGGAAACTCGTTATGGAAGAAGGCCAGAAGGTGGAATACCGAATGCTCGTCGAAGGCGGTCGCGTGAACTTCGACATGCATGGCCATGGTGGTGGGCAGTCGGTGACCTATGACAAGGGCCGCGGCTCCACCGGAGACGAAGGCGAACTTGTCGCCGAGTTCGACGGCGAACACGGTTGGTTCTGGCGCAACCGCGACAGCTCGGAGGCCACCGTCACTGTTCAGGTGCGCGGCGAATACGCCGAGTTCAAGGACGCCAGCTGAAGGCTGGGCTGCCGGTGCTTTGCTAGCGAGCACCGGCAGCCATTAGGCGCAGAAGCCAAGATTTTTGCACGCATCACAAATGTAGATGACCGGGAAATTCTTCGGCGAAGCGAGAAGCGTAGAATTCCTGTGCTCCGCCGAAGGACCGCCAATCGTTGGCGGTGAGGATCCGACGGAGCGCTGCCTCTGACGGGAGCGAAATTTTCTTAAGACCAGAACGGGTAAGCATGCAATCCACATGGCCCGCAGGCGCGCTCCATCGCGCCCTGTGGAGGTTCGGACGTTGGGGTATTTCGCACGCGTCATCCCCCTCATCGAAGAGCCCGGATCAGATGCGGGGTTCGTTCCCCCAATCGGTTTCCGAATTGGCAATCTGAGCGGGAAGAAGCCTCTTCCCGCCCTATCTGCGGGTTACCCGCTGGACTACTCAGGCATCATGCCGCCGATTGCATACATGCCATCGGCGCCCTTGATCAGCATGAGGGTCACTGTATCGCCCTCAGCGATGTCGCCCATCATTTGAGCGTCCTCTGTCACAGGCAGATCCATAGTCATAGCGGGCCAGCCGATTTCGGGGATCGGCTCATGGCTGACATTGGCCATGCCATCGCTCAGGGAGTTCAGCGTAGCCGTGGTGTGGACAGCGCCCCTCATTTGTTCTGCGCTCATGTTCATCTCCGAATGATCCATTTTAGTGTGGTCCATTTCGCTGCTGGTCTGGGCGATAGCAGGGCCAGTTAACATGCCAAGGGCGATCGTGAGGAGAAGAGGTTTCATGGGATATCCTTTCAGGTCAGGGAAGGGTCCGGCCTTCATTCGGCCGGGGTTTGCGCTGCATCCGGCGTGGCCGGTGTCAGCAATTCGCGGTTGACCCGTTTCAGGGCCAGCCGTTTCCAGATCACGAAGATCGACGGAATGACGAAGAGGGTGAGGAGGGTTGCGGTAGCCATGCCGCCCACCATCGGGGCGGCGATGCGCTGCATGATCTCCGAGCCTGTGCCAGTGCCATACATAATCGGGATCAGTCCAGCGAAGATGGTCGCAACGGTCATCACCTTGGGCCGCACGCGCAATAACGCCCCCTCGAAGACAACCTCCTCGACGTCCAGCGGTGTCATCTCGCGCCGCTCCTGCGAAGCCTCGCCTCTCCGCTTCTCCCAAGCGAGGTTGAGGTAGAGCAGCATCACGATCGCCGTCTCGACAGCTACGCCGGCCAGCGCGATGAAGCCGACCAATACGGCCACAGAGATGTCGAAGCTGAGATACCAAAGGAACCAGACGCCGCCCGCCAAAGCGACGGGCAGCGCGGCGAGGATGATGCCCACCTCGATCACCCGGTTGAAGGCCATGAACAGCATCAGCGTGATGATCAGCAGGGTGGCCGGGCCAACAAGTTTCAGCCGCTCCTGCATCCGCTCGATATATTCATACTGGCCTGACCATGTGATCGAATAGCCCGGCGGCAGGGTGACCTCTTCGGCCACCAACGCGCGTGCCTCCTGAACGTAACCTCCCAGATCGCGCCCCGCTATATCGACAAAAACAAAGCCGGTGCGCCGCGCGTTTTCCGAGCGGATCATGCCGGGGCCGTCTTCGATGCTGATCTCGGTCAGGGTGCCCAGCGGGATATGCGCGCCCTGCGGCGTGACGACGGGCAGATCGCGCAGCGCCTCGGGGCTGCTGCGCCAGTCCTGTGGGTAGCGTAGGTTGATGGGATAGCGCTCAAGGCCCTCGACGGATTCCGACACCTGCATGCCGCCGATAGCGGTCTGCACGATGTCCTGCACATCCCGCACACTCATCCCGTAGCGCGCGGCCGCGTCTCGGTCGGGGTTGATCTCGATGAAGCGCCCGCCGATGGGACGCTCGGCATAGGCCGAGGCGGTGCCTTTGATGCCGCCGACCACGCGCTCGACCTCGATCCCGATCTGCTCGATTACTTTCAGGTCCGCACCGGATATCTTGACGCCGACGGGTGTCTTGATGCCGGTCGCCAGCATGTCGATGCGGTTCTTGATGGGTTGGATCCAGACGTTTGTGACGCCGGGAATTTGCACCGCGCGGTCCAGTGCATCGCGAATGCGGTCCATCGTCATGCCCTCGCGCCATTCGGCTTCGGGCTTCAGCTGGATCGTCGTCTCGATCATCGTCAGCGGCGCAGGATCGGTGGCCGTGTCAGCGCGGCCCAGCTTGCCGTGGACAGTCTCGACTTCGGGAATGGTGGCGATCATCCGGTCGCTCTGTTGGAGCACCTCACGAGCCTTGCCGATGGAGACGCCCGGATAGAGCGTCGGCATGTAGAGGAAATCGCCCTCGTTCAGCTCGGGCATGAACTCGGTCCCGATCCTTTGCAGCGGCCACCACATGGACGCGACCAAAAGGCCCGCCAGAAGGGTCGTGGCCCAAGGCCACGCGACGGCCGCGTCAAGGAAGGGTCGGTAAATCCAGATGATCAGCCGGTTCAGCGGGTTCTTGCGCTCGGGGATGATGCGCCCGCGCACGAAATAGCCCATCAATACGGGCACCAGCGTGATCGACAGGATCGCGGCGGCGGCCATCGCATAGGTCTTGGTAAATGCGAGCGGCTTGAAGAGGCGCCCTTCCTGGCTCTCGAGCACGAAGACCGGCAGAAAACTGACCGTGATGATGGCCAGCGAATAAAAGAGAGCTGGCCCCACTTCTGAGGCGCACTCGCTGACGATACGCCACCTGTTCTCGGGTGTGATCTTCTCCTTCTCAAGCCGTCGGTGCATCGCCTCAATCATCACGATGGCGGCGTCCACCATGGCGCCAATGGCGATGGCGATGCCGCCCAGCGACATGATGTTGGCATTCACCCCTTGAAACTTCATCACGATGAAGGCCGCCGCGATACCAAGGGGCAGCGAGACGAGGATCACCAGGGACGAGCGGATGTGCAGCAGGAACGCTGCGCAGACGAGGATGACGACGATGAATTCCTCGGTCAGCTTCTTTTGTAGGTTTTCGATTGCCCGCTCAATCACGCCTGCGCGGTTGTAGGTCGTGACGATCTCGACGCCCTCGGGCAGGCTGCTGCGCAGTTCCTCCATCCGCGCCTCGACCGCCTTGATCGTGCTGAGCGCGTTGCCGCCCCAGCGCAGGATCACCACACCGCCCACGGCGTCGCCCTCGCCATTCAGCTCGCCTACGCCGCGGCGCATCTCAGGTCCAAGGCGAATATCGGCGATGTCGCCAATCGTCAGGGCCGCGCCCCGATCATTGACCATCAGCGGGGCCTTGGCGATATCGGCCAGCTCGTCGACATAGCCCGTCGAGCGGACCATGAACTCGGCCTCGCCCATTTCGATCACGCTGCCACCGGTTTCGCGGTTGGCGTTCTCTATGGCGGACCTGATCTGGCCCAGCGTCACGTCATAGGCACGCAGCTTGTCCGGATCGACGACGACTTGGTATTGCTTGACCATGCCGCCGATCGTGGCGACCTCGGAGACGCCCTCGACGGTCTGCAGTTCGTATTTCAGGAACCAGTCCTGCAGGCTGCGCAGCTCCGAGAGGTCATGCCCCCCGGTTCGGTCAATCAGCGCATACTGATAGATCCAGCCGACGCCGGTGGCATCGGGGCCCAGCTCGGGCGAGGCCCCCTCAGGCAGGTTCGACGTGATCTGCGCGAGATACTCCAAAACGCGGCTGCGCGCCCAGTAAAGGTCTGTGCCATCCTCGAAGACGACATAGACGTAGCTGTCGCCGAAAAAGGAAAAGCCGCGCACGTCGCGGGCGCCCGGAACGGCCAGCATGGCAGTGGCGATGGGATAGGTGATCTGGTCCTCGACCACCTGCGGCGCCTGGCCCGCATAGGGCGTGCGCACGATCACCTGCACGTCCGACAGATCGGGAATGGCGTCCACCGGAGTCGAGCGGATGGCCCACACGCCTACGACGCCCATCATGATCGCCAGCGCGAGGATGATGACGCGGTTGGCGATGGACGCCTTAATGATGGCGCGGATCATTCGCCTGCCCCCTCTGTGATGCCCACGAGGGTCATTGAGAAGTCAGGGTTGCGGCGCAGCTCCAGGGTAACATCCTCGCCCGTGGGGAGCGTTGCGGCATTGACCGAAGGATCAATCGCGAAATCCATGGTCATCCCCGGCATTCCGATCTCGGTCATCGGTCCGTGCGTGATGTTGGCCTGGCCCGTCACGGCGTCGACTGAATTGATCGTGCCGCTCACCTCCATTGGTGGAATGACGGGTTCGGCCTTATCCAGCACCATCGTCATGCCGTCCGGCCGCGCGAAGGTTAGGATCATGTCCTGACCGGTGACCAGGCTGCTCGTGTCCAGCGTCTTGGCCAAGCCAAAGTCCATCGTCATTCCGGGCATGCCGATCTCGCTAATGGGGCCATGGCTGATGGTCGCCTTACGCGCGCCCGCATCGACGGCGTCGATGGTGCCGGTGACGGTGATGGGCGGCACCTCCATGGCGCCCTTTATTTCGGAGTGGGACATATCCATTTCCTCGTCCATCCCCTCGGCGCGCACCGCGACGATGGTGAAGAGACCGTCCGCGCCCTTCGACAGATCGAACTCCACAGGCGCGTCGATGGGCACCGAACCCGGATCGAAACCCGCGACCGGCATGTCCATCTCCATCGCCGGCCAACCGAGGGCCGGAATGGGGTCGTGCGACAGCGCCAACTTGCCATCCGGTGTTACTGCCGTGACCCGGCCCGTGCCGGTCGCCGCAACACCGTCATCGGTGCCAAGCATGGTCAGCCCCAAGAGGCCATCCGCGCCGCGCACCGCGCGAAACGCGACCTCCTGCCCCACTTCCAGCCCGTCCAACGGGACATCAGCGCGCAGGGTGAAGTCGGTGGTCATCGTGGGCCAGTCCAGCGCCTCGAGCGCGCCGTGGCGGATCGTGGCCACGCGTGCCTCGGCATCGAGCGCGACGAGCGTGCCCGTGCCGGGGGCGGGCGCCGCCTCGGTCGGGGCCATGCGCATCATGCCTGCGTTCAGCGCGCTTTCGCTGTCGATCAGGAACTGCGCCGAGGCGACGACTTCTTCGCCGGGTGCAAGACCTTGCATAACCTCGGTGCGCCCGCCCTCGCCGAAGGCGTCGCGCAGACCGGTTGTCACGAGGCGCGGCTTGAAGGTGCCGTCACCCGTTTTCAAGACCACGCGCTCGGCCGAGCCGGTGCGGATAATCGCCTCGGACGGCACTGTCAGGGCCATCCGGTCGTCGCTGGGCATCAGGCTGATCTTGCTGAACATGCCGGGGCGCAGCGCGCCGTCGGAATTGTCGAATTTCAGTCGAACAGGCAGGGTGCGGGTTTCGGGGTCGAGTTCGGGATAGATGTAGTCGATCTGGCCTTCAAAGGCGCGTGTGGGCAGATGCTCGAATCGGGCGGCGGCGCGCATATCCTCGTTCAGTCGCGCGATATCGCGCTCGAACACATCTACGATTAGCCAGACGGCGCTGGGATCGCTTAGCGATACCGCGCGCGTGCCAGGCTGCAGATACATCCCCTCGGCGGCCTCGAGCGAGATCACGACACCGTCCTGTGGCGCAAGGACCTCGATATTACGGGCCAGGGTGCGGCTTTCCTCGATCTGGGTGATCTGCCGGTCAGACATGCCCTGACTGCGAAGCGCGTTGCGCGCTGCATCGATGATGCGCGAGTTTCCGGCCTCGAGCGCGCGGATCAGATCGCTGCTGGACGAGCCGATGACGGGCGAGAACATTTCGAAGAGAACGTCGCCTTTGGTCACCGGATCCCCGATGGCGCGCACGTTCATGACCTCAATCCAACCCTCGACACGGGTATGGACGTGACTGGTCAGATGCTCGTCATACTCGACAAATCCGACGGTCTCGACCTTGCGTGCCACGTTCTCGCGCCGGGCAAAGGCGGTGCGCACGCCGATCGCATTGATTTCGGCGCCCGAGAGCATCACCTCGGCGGGATCGCCCGCGGCTTCCTGACCGGCATAGACCGGGATCAGATCCATCCCCATAGGCGATTTGCCGGGGCCGGGTTGACGGAAGTTCGGATCCATGGGTGCGACCCAATAAAGAGCCTCTTCTCCACCCGCGCCCGCCTCATCAGACGGATTCAGGTGCAGTCTTTCAAGATAGATACCGCCCGCCGCGCCCGCGACGAGGGCAAGTGCGGCCAAAGCCGAATAACGTCCACGCATGTTTGCCTCTGATGCGATCACCCGTTGGGGTGCCGCCTAATTCGATCAAAATCGCGCGCAAGCCCTCCTGAGCTTGCACAGCTAAAGAGTGATCAGAGGGCTTGAGGAGGGCGGTCTTGAGTAGAAGATGCGCGTGAGGGCAGCGTGGAGGCTTCGATCGGCCAGCCGCCACTTTCCACCAAGGTGCCTACGAGGACGGGCGCAGCCATCTCTACCGAGGTGAGCGCAGTTCCGATCGCTGGCATGCAATGCATGGACGCATCTGGCGCGCCACCAGGCTCTGTCGCGTCCATTGACATGTGATCGAACTGATCGCTGTCGTCCATTTGCTTGGCACTCGTCATGCAATCAACGGGATGATGATCGGCCGACATAGCGACCTCGTGCTGGGCTTCCATCTGATTGCCGGGCAGGCAGATCATGTCATTCGCTGCGGCGGGCAGCATCGCAATCGCCAAGAGCATGACGCCCATGAGCACGGTATGTGCCAGTCGGACGACCAGTCTCGGCCTGCAATTGCGGAATGAAGCTACCATACCCTTGAGTTACGATTAATCATACGCAGGTCAAGTAAGAAGCGCGTGAACGCAAGCGAAGGGCAAACCGTGATGATCTGTGCTCAGCCATGTCATCAGAGCTTCTGCCGCCTCAATCTAAGTGCATTCGTAATGACTGAAACCGACGACAGGCTCATGGCGGCGGCTGCGATCATGGGTGAAAGCAAAATGCCTGTGAAGGGATAGAGGATGCCGGCGGCAATCGGCACTCCAGCCCCGTTGTAGATGAATGCAAAGAAAAGGTTCTGCTTGATGTTCCGAAGCGTAGCCTTGGCCAGCTTGCGTGCCCTGACAATACCGACAAGGTCGCCGCTCAGGAGCGTGATGCCGGCGCTTTCTACAGCAACATCCGCACCTGTGCCCATTGCGATGCCCACATCGGCGGCTGCGAGGGCCGGAGCGTCGTTGACCCCGTCGCCTGCCATGGCAATGGAGGCGCCTTTTGCGCGCAACTCTTCCACCAGCGCTTTCTTGTCCTCGGGCAGAACGCCAGCGCGAACTTCGTCGATGCCCAGTTGCCCGGCGACGGCTTCTGCGGTGCGCTGATTGTCGCCTGTCGCCATGATGACCCGAAGGCCGACCGCGTGAAGCTCGCGGATCGCGCTGGCGGTGGTTTCCTTGATAGGATCGGCAACAGCCACCAGCCCGGCGAGTGCGCCGTCCAGCGCAACATACATCGCGGTCTTGCCTTGAGCGCGTAACTCATCGGCGGCCTTGTCGGCTTCTTGCGTATCGATGCCCAACTCGGTCATCATCGCCGGGTTGCCAAGGGCAACTTGTCTACCTCCGACCAGTCCTTGCACACCCTTCCCGGTCACAGACTCGAAATCCGACGCCTTCTCAATGACGATATCGCGGGTCCGGGCGCCCTCAACGATTGCTTCGGCCAAGGGATGCTCCGATCCACGCTCCAGCGCGGCGGCCAGCCCAAGAAGGGTCTCGTCAATGATATCAGCCATGGCCACGACATCGGTAAGCTTGGGGCGTCCTTCGGTTAGCGTTCCTGTCTTATCCACGATCAGCGTGTCGACCCGCGCCATGCGCTCCAACGCTTCGGCATCCTTGATCAAAACGCCGGCTTGCGCCCCGCGCCCGGCGGCAGTCGTGATCGAGATCGGCGTGGCAAGGCCCAAGGCACAGGGGCAAGCGATGATTAGCACGGAAACCGCAGAGGCAATGGCGAAAGCCAATGCTGGATCTGGACCGATCCAGAGCCAGACAGCGAAAGAGGTCAGCGCAATGGCCACGACGGTCGGGACGAAGATCGACGAAACCCTGTCGGCCATGCCCTGGATCGGCGCCCGGGAGCGGCGCGCACCGGCGACCATCTCGACGATCTGGGCCAACATCGTGTCTGCGCCGACCTGGGTGGCCCGGATCGCCAATGTGCCGTTCTTGTTAATCGTGCCCCCGGTCACGCGATCACCCTCCCGTTTCTCTACGGGCAGCGGTTCGCCGGTGATCATGCTTTCATCGATGCTTGAATGTCCCTCGACGACCTCCGCATCCACCGGGACGCTGTCACCAGGCCGAACGCGCAGAAGATCGTCTTCACGGATGTTTTCGAGGGGGGCCTCATATTCATCGCCATTTGGAAGGATGCGCCGGGCTGTCTTCGGCGCCAGATCGAGCAGCGCCTTGATTGCGTCACCTGTTTTCTCGCGCGCTCGCAACTCCAGCACCTGACCTACGAAAATCAGCGTGATGATGACAACCGCGGCCTCGTAATACGTGCCGACGCTTTCACCCATCCTGTATTCGGCGGGAAAAACGCCCGGCAGAAAGGTCGCGAAAAGTGAGTAGAGATATGCCGCGCCGACACCGAGCGCGATCAACGTCCACATGTTGGGCGAAACATTGCGGATCGACTCCCAGCCTCTGCGGAAAAATGGCGCCGCGGCCCAGAGCACGATAGGCGTCGCCAGAACGAACTCGATATAGATGGCCAGTTGGTGACCCAGCCAGTCCCTGACCGGCAGGCCGACAAGCTCGCCCATAGTCAGGATCACCAGCGGCACCGCCGCCACCGCGCTGATCCACATGCGCCGCGTGAAATCGACCAGTTCCTCGCTGGGTTCATCCGTGGGCAGAAGCGGCTCAAGCGCCATGCCACAGATCGGGCACGCGCCAGGCTCATCGCGGATGACTTCGGGATGCATCGGGCATGTGTATTGCGTTCCGGGGGTCGCCGCGACAGCGGCTTCCCTGCTGCGGCCAGAAGCGTAATACCATGGGTCGCTCTGGAATGTCGCTTGGCAGCCTTCGGAGCAGAAGTGAAATCGCTCCGAGCCGAAATCCTCGTGGCGGGTCTCTTCAGTGACGGCAACCGTCATGCCACAAACAGGATCCTGTGCGGACTTTGCACCCTCCGGCACGTTGTGTCCGACGCTGCCGTCATGGTGGTGTGGATGATTTTTTGTCATGACGTGCTCCGATTGCTTTGCAGTTCAGAAGATGGGCGTTCCAGCGGGGGGAGGGTCAAGTCATGATCCAGAACGCGTGCGCATCGCTTATTTCTGCATGTCTG